>JBGAQM010000125.1:0-15878 GCA_044220735.1 Urbifossiella sp. | reverse complement strand
GGTTTCCAACCGGCCATGCTGACCAAGGCCGGTTGGAAACCGGCCCCACGTCAGTCCACGTACATCATCTCGTTGCTCGCCAGCAGCGCCTGGGCGTACTGCTGCCAGCGCGTCAGGCGGTCGTCCGCGGTCGTCGGCTGGCGCAGGAACGCCAGCGCCAGCGCCGTCTCCTCGGACGCCGGCGGGCGGTTGAACGCCAGCCGGTACGCCGCCTCCACCCGCGCCTCGTCCGTCGTGCCCAGCTTCTCGACGCGGGCGGCGAAGGCCTTCGCCTGGTTCACCATGAACTCGCTGTTCAGCGCGAACAGCTGCTGCTGCGGCACCGTCGTCACACTGCGGCGGTCGGCGGTCACGTTCGCGTCGGGGAAATCGAACAGCCGCAGCAGGCCGTCGAGCTCGTGGCGGCTCACCTTCGCGTACACCGTGCGGCGCTTGGCGTTCGCGTCGCGGAGGTCGAACGTCGGGCCGCCGAGCTTGTCGTCGAGGTTGCCGCTCACCGCCAGCAGCGAGTCGCGCCACGCCTCCACGTCGAGCCGGCGGCGGCTGCCGCGCCACAGGTACACGTTCGCCGCGTCGATGGCCGTGTTGCCGTCCTGCGGCTCGGCGGCGCGCTGGTAGGTCGCGCTCAGCATGATTTGGCGGTGGAGCCACTTCGTGCTCCAGCCGTTCTTCACGAAGTTGACGGCGAGCCAGTCGAGCAACTCGGGGTGGCTCGGGCGGCCGCCCTGCACGCCGAAGTTACTCGGCGTGTCCACGAGGCCGCGGCCGAAGTGCCACGCCCACACGCGGTTCACGAACACCCGCGCCGTCAGCGGGTTGTCCGGCGTGGCGATGCTCTTCGCCAGGTCGAGCCGCGTGAAGTCCTTCGCCGGCGCCGCGGCCAGCACTTGCAGGAAGCCCTTCGGCGCGTCCTCGCCCTTCGTCGCGGGGTTGCCGCGGATGTACACCTTCATACCGCTGCCGGCGCCACTGAGGATGTGCGCCTGCAGCGGGGCCGGCGGCGACGCCTTCTTGCGGGCGTCGAGTTCCGTGCGCATCGCCGCGAGTTGCGGCTTCTGGTCGGCGGTCACGAACAGCTTCTCGGCGTTCTCGGGCGTCACGAACAGCGGGGCGTTCGCGTCCAGGAACATCGCCTTCGTCAGCGGGTCGGCGTTCTTCGCCTTCCCCTTCGGCGGCGTTGCGTCGGGCACCTCCAGCGCCGCGAGCTTCGTCTGCACCGCGGTCGCGGCCGCCTTCACGGCGTCGGCCTTGGCGTCCGCCTTCAGCGCGAACCAGTCCTTCGTGATGGCCGGCGCCTTGCTCGCGTTCGCGGGGTCGGAGAACTTCACCCACCGGTCGAGGAAGTACGGCTCCAGCTCGTTCGCCTTCGCGGCGGCGTTTACCTTCGTCTTGCCGCTCTGAACCTCGCGGGCGGCGACGAGGTAGTCGGCGGTGCGGGCCACGGCCTTCGTCGCGGCGGCCTTCCCGGCGGCGGTCAGCATGCCGGTCACGGCGTCTTCCTGCTGCTTCACCCGGGCCTGCGCGTCGTTGTAGCTCTTCTGTTCGGCCTGCGTGGCGAGCGGGGCGTTGGTCAGGTTCGTGCCGTAGAACAGGCCGGCCAGCGAGTAATAATCGCGCGTCGGGATGGGGTCGAATTTGTGGTCGTGGCAGCGGGCGCAGCTGACCGTGAGGCCCAGGAACACCCGGCTCACCACGTCCACGCGGTCGTCCAGTTCCTCGGCGATGGCCTGCTCGCGGGCGGTGTTCTTGTAGTACTCGGCGCCGAGGCCGAGGAAGCCCATGCCGGCGATGCGCGTGAACAGCTCGTCGGTCGTCTCGTTGGTGCCCGCGGGCAGCAGGTCGCCGGCGAGTTGCAGGGTGACGAAGCGGTCGAACGGCATGTCGGCGTTGAACGCGCGGACGACCCAGTCGCGGTACAGGTAGGCGTACCGCTTCGGCGTCACGGCGAACGTGTGCGCCTGGTCCTCGGCGTAGCGGGCCACGTCGAGCCAGTGCCGCGCCCAGCGCTCGCCGTACCGCGGGGAAACGAGCAGCCGATCGACCAGCTTCTCGAACGCCTTCGGGTCGGCGTCGTTGACGAACGCCTCGACCTCCTCCGGCGTCGGCGGCAGGCCGTGGAGGTCGAAGGTGGCGCGGCGGACGAGCGTGCGGCGGTCGGCGCTGCCGACGGGGGTGAGCTTCTTCTCGGCGAGCTTCGCGGCGATGAACGAATCGACCGTCTGCGCACCGGCCGGCGTCTTCGGCGGCTGGATCGACCAGAAGGCGCGGCCTTCTTCGAGGCTCAGCCCCTTGAGCGCCTTCGCCACGCCGGCGGTGCCGGTGCGCGGGTCGGGGGCGCCCATCTTGATCCACCGCTCGAAGTCGGCGACGACCGCGGCCGGCAGCTTCCCGCTCGGCGGCATCTGCACGTCGCCGTCGTAGCGGAGCGACTTGAGGAGCGTGCCCTTGCTCGGGTCGCCGGGCACGACCGCGGCGCCGGTGTCGCCGCCCTGAGTCCAGTGGGCTTTCGTGTCGAGCTTGAGGCCGCCGCGGAGCTTGTTCTTGCTCTCGGCGTCGGCCGAGTGACACTTCACGCAGTGCTCGACGAGCACGGGGCGAATCTTCGTCTCGAAGAACTCGACCGCCTTCGGGTCGTCCGCGGCGCGGGCGACAGGCGCGGCGAACGCGGCGAACGCGACAACGAGCGAAAACCGCATGAGCGCCTCGGCGGCGGGAACGAACGGGGGACGAACCGGCGGGGAGTCGTGGCGGCGGGAGGGTGGGGCCGACCGGGGATATTCTAGCCGACCGGCGGCGAGGTGCTTCAACGGGGCCGGTTTCCAACCGGCCTTACCTGAACCCACCGTTCCTCGACCGCGTCAGGTAAGGCCGGTTGAAACCGGCCCCACACCGGACGGCCGCTGGAAACCGGCCCCACGGCTCACGCCCCCTCGGCGGCGTCCGGGTAGCGATGCGGGTCGGGCGGGTGGTTGTAAACCAGCGGAAAGTGCTCGACCAGGTAGTGCATCACCCGCCGCACCGACAGCACGCCCACCGGCCGGTGCGCGTCGTCGATCACCGGGAGGTGCCGGTAGCCGCCCTTCTCCATCTTCTTCAGCGCCGTCTGTACCGGGTCCTTGGGGTGGACGCACACCGGGCTCGGCGTCAGGCACTCGGCCATCGGCGCCGACAGCGGCAGGCCCGTCGCCAGCACCCGCGTCAGCAGGTCGCGGTCGGTGAACAGGCCGACCAGTTTGCCGGCCCGCGTCACCAGCACGCAGCCGACCTTCTCGCGGCGCATCAGCTCGACCGCCGCCGACACCGGGGCCATGTCCTCGACCGCGTGCGGCGGCGTGGGGTCGAGGCGCGACACGCTCTCGACCCGGAGGTTCCGGGACAGCTCGACCGGGTAGAGGCTGAGCGGCGGCGGGGGCGGGACGGAGCGCGAGCGGTCCGGGTTCGGCAGAGGGCTCATGCGGTGGGTGTGCTCGGTCGTGTTAAGGGGATTGTCCGACCCGCCCGGCACCCGGCAAGAGGCTGTGCGTAACAGCCACCGCCGAAGCATGACACACGAACGACGCCCACGCCGTCGCGCCCGCCCTGTCCGCGGCGCCCGCCGTGGTAGAATGACCCGCACGACCCGCCCGCCGGAAGCCGCGAATGCCCGCCCCCGACCGGATGCTCTCGTTCCTGCGCCGGGCCGTCGTGTTGAGCCGGGCCACGCCGGGGCGCCGCGGCCGCATCGTCGAGCCCGTCGGCTGCACCGAAGTCCTGGTCGCCGGCGACCTGCACGGCCACGTCGGCCACTTCCAGGGGCTGCTGAAGGCCGCCGACCTGGGGAACAACCCCGGCCGGCACCTGATCTTTCAGGAACTCATCCACGGCACCTACCGCTACCCGTCGGGCGCCGACAAGTCGCACCAGTTGGTGGACCTGTTCGCGGCCCTCAAGGCCCAGTTCCCGCGGCAGGTCCACTACCTTCCGGGCAACCACGAGCTCGCCCAGTGGACCGGCCGCAAGGTGCTGAAGGCCGACGCCGACCTGAACGAGGCGTTCGAGCAGGGGGCGACGGCTGCCTACGGTCCCGAGTACGGCCCGGAGGTGTACCAAACTTACCTCGACCTGTTCAAGTCCCTTCCGGTCGCCGTCCGCACCCCGAACCGGGTGCTGGTCAGCCACAGTCTGCCGTCGGCCCGTCAGATGACGCTGTTCGACCCGGCCCGGCTGCTGGCCGCCGAGTACACCGACGCGGACTTGCAACCGGGCGGGTCGGTCCACGGCGTGCTGTGGGGCCGCGACGTGACGCCGGCGAACGTGGCCGAGTACCTGCGGCGGATGGACGCCGAGTGGCTGGTGAGCGGCCACATCGCCAGCGACACCGGGTACAGCGTGCCGAACGAGATGCAGCTGATCGTGGACTGCGCCGAGAGCCCGGCCGCGTACGCGCTGGTCCCGGCCGACCGCCCGCTGACGCTCGAGGAGTTCGTCGGCTGCGTCCGCTTCCTGTGACCGAACCGCGGGGCCGGTTTCCAACCGGCCATGCTCAGGCCGGCCGGTTGGAAGCCGGCCCCACCAACAACCCATGACACCGCGCTACCACGCCACGCCGCCCGAAGCCGTCACCGACACGGTCCGCGACACCGTCTTCATCGACGACTACCGGTTCCGCATCGACCGGCCCGCCGACTCCGACAAGCTCCTCGACCACCCGTGGGTCCGCTCCGCCTACGCGGCCGACGACTACGTCCCCTACTGGGCGCAGCTGTGGCCGGCGGCGCGGATGCTGGCGAAGGTCGTCGTCCGCGAGAAGTGGGACGCCTACCCGCAACCCGTGAGCGTCCTCGAAGTCGGCTGCGGGCTCGGGCTCGCCGGCGTTGCGTGCCTCGCCCGCGGGCTCGACGTGACGTTCACCGACGTGGACGAAACCGCGCTCGCCTTCGCCGACCGCAACGCCCGGCTGAACGGCTTCACGACCGGCTTCCGCACCCGGCCGCTCGACTTCCGCGCCCCGGAGGGCGTCGGCCGCTTCCCGTCGTGATCGGCTCGGACCTCATGTACGAGGAGCGGCTAGTCGCGCCGCTGGTGGGGCTGCTGGCGGCGGTGCTGGCGCCGGGCGGCGTATGCCTCATCGCCGACCCGGACCGGCTGGCGGCGCGGGTGTTCCGCTGGAAGCTGGAGGAGGCGGGGTACGCGGTGACGCCCGAGTTGATCCGCGCCGGCGAGCCCGGCGGCGAGCGGACGAAGGGGACGCTGTACCGGATTCGGCAGGCGTGAGCGAGGCGAGCCGAGGGCCGTCAGGCCCCGGGTGACGCGACAACCTGGAAGCCCGGGTATTCGCGGAACACGAACGCGAGCCCGGCCCGCAGCTCGGCGAACGCGGCGGCGTCCAGGTCGAACGTCACCTCGACGCCGCCGAGGCGGGACATGTGCGGGTCGCGGGCGAACACGACGCGGAACCGGTCGCGCCGCAGCTCGGCCTCCGAGAAGCAGTTCTGCCCCGAGTTGTGCTGGTCGTCCACGATCACGTCCACGGCGCCGTAGCCGTCCTCCCAGTCGAGCGCGTCCTCGCGCCTCTCGGGCGACTGGAACTGAAGGTACTGGTCCTTCTCGTCGTCGAAGTGGACGGTGCGCACGTCGTACTCGGAGAAAGACTCGACGACGGTGGCGTGGAACGTGCGCACCTACAACTCCTCGACCGTGACCGGCCCGTACCCGGCGAGCGCGGCGACGAGTTCGCCGAGCAACCGCCGTCCCTCGCCGCCGAGGTAGTCGCAGAACCAGATGCCGTCCGCGTGGACGCTCGCGGTGGCGTCGGGCCAGGTCGAGCCGTCGGGCGAGACGCCGAAGTCGAAGCCGTCGGGCCGTTCGACCGCCGTGGGGAGCCGGCGGAGGGCGTCGGCGGGGTCGGCCTCGGGGGCGGAGCGGACGCGGTACTCGATGCCCATGCGATCCTCACGCCCGGCCGCCGGTGTGGGGCCGGTTTCCAACCTGCCGGAGCTCACACGGCCGGTTGGAAACCGGCCCCACGACGAACCCGCCGAGCGACCCCCATCCGCAGGCGACCCCTTACGTGCCCCCGAGCCGTCGGCCCCCAGCCAGGATAGTAGCCGGGTGCCCGGTGCGGTCCGCTCGACCACCCACCCGCCGCCGAAGAACGCCACCGGCGCGACCGCCCACCACGGCCAATCGATGTACACCGCGCCGGCGACCGCCCCCGCGACGAGGAGGGCGAGGCAGCCGAGGTTCGCGGCCTCGAAGCGGTTCATGGCGGTCCATCACAACATGCTGTACGGGTCGATGTCCACCTGGAACTCGACGCCGCTCGGCGGGCGGGCGGTCGCCAGCGCGGCCCGCAGCACGTCGTGCAGCGCGGCGCTGCTGTCGGCCTGCACCTGGAAGTGGAAGCGGTAGAAGTTCTTCAGCCGGAACACCGGACACTCCGCCGGGCCGAGCAGCC
Organism: Urbifossiella sp.; assembly: GCA_044220735.1. Classification (GTDB taxonomy): domain Bacteria; phylum Planctomycetota; class Planctomycetia; order Gemmatales; family Gemmataceae; genus Urbifossiella. The sequence continues at coordinate 9,442 of JBGAQM010000125.1, read as the reverse complement.
GCACCGGCGCGGGCTTGCCGTCGGAGCCCTTCGCGTGCGTCGCCAGGGCGCTCTGGAAGGCGCCGGCCAGCGTGTCGGCGAAGGCGCTCGCCGCGTCCTCCTTCTCGCTGCGGACGATCAGCCGCGCCATCCGCTCGTAGGGCGGGTACTTGTGCTGCTTGCGGTGGACCAGCTCTTGGGCCGCGAACGTCGCGTAGTCGTGGCCCGCGGCCAGCGTGATGCACGGGTGCTCCGGCGTGTACGTCTGCACCAGCACCCGGCCGCCCTTCTCGCCGCGGCCGGCGCGGCCCGCCACCTGCGCCAACAGTTGGAACGTGCGCTCGGCGCTGCGGAAGTCGGGGAGGTGCAGCCCCACGTCGGCGTTCACCACGCCCACCAGCGTGACGTTGGGGAAGTCCAGCCCCTTGGCGATCATTTGGGTGCCGAGCAGGATGTGAACGAGCCCGTCGCGGAAGGCGTCGAGCACGCGCTGGTGACTGCCGGGCTTGCTCATCGTGTCCGAGTCCATCCGCTGGCACACGCTGCCGGGGAACTTTTGCTCCACCTCGGCCTGGAGCTTCTCGGTGCCGAGGCCCTGGTAGCGGATCGCGTCCTGCCCGCAGGCGGGGCACTTGGCGTAGGGGGCGGTTTCCCACCCGCAGTAGTGGCACACCAGCGCCGCCTTCGTGCGGTGGAACGTCAGCGCCAGGTCGCAGTGGGCGCATTGCGCGACGTGGCCGCACGCCGGGCAGTGGACGTGCGTGCTGAACCCGCGGCGGTTCAGCATCAGGATGACCTGGCCCTTCGCCTTCAGCGTGGCCCGCATCGCCGTTTCGAGCGTGTGGCTGATCGCGCCCGGCTTCCCCTGCGGCTTCGGCTCGTGGCGCAGGTCCACGACCTGCACCGGCGGCATCGGCCGGCTCTCGACGCGGTTCGGCAGTTCGAGGAGCGTGTACGCCCCCCGCGCGGCGTTCGCCCAGCTTTCGAGGCTCGGCGTCGCGGAGCCCATGACGAGGGGGATGTCTTCGAGCCGGGCGCGCATCACGGCCACGTCGCGGGCGTGGTAGCGCGGCGTCGCCTCCTGCTTGAACGTCGTCTCGTGCTCCTCGTCGATGACGATGAGGCCGAGCTTGCGGGTCGGGGCGAACACGGCGCTGCGGGCGCCGACGACGACCTGCACGTGCCCGGTGGCGACGCGCCGCCAGTACGCCCCGCGCTCGGCGTCGGTGAGGTGACTGTGGAGGACGGCGACGTTCCCACACCGCCCGCGGAACCGCTCCAGCGTCTGCGGCGTGAGCGAGATTTCGGGGACGAGGACGATGGCTTCCTTCCCCTGCTTCACGACCTCCTCGATGGCGCGGAGGTAGATTTCGGTCTTGCCGCTGCCGGTGACGCCGTGCAGCAGGAAGGCGTGAAACCCGCCGGCGTGCAGGACCGGGTTGAGCTTGTCCCAGACGGCGGTCTGGTCGGCGTTCAGCTCGATGGCGAGCGGCGGTGACACCGGCGTGTCATCGGCGTCCGCGGCGCGCTCGTGCTGCCCCCCCGCCTCGCTCTCGACGCGCTCGGTGAACTTCTTCAGCAGCCGCTTCTTCACGAGCGACCCGACGACGCCGGGGCCGCACTTCGCCAGGCGCGCCAGCTGCCCGAGTTCCAGCGGGCGGTTCGCCTTCTTGAGGGCGTCGAGCGCCGCCTTCTGCACCGCCGTGATCGACGGCAACGGGTTCGGCAGCTCGTCCTTCGCCACGGGCTCGACGAACACGGCCTGCCGGGTGCCGGCGTTGTCGCGGACGCCGGCCGGCACGACGGCGTGCAGCACCTGCCCCCAGCCGCACAGGTAGTAGTCGGCCATCCAGCGGGTGAGCTTCATCAGGTGCTCGTCGACGAGGGCGTCGTCGTCGAGGACGCGGGCGAGCTCCTTAACCTCACCGCGGGCCGGCGGGTTGTGGCCGACGCGGACGCAGAACCCGGACGTGGTGCGCCCGCCGCGGCCGAATGGCGCCTCGACGCGCTTGCCGGCGCCGACCTTCGCCGCGAGCGCGGCGGGGACGGCGTAGGTGTACGGGTGGTCGAGGGGGCGGTCGAAGACGATGTCGGCGAACAGGCCGACGGGGGTGTCGAGGGGGGCGAGCGAGGTGGGGTTAAGCGCGAGGTTCATGCCGCTACGCTACCCCGGCGCGGGGGTTCGGGGCAATGACGGTTGGGTTCCGTTGCCGCTTGCGGCTTCGCGTTGGGCAGCGCCAAGCCGCCAGCGGGTGGGCTAGTTTCCCAACCGCCGCCCCAGGCGCGACCGCAGCTCGTGGCCAACCGCGTCCGACGCGCCGCACCCGTGGATGTCGAGTTCCAGCAGCGGCGACAGGTACGGGCTCTCGGCCAGCGGCCGAAGCGCGTCGCCGCGCAGGTCGCGGTTGCCGCTCAGGTCGAGGAACGACAGCCGGGCCAGCCGCGGCGACGTCGCCAGCACCCGCACCGCCGCCGCCGTCAGCTCGCAGCGGCCGAGCCCCAACCCGGACAGCCGCCAGAACGGCCCGTTCAGCAGCGCGTCGACACCGGCCGCGGACAGGCTGACGCCGGTGAGCGTGAGCACGCGCAGGGCCGCCAGCCCCGGGCTCGACGCCAGCGCCACCGCGCCGCGGTCGGTGACGCGGCCGTCGAAGGCGTCGTCGTTCAGCCAGCGCGGGTGGTTGTAGCTCAGGTGCAGCGTCCGCAGGTGGCGGAAGCGGCTCGACGCGGCGATGCGCTCGGCGGCGCTGTCGGTGAGGTAGTTCCGCCCGAGGCCGAGCCACGTCAGGGAGCCGGCCCAGCTGGCGTCGCACAGGTCGGCGACGCCCGCGTCGTAGAGGAAGTTACCGGACAAGTCGAGGGTGCGGAGCGCGGCTGGGCCGTCGGCGGCGAACAGGGGCTCGACCAGCCGGGTCGGGGCGGTGGCGTCGGCGAGGCGGAGGGTTTCGGCCTGCCGCCAGAACGGCGACCGGAGCAGCGCCCGCACCACGGCCGCGGCCGACCCGCAGCGGTTGACGCTCAGCTCGCGCAGCCCGGCGAGCGCGGGAGCGTACAGCAGCGGTTCGAGCGCGAAGCCGGCGAGTGGGGTGCCGGACACGTCGAGGGTGGACAGCGCCGGCGCGGGGCGGGCGAACGCCGGGAGAGCGTCCGGGGCGAGGTCGGAGTCCGAGATGTCGAGCCGGGCGAGGGTCGAGGATGCGTCCCGCGTTAGCAGCCGTTCCAGTTCCGCGGCCATCGCGGGCCACGCGGGTAGGGCGAGTTCAACGAGCGGCGACGACCGCGTGAATTGGACCGCCTGACTGAACCGCCGCTCGGCCGGGTCGCCGGTGGACCGAAACACCTGGAGCCGGTCGCGGAACCGCATCCGGTCTGCCGCGTGGACGAGCCAGTCGATTCCCCCGTGCCCGCTGACGACCAGTTCCGACAGCCGGTCCCACGGGCGATCGGCCAGGAACCCGCGGAGCTCGTAACTCGCCCAGGCCGCGACGCGTAGGTCGATGGCCTCGAACCGGTCGCCCCATCTCTGGGCCACGCGGGCGGCGTGCTCAGCCCCGTCACCCGTCGGGACCCAGCGACGAACCGGATGCCGGTCGAACAGGTCGGAACCGTGGTCCGACAGCACTTCCGGTTCGGCCGTCACCTCGTCCACGAACCCGCGCTGCCAGTCCCACTCGGTGAGCGCCTGCGGCGGCACGCCGAGCCACGCCGGCTCGTGCGCCGCCAGCAGTTCGTGCTCGCGGTCCTCCAGCGCGGGGCGGGCGGGGTCGTGGTCGGGGAGGCGGGCCAGCTGTACCTGCACGCGCACGAACTCGGCGCGGGCCGCGTCGCCGGCGTCGTCGAGCCAGTCGGCGTAGGCGAGGCGCGGGGTGTCGTCGTCGGGGCGGTCGCGGATCGCGGCCAGGAGGGCCGGGGCGGCGGACATGCCGGAAGTGTATACACGCCGCTCGCGGCTTGGCGTTGGGCAACGCCAAGCCGCAAGCGGGCGGCCGGGTTACTTCTTCTTCCCCGTCGGGGCCGACTCCTTCTTGTTCGCCTTCGCCCGCGGCGAACCCGGGCCGACCTTGTTCGTCGGCCGCACCATCACCACCGTGTTCGGGTGGCCCGGCACGCCGCCGCGCACCAGCAGCAGGTTGTTCTCGGCGTCCACCTTCACCACCGTCAGGTTGCGGATCGTCACCCGCTCGTTGCCGTACCGGCCGGCCCGCTTCAAGCCCTTCTTCGGGCGGCCGCTACCGCGGTTCGACGCCAGCGACGAGGTCGACCCGGCCTGCCGGTGGACCTTCTTCGCACCGTGCGCCGCCGGCAGACCGGCGAAGTTGTGACGCTTCATGACGCCCTGCGTGCCGCGGCCCTTCGTGTTCGAGATCACGTCCACCGCGATCACGTCCTTGAACACGTCGGCCACGGTCAGCTTCTGGCCCACCTTCACCGTCACGTCCTCGGTGTAGCCCTCGTGCGGCTTCAGCACGTTGCCGGTGCTCTTGACGCGCTCCACCGTCACGGTCGCCGCCTCGGCGTCGGCCGACTTCACGCCCAGGGTGAACGCCCCCTTGCGGTCGAGGCGGAACTCGCGGATGTGGCGCTGCGGCTCCACGTCGGCCTTCGGCGGGATCTTCACGCCGGCCTTCTGGCGGGCTTCCTTCCGCTTCGACTTCAGGTTCGCGGCCACGTGCCCCTGCTCCGGGCGGGTGGCGTTCTTGCGCGGCTTGTCGTCGAACCCGAGCTGCACGGCGGTGTAGCCGTCCTTGGTCACCTCGCGGCTGCCGTCCTTCGTGGACGGGTACTTGATCTGCAGCACCGGGCACGGCCCGACGCGGATGACCGTGACCGGTTCCACCGCGCCGCTCGCGGTGAAGAACTGCGTCATGCCGACCTTGTAACCGATGAGACCCAGCGACATGGGAACGCTCCCGCCGGCGTGCGGCGGCTCTGGTGTTGGCCCCGGCCGGCCTGCGATCCGGCGCGGGCGCGCCGTGCATCAGTCGGTTGGTGAACCCGGGGCGAAAGCGTTCAGGATAGGGCGCGCCGGCGGAACGACAACCGTGGGGAGCGGAACCACCCGAGCGAACGCTTGCGGCTTCGCGTCGCGGCGCGCGAACGGGTCAGGGGAGCGGCAGGGCGGCGGGCTGGAAGCCGTTCATCGGGTCGGCCTTCGCCTTGGCCTTGTCGGTCGCGGCCGGGTGGCGGGCGGTCGCGTTCTGCAGCACGTCCGGGCTGGCGCCCGGGGCCGCGGGGCCGCCGGCCGGGCCGCCGCCGTTCGACAGCAGCCAACACGCGCCGGCCAGCGCCGCCACCGACGCCGCCAGCGTCAGGCGCGCCCGGCGGCCGGGGTCGCGGCGGGCGACGGCGGGCGCGGCCAGCGACGGCGCGGCCGGCCACGGCGCCGGCATCTCGCGGCGGAAGTAGTCGGTGAGGGCGGCGTCGAGGGGGTCGGGGGTCATGTGTGCGTCCCGTTGCCGGGGGGGTAGCCGTCCAGGGGGCCGAGCCGGTCGGCGAGCCGCTGCCGCGCCCGGCTCAGGCGCATGTGGACGGCGGTCACGGCCACGCCCAGCGTCTCGGCGATTCTGGTCGCGTCGTAGTCGAGGGCGTAGCGCAGGGTCAGGATGTCGCGGTCGGCCGGGGCGAGACCGTCGAGTTCGGCGCGAATCTTGGCGAACAGTTCCTCGCGCTCCAGCGCCTCGGCGGGGGCCGGCTGCGCCGACCGCACGCCGTTGAGGAGTTCCGGCGGCTGGGTGCCGTTGCGGCGGAACGCGCTCTTGGCGTGGTCCTCGGCCAGGTTGCGGGCGACGCGCAGGAGCCACGCCCGCGGGTTCTCGATCGTCTCGCCGGCCTCCCACTGCTTCCACAGCCGGAGGAACGCCTCCTGGGTCACGTCGAGGGCCAGGTCGGGGTCGGTCCAGCGGGCGTAGGCGATGGCCCAGACCTCGCGGGACAGCCGCGCGTGCAGCGCCTCGAACTCCGCCCGCCGGGCGGCGCCCGGGTCCGGGGCTCGGCTCGCTCGTCCGGTCGGCATCACCACGGCCTGCCGGGGGCGCGGCGGGGGTCGGCAATAAGACGACCGGGCCGCGGGATTGTAACAGGGGGTGACATGAGGATTATGGTATGCCGCTTGCGGCGTCGCGCCGGGAAGCGCGACGCCGCCAGCGGCGACGGCGCCACTACTTCTTCCCGTGGTCGTGGTCGTGCGCCTTCTCCTTGAAGTCCTCGGTGTACGGCTTCCCGTCCAGGTCCAGGCTGAGCGTCCCCTCGAACTCCTGCGTCTTGCCGAAGTGCTCGTGGACGGCCACGAACCGCGACGCCTTCCCGGCCGGGTCGCCGGCGTCGGGGCTCGCCTTCGCGTCCACCTGGAACGCCGGGCTCTTGATGCTCAGCACCACCTTCGTCGCCGCGATCGGCTCGGCCTTCTTCGCCCGCTTGCCGTCGAGGATGTACACCGTCGCCGTCTTCGTCGGGTGGTCCACGGTGAACTCGGCGTGGACGCCGGCGATGTCCACGATGGTGCCGCCGTGCGGGCCCTCGCCGTGCTCGTGGTCGTCGTCGTCCTGCTTCTTCTCGGGCGCCGCCTTCGTCGGCGCCGCCGGCTGGCCGCAGCCGATCACCAGGAGGGCGCCTAGCAGGGCCGCCGCGATCGAGAATCGGGTTCGCATCGTCGTCTCCGCTCAAGGAACGTTGCCGCATGCGGTTTCGCGCGTCCCGTGCCGCGAAGGCCGCATGCGGCGGAACACTCACGTCAACTTCCCGGCGTCCTTGCCGGTGAACGTCCAGAACAGCCCGGGGTGGATCAGGAACTCGCAGAACGTCGAGGTCACCAGCCCGCCCAGGATCACCGTCGAAACGGGGTACAGAATCTCCAGCCCCGGCTTCCGCCCGCCCGCCACCAGCGGCACCAGCGCGATCCCGGCCGTCAGCGCCGTCATCAGCACCGGCGCCAGCCGCTCCAGGCTGCCGCGCACGACCGTCTCGGGGGCGAACGGCAGGCCCTCGTGCTTCATCAGGTGGACGTAGTGCGTCACCAGCAGGATGCCGTTGCGGACGGCGATGCCGCCGAGCGACACGAACCCCACCAGGCTCGCCACCGTCAGCGTCTGGTTCGTCAGCACCAGCGCGACCACCCCGCCGATGAACGCGGTGGGGACGGCGTTCAGGATTTGCAGGCTCACCCGCCACGACGGGTAGAGCGACAGCAGCACCACGAACACGCCGACGACCGAAAGCACCGCCAGCACCGCGATCCGCCGCGTCGCCGACTTCTGCGCCTCGAACTGGCCGCCGAACTCGACGAAGTACCCCTCCGGCATCGGCACCCGCGCCCGCACCCGCCGCTCGGCCTCGGCCGCGACCCCGGCCAGGTCGCCGCCGGTCGTGTTGCAGCGGATTACGGCGCGGCGGCGGACGTTCTCGCGGTTCACCTGGTTCGGCCCGCCGGCCGCGGCCGGCAGGTCGGCCACGTCCTTCAGCCGCACCTGCCCCTTCCCGTCCGGCAGGTCGATCCGCAGCTCGCCGAGCCGCGGGTAGTCGGTGCGGTACGCGGCGTCGAGCTTCACCACCAGGTCGAACCGCCGCGGCCCGTCGAACACCTGCGACACCACCTCGCCGCGCATCGCCGCCTCGACGTACTCGGCGACGTACTCGCGGCTGAGGCCGTACCGCGACAGGTCGTCCGGCCGCAGGACGATGTGCAGTTCGTCCACGGTCTCCTGCGGGTCGATGACCGGCGGGGTGAGGCCGGGCACGTCGGCCAGCGCCGCCTTCACCTGGAGGGCGAGCGCCTGCAACCGGTCGAGGTCGTCGCCGTGAATCTTGATGGCGATCTGGGCGTTGACGCCGGAGAGCATGTGCGAGATGAGGTGCGCCAGCGGCTGGTCGGCCTCGAACTCGACGCCGGGCACCTCGTCGCGCAGCTCCCTCAGCACCCGGGCCAGGAACTCGTCGCGGCCCACGAGGGCGGCCGGGTTCATGGTCAGGATGTACTCGCTCCGGCCGACCGGCTCGGCGTGCTCGTCGAGCTCGGCGCGGCCGGTGCGGCGGACGAAGTGGCGGACCGGGCCGTCCGGGTTCGCGGGCGTCTGCCGCAGCGCGTTCAGCTTCGCGTCGATGAGCCGGGCCGCGTCGTTGGACGCCGCCAGCGACGACCCCGCCGGCAGCACGACGTTGATCTGCACCGAGCCCTCGTCGAACTTCGGCAGGAAGTCGGCCCCGATCGTGGTCAGCCGCCAGCCGCAGTACCCGACCACGACCCACGTCAGCAGCAGGAGCAGCCGGGCGTGCCGCATGCTGAACCGCACGACGTACCCGGCCGCCCACTTCAGCACGCGCAGGAGGAGGCCGTCGCGGTGGCGGCCGCCGGCGCCGACGCGGCGCAGCAGGTAGTAACTGAGGACCGGCGTGACGGTGAGCGACACGAGGAGCGACGCCAGGATCGACACGATGTAGGCGACGCCGAGCGGCACGAACAGCCGCCCCTCGACGCCGGACAGCGCGAACAGCGGGGCGAACGCGAGCACCACGACGGCGGTGCCGTAGACGACGGCGGAGCGCACCTCCTGGCTCGCCTCGCGGACCACGTCGAGGGCGGGGCGGCGGAAGCCCCCGTGATGAAGGTCGTACTTCGAGTCGCCGGAATCGACCGCCCCCGGGGCCGGGAGCGCCGCGTTCTCCGTCAGCCGGCGGAAGATGTTCTCCACGTCCACGATGGCGTCGTCCACCAGCTCGCCCATCGCCACCGCGATGCCGCCCAGCGTCATCACGTTGACCGACAGGTCGGTGCCGGAGAGGGCGCCGACCAGCCGGAACACGAGGGTCGTCACCAGCAGCGACAGCGGGATGGCGGTGAGGGTGATGAACGTGGTGCGGAGGTTCAGCAGGAACAGGAACAGCACGACGACGACGAGCCCGGCGCCGAGCACCAGCGCCTCGCCGACGTAGTACACGCCGCGGTCGATGAAGTCCTTCAGCCGGAACAGGTCGGTCGTCGCCACGTAGTCGGCCGTCAGCGTTCCTTCCACCTCGCCCACGGCCGCGACCACGCGGGTCGTCACGTCGCGGGTGTCGGCGTGCGGCTGGCGCACGACCGTGACCACCACCGCGTCGCGGCCGTCCACGCCGCCGTCGCCGCGCTTCGGGGCCGGGCCTTCCGCCACCGCCGCCACCTGGCCGAGCCGCACCGGGCGGTCGCCGCCCTTGAGGGGGACGAGGCGCAGGTCGGCCAGCACCTTCGCGGGCTCGGGGCCGAGCCGGCCGAGCACGCGGACGGGCCGCTCGACCTGCCCCTCCTCGGTGACGCCGCCGCTGCCGTTGAGGTTGTTCGCCCGGATGGCCCGGTCCACGTCCGGCACGGCGACGCCGTACTCGAGCAACTTCTCGGGGTTCATCAGCACCTGGTACTGCTTCCGGTCGCCGCCGAGGACGATCACCTCGGCGACGCCGCGCTCCTTCAGCAGCCGCGGCCGCACCACCCAGTCGG
>JBGAQM010000124.1:0-15629 GCA_044220735.1 Urbifossiella sp. | reverse complement strand
GCCTGGCGACGGGTGGGGCGGGGCATGGGGGTGCTGGCTCCGGTGGTCGATGAGAAGAAGTCTCCCCGATCGCGCCCGCGTTCGCAACCGCCCTTCGCGCGACCGCCACGCCGTGGTACACCCGCACACCATGCCGACCGTCGTCGTCGCCCCCGCCATCGCCCGCTGGCTCACCGCCGAACCCGGCAGCAGCGTCGGCGAACGGACCAGCGTCGTGAGCGGCGCCACCGTCCGCGAGGTCCTCGACGCCCTGTTCGCCGAGTTCCCGACGCTCCGCGGCTACGTCGTGGACGAGCGCGGCACACTGCGGCATCACGTCGTCGCCTTCGTGAACGGCGTCGCCGTCGCCGACAAGGCGGCGCTCGCCGAGCCGGTCCCGGCGGACGCCGAGCTCTACCTCTGTCAGGCACTCTCCGGGGGATGACGCCCATGTCCGACCGCGTGCTCGTCTCGACCAGGAAGGGGCTGTTCACCGCCGACTGCGGCCCCGCCGGGTGGACGCTCGCCGGCGCCGCGTTCGTCGGCGAGAACGTCACCCTTGCCCACGTCGATCCGCGCGACGGCGGCTGGTACGCGGCCCTGAACCTCGGCCACTTCGGCGTGAAACTGAAGTTCTCGCCCGACGCCGGGAAGACGTGGGAGGACCGGGCGGTCCCCGCGTACCCGGACGGCGAGGTCGTCGCCACCGCCGACGGGAAGCCGCCGAACCCGGCGACGCTGAAACTGATCTGGGCGCTGGAGGCGGGGGCCGCGTCGCAGCCCGGCCGGCTGTGGGCCGGCACGCTCCCCGGCGGCCTGTTCCGCTCCGACGACGGCGGGACGTCGTGGGACCTGGTCCGCGGGCTGTGGGACCGGCCGGAGCGGATGCGCTGGATGGGCGGCGGCGACGACCACCCGAATCTCCATGCGCTCCGCGACCGCGCGACGCGAACGTCATTCGTGTGGCCGTGTCGTGCGGCGGGGCGTGGACGAGCACCGACGGCGGCGACACCTGGGCGGTCGGCACCGGGATGCACGCCGACTACATGCCGCCGGACCAGCGCACGAACCCCGTGGCGCAGGACCCGCACGTCATGCGGCAGTGCCCGGCCGCACCCGACCGGTTGTGGATTCAGCACCACAACGGCGTCTTCAAGTCGGCCGACGGGGCGCGTACGTGGGCGTACGTCCCGAACGCCGCCCCGAGCGGGTTCGGGTTCGCGGTGGCCGTCCACCCGACCCACCCCGACACGGCGTGGTTCGTGCCGGCGACGAAGGACGAGCGCCGGGTGCCGGTGGACGGAAAGCTCGTGGTGAGCCGGACGCGGGACGGCGGCACGTCGTTCGAGACCTGCGGACCAACCTGCCGGCGGAGCCGGCTTACGACATCGTGTACCGTCATGCCCTGGCGATCGACGGCACCGGCGACCGGCTGGCGTTCGGCTCGACGACCGGCGGGGTGTGGCTGACCGAGGACGGCGGCGACCGGTGGACGTCGCTGCCGGCCCGGTTGCCGCCGGTTCACGCGGTGACCTTCGCGGCCTGACGGCTTTTCGGTGGCGTTCCCGGCACGCGGCGAGGATCATATCATTCCCTCCCCGCCGCACCTCGGAGTTCCAATGTCCCGCCTCGCCTTCCCGCTCCTCGCGGTCGTGGTCGGCTCGACCGCCGCGTCTGCCGACTGGCCGCAGTTCCGAGGCCCCACCGCCCAGGGGCACGCCGACAAGGCCGACCCGCCGGTCACCTGGGGGCCGAACAAGAACGTCCGCTGGCGCACCCCCGTCGCCGGCACCGGCTGGTCGTCGCCCGTGGTCGTCGGCGGTCGCGTCTACGTCACCACGGCCGTCCCCGCGAGTGAAGAGAAGAAGGCCAGCCAGTCGTTGCGGGCGCTGTGCCTCGACGCCGCCACCGGGGCCGTCGTCTGGGACGTGGAGGTGTTCCTTCAGGACGGCAAGGACGCCCCCGAACATCCACTCGAAGAACAGCCACGCCAGCCCGACGCCGGTGGTGGACGGCGACCGGGTGTACGTCCACTTCGGGCACATGGGCACGGCCTGCCTCGCTACCCGCGACGGCGCGAAAGCTGTGGGAGACGCGGGAGCTGCGCTACGCCCCCGTCCACGGCAACGGCGGCAGCCCCGTCCTGGCCCACAACAAGCTCGTGTTCAGCATCGACGGCACCGACAAGCAGCAGGTCGTGGCCCTCGACGCCTCCACCGGCAAGACGGCGTGGACCACGCCGCGCGAGGCCAAGCCGGCGAAGCCGTTCTCGTTCAGCACCCCGCTCGTGGTGCCGGTGAAGGGGAAGGACCAGCTGGTGTCGGTCGGCAGCGACGTGGTGCAGGGGTTCGAGCCCGACACCGGCAAGGAAGTGTGGCGGGTGAAGTTCAGCGGGTACTCGGTCGTCCCGCGGCCGGTCGCGGGGCAAGGCATGGTCTACTTCAGCACCGGCTACGACAGCCCCGTCCTGTACGCGGTCAAGACCGACGGCACGGGCGACGTGACCAAGTCGCACGTGGCCTGGACGGCGAAGGCGGGTGCCCGCGGGCTTCTGCACGCTGCTGATCGGCGACGCCCTCTACTGCGTGACGGACGGCGGCCTGCTCACCTGCTTCGACGCCAAGACGGGGGCGTCGCGGTGGGACCAGAACCTGAAGGGGGCGTACTCGGCGTCGCCGGTCTACGCCGGCGGACGCGTCTACCTGTTGGCCGAGGACGGCACCGGGGTGGTGTTCAAGCCGGGGGCGGACTACGAGGAGCTGGGTCGGAACCGGCTCGACGAGAAGGCGCTGGCGAGCTACCTGCGGCCGACGGCCCGGCGCTGTTCGCCCGCACCGCAGAAGGCGGTTTACCGGCTGGAGGGGAAGTAGGGCGAGCGGCGTGGTCGGCCGGTGAACTGGCAGGCACTTCTACCAGCAGGCGGCCGGCTCCGCCGGCCGCTGCCCATCCTCGACGTTCCAGACCACCGCGGTCGCGTCAGTTGACCCGGACAGCCGCTTCCCGTCGGCCGAGAAGCCCAACGCCCGTTACGGCGCGCAGTGGCCGATCGAGCGTCAGGCCCGGGGCTCCGTCGGCGACTGCGAACAGCCGCACGGCCGTCGAGCCGACCGCCAGCCGCCTCCCGTCGGGGCTGAACGCCACGGTCGTCGCCGCGGCGTCGGGCACCGGTGCCGACCACACCACCGCCCGCGTCGCCCGGTCGAGCACGTACACCCGGCCCCACCCGTCGGCTGGTGCGAGCGTGGCCACGCCGACCGCCACCTGCGTCCCGTCGGGCGACGCGGCCGCTGCCTTCACCAGCACCGGCGGCGTGCCCGGCCGCTGCGGCCCGAGCGGCCCCGGCACCCCCAGCGCGGCCGCCACGTCGAACCCCACGTCGGCGACGCCCACGTCGGTCGGCACGCCCATTCCCACCCGCAACCGCTTCCCGGTCGCCACCTCCCACGTCGCGGCGTGGCCCACGCGGTCGGTCGTGACCACCTCGGCGTCGCCGGCCGCGAACGCCACCGCCCGCACCGGCCCCGGCATTCCGCCGGGCGGCACCCGCTCACGGCCCGTCACCCCGTCGAACACGCGGACCACGCCGCGCGAGTCCCCGCTCGCCACGGCCAGGGTGCGGAGGTCGTTCTCGACCGCCAACGGCCGCGGCGAACTCCCCTCACTGTACGCCGACCAGTGGCCCGTCCCGGCGCCGTCGAGCGCCCACCAGCGCACGTCGAGGAAGCGGTTGTTGACGTGGTTCACGGCGGCGACGTGGCGGCCGTCGGGGGTGAAGGCGACGGCCCCGCCCGCGGCCACGAACCCGGCCGCCCCGCCGAGCGCGAGCCGCCGCACCTCGGCGCCGCGGGTCGTGTCCCACACCACGAGTAGCCGCCTCTCCGGGTCGGCAGTCGGGTCGTCGTTCTCGCCGACGACGGCCAGCCGCGTGCCGTCCGCGGACGTCGCCGCGGCGACGCGCTTCGACCCGGCTCGCCGAACGCCCGGAGTTCCTTCCCCGTGGCGGCGTCCCACACCCGGAAGCGGCCGTCGGGGCGGGCCGTCACGAGTTCACGCTTGCGGGGAGGAACGCCGCCGGGCCGTGCTCGCGGACCTTCCCCGCGAGTTTCGCCGCCGGCGTGCCGTCGCCGTTCCACACCCAGCCGTCGCCGTTCCCGTCGGTCTGGGCGAAGCGGGTGCCGTCGTGGCTCACGGCCGTCGGCCCGATCACGTCGCCCTTGTGCTCGGGGTGGCGGGCGAAGGCGACGCCCGGCCGGCGGTGCGGTCCGTCAGGTTCCAGTCGCGCGCCGCCGGGAGCAGGTTCATCCCCGCGTCCTGCTCCGGGACCAGCAGGCGGCCGGCGGCGAACGGGAGCGCGCGGTGCGTCCAGCGCGACCCCGCCGCGACGCCGGGGCCGTCGGCGTGGCGCTCGCCGCCGGTGGCGGTGTCCCAGAAGCGGACGCGCCCGCCGCCGACCGAGGCGAGGGTGCCGTCGGGGAGGTAGAGGAGGCGGGTGACGCCGACCGGATCGACGAGGCCGAAGGCACCGTCGGTGCCGTGTCGGAAGCGCGTGGTGCCGAGCCGGGCGACGGCCCGCGGCGGCAGCGGGGCCGCGGCGAGTTCCGGCAGCAACTCCGACTTCGGCGGCTCCGGCACCTGCGCGGCGGCGACCGGCGGCAGTGCCGCGGGGCGGTCGAGCGCCACCCACGCGACCGCTCCCACGGCCACGCCCACAGCGGTGACGCCGACGATGACCCAGGCGGGGCCGAACGCCGTGCCGCGCGGCGCGCCGACGTGCGCCAGCGTCGAAATCGTTGCCGGCGCCGGGCCGCCGGCGGCGGGTCGAGCACGTCGTGGCGCGGACGTCCCCCAGGATCGCGCGGACCGCCGACGCGCGACCGCCCCGGCGACGATCGCGACGGCGGCGATGCCGCGAGTGGTGAGGCGCGGACGGAGGAGTTCGCGGCCGCGGTCGAGGCGGCGGCGCAGGGTGCTGAGGCTCCACCCGAGCTCGGTCGCGGCCTCGTCCTGCGTCTTGCCGTGGTAGAGGCACGGCAGCACCGCCGCCCGCAACTCGTCCGGCAGCGCCGCGATCTCCTCATCGACCACCGCGAGGAGGTCGTCCCACTCGCCGCCGGTCACGGCTTCGGGCTTCGCCCCGGCCCGGCTCACCCGCTCCTGGCGGGTGTCGCGGCGGCGCGCGGCCGACGCGACGCGGCGGGCGACGCCGAAGAGCCAGCCGGGGAGGGCGTCCGGGTCGCGGAGCCGGGCCGCCTTGCGGGCGAGGACGAGGAACGTGGCCTGGAAGGCGTCCTCGGCGGCGTGGGCGTGCCCGCCGAGGGCGCGGCGGCAGGCGCCGTAGACAAGCGGCCCGTGCCGGTCGAGGAGCTGCGCGAACGCGGCCGGGTCGCCGGCGGCGTAGCGGCGGAGGAGGGCGCGGTCGGGCTCGGCGGTGTCGGGGCGGTACGCGGGGCGCGGCATGGTCGGTCTCGCGGGCGGCCTTTACCCGTGTAGTGCCCGCCCGCCGGGCCGGCCGTTCAGAATTCCGCCGCCGCCGCCTCACTCGGCTTCGGGGAGTGTACCACGCCGGCCGCGTAGAATGGGGCGGCCCCGCCCGGAGGTGACCCGTGGCCGCACGCGTCCTCATGTGCCCGCCCGACCACTACGGCATCGAGTACGAGATCAACCCGTGGATGAGCCGCTCCCTCGGGGCCGTCCGCGAGCACGCCTTCGCCCAGTGGCGCGCCCTGCGTGACACCCTCCTGTCACTCGGCGCCGCGGTCGAGGAGTTGGCCCCGCGGCCCGGGCTGCCCGACCTCGTCTTCACGGCGAACGCCGGCCTCGTGTTCGGGACGCGGTTCCTCAGCAGCCGGTTCCGGCACGACGTCCGCGCCCGCGAGTCGCCGGCCTTCGACGCTTGGTTCGCCGCGCACGGGTTCGCCGTCGAGCACCTTCCCGAAGGCCTGTACCACGAGGGGGCCGGCGACGCGCTGTTCTGCGGCGACACCCTGTTTGCCGGCTACCGTACCCGGTCGTCGGCCGAGGCCCACCAGTGGGTCGGACAGGCGCTCGGCGTGCGTGTGCTGCCGGTGGAGCTCGTTAACCCACGCTACTACCACCTCGACACCTGTTTCTGCCCGCTCGCGCCGGGGGAAGCGATTTACTTCCCCGGGGCGTTCGACGACTACGGCCACAAGGTGCTGGCGGCGCACGTCCCGAAGCTCATCCCGGTCGAGGAGGCGGAAGCGGTGCGGTTCGGCTGCAACGCCGTCGTCGTGGGGCGGACGGTCGTTCACAACAGCCGCTGCCCGGAACTCGCGGCCGCCTTGCGGGCGGCGGGGTATGTACCGGCCGAGGTCGAGCTCGACGAGTTCCTGAAGGCCGGCGGCAGCGCCAAGTGCCTGACCCTGCGACTCGACGGCGAGGAGGCGGCGGGGTGGAAGTTGCGGGCGGCGGGTTCGTAGGTTGACCGCACCCCGAGGAACCCCGCGCATGAAGATCACCGCCGTCGAAGCGATCGTGCTGCGCCTGCCGAACGTCGTCGCCGCCGCCGACGGCACCCAGGATACGTGCCTCGTCCGCGTGGATACCGACGCCGGCATATCCGGCTGGGGCGAGGTCGATTCGAGCCCCGAGGTCGTGAAGGCCGCCATCGACGCGCCGATGAGCCACACGCAGGCGTCGGGCCTGGGGCGCGTCGTGGTCGGGCTCGACCCGCTGGCGATCGAGGTGTGCAACGAGCGGATGCGCCGCGCCGCCGTGTACTTCGCCGGCGGCGGCGTCGCCGTTCACGCGATGGCCGGCATCGACATGGCCCTGTGGGACATCGCCGGGAAAGCGCTCGGGCAGCCGGTCTACCGGCTACTCGGCGGCCCGTTCCAGACGCGGTTCCGGGCGTACAGCAGCGTGCTGTTCGGCGACACGCCCGCCGCGACCTACGACGCCGCCCGCCGCTGGGCCGACCGCGGGTTCACGGCCGTGAAGTTCGGCTGGGGGCCGATGGGGCAGTCGGAAGCCGGCGACGTGGCGCTCGTCCGTGAAGCGCGCCGCGGGCTCGGCGACGGGATCGATTTGCTGGTGGACGCCGGCGAGTGCTTCGACGCCCGCACCGCGATCCGGCGCAGTCACCAGTTCGCCGAGTTCCGCCCGTACTGGCTCGAAGAGATGCTCCACCCCGCCGACCTCGCCGGGTACAAGCAACTCTCCGCGGCGAGCCCGACGCCGATCGCCGCGGGCGAGACGGAGTGCCGGCTGAGTGAGTTCGTGCGGATGCTGGACGAGGGCGGGCTGGACTGGGTGCAGCCGGACCCGGGGCGGTGCGGCATTAGCACGATGCTGGCGGTCGGGCGGGCGGCGCGGGAGCGGTTCAAGCGTGTGTGCAACCACAGCTTCAAGAGTGGCATCACCATCGCGGCGAGCCTGCACGTGATGGCGGCGCTGCCGGGCGTGGACGTGTTCGAGTTCTGCATGGCCGACTCGCCGCTGCGGCACGACCTGACACGCGAGGTGTTCGAGGCGCGTGATGGCTGGGTGACGGTGAGCGACGCCCCCGGGCTAGGAGTGACCATCAACGAGGCGACGGTGGCGAAGTACCGGGTGGCGTGAGGCGTCGGGAATCGAGGCGTTCAGCTTCCTGGTCCCTGTCGCAGGTGGTGCCCCCCACCCCGCGGCGAAGCGCCGCGACCTCCCCCTCAGAGGGGGAGGGTGGGGACTCACCGAGTCGCCGTGAACGCCCCCGGTTGGCGGCGCGGGAACATGCGGTGGAGCCTTACCGCCTCCTACCCTCCCCCCTCTGAGGGGGAGGGTCGCGGCGCTTCGCCGCGGGGTGGGGGGCACCACGTAGACAGTGTCACGGGGTGCCACACCTGACGGTCACCGCCCGACCCACCGGCTACAATTTCACTACCTACCCCACCCGCACACGAGGGCACGCCATGAGGCTCGACCACATCGCCTACCGCGTCGCCGACCGCGACGCGACGGTGAAGTTCCTGTCGGACGCGTTCGGCTACACGTTCCAGGCCGAGTTCGACATCTTCTTCAACGACGAGAAGACGGACGCCGCCCGCTGCGTCGCCCTCGAGCCGCCGGAGAAGCCGGGGAAGCACGCGGCGTTCACGCTGCCGGGGCCGCACGGCGAGGTGTACCACCTGGCGCCCGAGGTGTTCGTGAGCGAGGGCACGCCGGGGAGCATCGTCGGCCACTGGGTCGCGGCCCGCGGCGGCATCGGCGGCATCCACCACCTCGCCTACGAGGTGCCGGACGTGGAGGCGAAGCGGCAGGAGTGGGTGGCCAACGGCTGGGGCGACTTCGCCTCCGACCACGCCTTCAAGTGCGACGACCTGACGCAGATCTTTACCACCCCGCACCGGCTGACCGGCGTGATCTTCGAGTTCATCGAGCGGAAGGGCTTCGGCTTCTGCGCCGCGAACGTGAAGGAACTGATGAAGAGCACCGTCGCCGCCGACGGGAACATGAAGTAGGGACTGCGGGTCACCGCTCGGGAGAGACGGCGATGCGAACGGTTTCGGTCCTGTGCGCGGCGGCCCTCGGGGTCGCGGCGGCGGCGGCGGTCTCGGTCGGCCGGTCCGACGGCGGCGAGGTCATTCGCACCGTCGTGCGCCGCCAGGGCGACGACGGCGTTCACACCTACCGCATCCCGGGGCTGGCCGCGACGCCGAAGGGGACGCTTGTCGCCGTCTTCGACGTGCGCCACAAGAATGCCGCCGACCTGCCCGGCGACATCGACGTCGGCATGATGCGGAGCACGGACGGCGGCAAGACGTGGGGCAAGATGCGGCTCGTGCTGGACTTCGACGCCGCCGTCCCCGACAGCCGGGGGAACGGCGTCGGCGATCCGGCGGTGCTGGTGGATCGAAAGACGGGCCGCGTCATCGTTGCCGGCCTGTGGTCGAAGGGGAATCGGGCGTGGAACGGATCGGGGCCGGGGCTGACACCTGAGGAAACGGGGCAGGTCGTCCTGACCCGCAGCGACGACGACGGGCTAACGTGGTCCCCGCCGGTCAACGTCACCGCGAAGCTCGCCGGCCGGGGGAAGGACTGGAAGCTCCTGTTCCAGGGGCCGGGCGGCGGCATCCAACTCGCCGACGGCACCCTCGTGTTCGCCGCCCAGTACCGCGACGCGGCCGGCACCCCGCACGCGTGCTTCATCTCCAGCGCCGACGGCGGCGACACCTGGGCGGTCTCGGCCCCCGCCATCCCGACCCGCCCGCCGACGAGTGAGGCGCAGGTCGCGCAACTGGCGGACGGCTCGTTGATCCTCACGATGCGGGACGAGTCGCGGAGCGGGAAGCGGGCGTGGGCGCGCTACGAGTGGGCCGGTGATGTCACGAAGGGGGCGTGGGGCGCGCCGTGGTTCACGGTTCCCGACCCGACGTGCATGGGGAGCCTGATCCGCCACCCGACCGGCCCGCTGCTCCTGTCGAGCCCCGGCTCGCCGAAGGAGCGGAAGGCGCTGACGGTCCGCCTGAGTTCCGACGGGGGGAAGTCGTGGGGCGAGGGCCGGGTGCTCGACCCGCGGCCGTGCGCGTACTCGTGCATGACGCCGTTGGCCGACGGCCGCGTCGGCGTGCTGTACGAGTGTGGCGACCGTGGCGCGTACGAGACCCTGACGTTCGCGTCGTTCCCGCTCGCGTGGGTGACGGGGCGCTAGCCGATCCGGCCGGCCGTCACTTCGACTCCGGTACGGGGCGTGCGAACAGCGGCGTGCCGTCGAACAGGTTGCGCGGCTTGAGCGTGAAGCTCACCCACTCCGTCAGCGCGGCGCCGCGGGCCGCGTCCACGCCGCCGGGGCCGAAGTCTTCGTCGCGCGGGGCGTGGATGCCGCCCACCGAGTGCCACACGGTCGCCCGCTCGCCCGCCAGCGGCCGGCCGCCCGCCGCCAGCGACGGCACCTTGTAGTAGTGCTTCGGCTCGCTCGGCGACCGCGTCACCCAGTAGTCGTAGTTGATGAAGTCCATGTCCACGTACTTCGTGTTGCCCAGCGGCAGGAACTCCGACGCCGCTCCCGTCCGGCTCGACACCAGGTCGTAGGCGATCGGCTGGCCGCGCGTGTTCTTCACCGCCTTGCTCTCGGCCCGCAGCGTCGTGAACTCCGTCGCCACCCACTTCGCCTTCCCCTCCCGCGGCTCCGTCACGGGCTTGCCGTCGACGTCCACGCCGGGGAAGGGCGCGGGCTTCAGCCCGAACTTGCCGTCGGTGAACTTGCGGCTCACGAGCTGGATCGTGTTCTGGTCGCAGCCGCCGAGGTTGCGGTCGGGGTCGTGCAGGTCGAACTCCATCCGCCAGCAGCCGAAGTGGGCGTGAACGTCGCCCTCCTTCGTCTTCATGAACTGGTGCGGCACGCCCTTCTCCTTCGGGAGCGGGGCGCGGTCGAACAGGTTGTGCGCGGTGAACCCCAGCCGGCTGACGATGCGGCCGTCGTCGGTGAAGTTGTACTCCATCAGGAAGGCGTAGTTCCCCGACCGCATCGCCGCCCACAGCACCAGCTTCTCGCCGCCGCGGGCGTGGACCTTGTCGTAGACGCCCATCCAGCGCAGGCCGTCGTAGTGGAGCTCCTGGTACACCTTGCCGTCGTGGTCGGCGTTGGTGGACGCCAGCACCTTCCCCGGGCCGACGCACAGGGGGCCAAGAAAATCCTTGTTGGCTTTCAGCATCGGCGTGCCGATCTTGGCCACGTCGAGGAAGCACGTCTGCTTGTTGTCGTACTGGCTGAACGCCTCCGCCAGCATCAGGTTCCGCGCCACCACCAGCGACCGCGGCTGCTTCTTCTCGTCCTTCCACGAGAACTTCGCGCTGACGATCCGTAGCACCCGGCTGTCGCTCATCCCGCCGCGGCGCGTCAGGTTCGGGATGTCCCACGTCACCTCCCACGAGGTGTCGCTCTTGGCGGGGTCGTCGGCGTCGAACTTCGACACCGGGAAGCCGATCTTCACGACCTCGGGCGGGCCGGTCGTCTCCGGCGGCGGCGCCTTCACGCCGCCGAAGTGCTTGGCGAAGTCGGCGTGCTCTTTGTCGAAGCGGTCGTAGAAGGCCTTCAGTTGCTGCGTCGTCACGCCGTCTGCGATGCTCAGGATCGCCTCGTACTTCACGCTGTTGCCGCCGGTGGCGAGGAAGGCACGGGAGAAGATCGCCTTGCGGTTCCACTCGTTGATGCGGTCGAGCGTCGCCTCCGCGGTCAGCCGGCCCTTCGGGTGGTTGACGTGGAAGTTGACGTACTTGGCCTTCTCGTTGAACGACGCGGTGTAGGGCGTCCCGACCAGCTCGTAGGAGTTGCCGTTGAACCCGTCGCCCTTCTCGTACTCGACCTTCAGCGTGGTCTTGAGGAACGCCTCGAAGTCGGCGGTCGTGAACCCCTTCGCCGGCGCGTCCTTGGCCGGGGCGAGCGCCGGAAGGATGAGGCACGCACCCCACAACACGAACCACCGCGGCATGACCGGCCCCCGGGTCGAGATGAAGCGCAGGTTGTGACGGGGAGAAGTGGTAGTGTCGCGGGTGCGGCCGAACGTGTCAAGCGGGTCGGGCCGTGGGGCCGGCTCCTCTCCGGCCCCACGTCAGCCGCCGGGCGGGTGCATTCGCCCTCCGCCCTCGCAGGTCACTGTGCGGCGGTCGGCGTGATTCCCATCAGCTGGTCGTAGAGGCGGGTGAAGAACGTGTCCTCCCGCCCCACGGCGGCCGGCCCGGCGTCGCGCCAGAAGCACCGCAGAGCGACCTGGGCGCACCGCTCCTGGAACTGCGCCGGCGTCTCCGCCAGGTCCGGGAACCGGTCGATGAACGCCAGCATCTCCAGGCGCTCGGCCTCGTACCCGCCCAGGATCTTCTCGGCCATCCGCTTCTTGTCGGCCGACTCCATGTAGGTCAACTCGACGGCCTTGTCGATCCGCCCCGGGCGGGTGCTGATGAACTCGGTGGACCCGTCCGGCAGCGTCCGCGGCTGGCCCAGCGCGGGGTCGATCTTGCCGATGTCGTTGGTGGTGATGACGGTGAAGATGCCGTCGGCGCGCTCAACCCCGTCGAGACAGTTAAGGAGGCAGTCGAAGGTGAGCGGCGGGGCGAGGAGGCCGCGGCCCTTGTCCTCCTCGCCCTCCTTCCGCTCGGGGGGGAGCATCATCGAGAGCATCCCCGGCCGGCGGGCGACGTTCTCGCGGCCGTGGAACACGTTGTCGATGTCCTCGATCAGCGCGATGCACGGCACGTTGGTCTGCATCTCGGTCCACGCCTTCATCAGCTCGTGGTTCCCCATCTCGGCGAGGTTGTAGACGTAGATCGGCATGTTCAGGTCCTCGGCGAAGGCCCGCGCCAGGGCGGTCTTGCCGGTGCCCGGGGGGCCGTACAGCAGCCACCCGCGCTTCCAGGCGATGCCCTTGCCGAGGTACCAGTCCTTGCTCTTGCGCCACAGCTCGATCTCGCGGATGAGGTCCTTCACCCGCTGCGGGAAGATGAGGTGGTCGAGGGCGCTGCCGGTGTTGGTGCGGGCCTTGCCGAGTTGGTCGGGCGTGTGGGCCAGCAGGCGGTAGGTGCCCTGTTGGTACCACGCCAGCCCGTCGCTGCTGCCGGCCCAGTCGCCCTCGCCGCCGCCGCGGTTCGGGACGTGGTGGATGCAGAACCGGTTCTTGGTCGCGGCCTGGGTGTCCTCGGTCGCCCACGACACGGCGTTGCGGGCGGCGCACGCCTCGCGTACCACCGTCTCCACGTCGAGCGTGCCGCGGACGAACGTGATGGTGGAGTACACTTTGGTCGCGCCGGTCGCGGAAGCGTCGGCGTTGGCCCGCCCGGTCGAGGCCCGACTCTCGACCTGGTTGGAGAACAGGAACGGGAACCAGCCGTTCCAGAGGATGAGGGTGCGGACGCCGAACATCTCGTACGGCACGAGGCCGTACCGGCCGTCGCGCTGGTACTCCCAGCTCGCCCCGTACATGCGGTCGTAGTTCCGCGACCGCTTGAACCGGGTGACGAGGTGGGCGACGACCGCCTCGTGCCCCGGCTCGGTGGGAATCTCGACGCGCTGAACGAGCAGCCCGGCAGCCCGCCACGCGACCGACTTGAGCCGGCCCCACAGGGCGGCGACGACGCCGAGGACCGCCCCGCCGGCCAGGAAGCTGAACGCGGTTTCTTGCACTGGAGTCTTCCCCCGCGGAACGAGGTGCTGGAACATGCGGCCCCCAGGCGGGACACGCCCGGGTCTGGAAGGTTCGGGTCGGGTGTTGGGACGCACCGGCCGACCGGCCGGCACCGCGACGACCACACGGGTCCGAAAGTCACGACGCGGGTGTGCGGGAATTATTCCCGGAAAGCGTGCAGCGTGCGAACACAGTAGTCAGCCGCCGTCGCCGGACTGCGGCACGGGGCCGCCGAGGCTGCGCCAGATGTACCACGTCCCGACGCTGCTGTACGGCTTCCAGTGGCCGCACAGCTCGGCCACCTCCGCGGGCGTCGGCAGCGCCTCCAGCTCGAACGCCTTCATCACGCCGGCGCGCAGCCCGTAGTCGCCGACGGGGAGCACGTCGGGCCGGGCCAGGCCGAACATCAGGAACATGTCCACCGACCAGTTGCCGATCCCCTTGATCGCCACCAGCTGCTTCCGCAGTGTCGGCTCGTCGCGCTCCGTGATGCCGGGCAGCAGGTCGGGATTGGCGCCGACGTGCTCCGCGACGGCGCGGATGGCACGCTGCTTCGGCCCCGAGACGCCGCAGGCGCGGAACTTCGCTTCCGTCATCTTCAACACCCGCTCCCGGCTTACCGGCGCCCCGCCGAGTGCGGTCAGGAGTCGGTCGTAGATCGACTTCGCGGCCTTCGTGCTGATCTGCTGGTAGACGACGCAGCGGACGAGCATGGTGAACGGGTCATCGCTCGCCGGCGTCCAGGTACACGGGCCGACCTGCTTCACGAGTCGCTTCAGCACCTCGCACTTGCGCGTGAGGTGGCGGACGGCCTTCGCGTGGGGGTTGGTAGTGGACATGCGGCCATTGTAGCACGCGGGGCGGGGCGCTTCTTACAATCTCGGCACCTTCCCCCTCCCGGAGACCCGCCCGTGCCGACCAACGCGCCGCTGAACCGCAAACTCCGCATGGGCCTCATCGGCGGCGGGCAGGGGGCCTTCATCGGCCGCGTCCACGCCACCGCCGCCGTCCTCGACAACCGTGCCGCCCTCGTCGCCGGGGCGCTCTCGTCCGACGCCGCCCGCGCGAAGGCGTCGGCCGCCGACTACGACATCCCCGCCGACCGCGCCTACGGCTCCTACAAGGAGATGGCCGAGGCCGAAAAGAAGCGGCCCGACCCCGTCGATTTCGTGTCCGTCGCCACGCCGAACCACACGCACTTCGAGATCGCCAAGACGTTCGCCGAGGCCGGGTTCAACGTCATCTGCGACAAGCCGCTGACGTTTGACCTCGCACAGGCGGAAGAACTGCTGAAGGTGGTCGAGAAGTCCGGCGTCGTCTTCGCCGTGACGCACAACTACACCGGCTACCCGCTGGTGCGGCAGGCCCGCGAGATGGTGTTGAACGGCGAGCTGGGCGAGATCAACGCCGTCCGCAGTAACTACATCCAGGGCTGGCTGCGGACGCGCCTCGAAAGTGACAACCAGAAGCAGGCGGCGTGGCGGACCGACCCGTCGAAGTCGGGCATCGCCGGGTGCTTCGGCGACATCGGCACGCACGCCTACAACCTCGGCCGCTTCATCACCGGCCTCCAGCCGAAGTCGATCAGCTGCCTGCTCAAGGTGTTCGCCGAGGGGCGGGCGCTCGACGACTACGGCGTCGCCGCGGTGCGGTTCGAGAACGGGGCGCTGGGCACGGTGACGGCGAGCCAGATCAGCCACGGGCGGGAGAACGACCTGTTCATCGAGGTGGACGGCACGAAGGCGGCGCTGGAGTGGCACCAGGAGGAGCCGAACAAGCTGATCGTGCGGAAGAACGGCGAGCCGCACAAGATTTACACCCGCAACGGCGGCCCGTACCTGGGGGCGGCGCACGGGGCGAGCGTGCGGCTGCCGAGCGGCCACCCGGAGGCGTTTTTCGAGGCGTTCGCCAACGTGTACAACACGGCCTACGACGCGATGGTGAAGCGCGCCGCGAACCAGAGCTTCGAGACGACGAACACGGTGTACCCGAACGTGTACGACGGCGTGGAGGGGATGCTGTTCATCACGAAGTGCGTGGAGAGCAGCAAGGCCGACGGCGGCTGGGTGCCGTTCCGCCACCCCAAGAGCCGGGCGTGACGACTCTTGCGAGTCGGGCCAGGAATACTTGGCCCGACTCGCTATCGTTGCCGAATCAGCCGATCGTGTGGGCCTGCATCGTCCAGTTGTCTTCGTAGACATCGAGCGGCGACTTCATCAACTTTGCCAACGAGAGGTCACGTAGGTGGGGGTCGATCCGGGTTGGCCCCGGAACGTTCGCTGTCGCCTTGGCGACCGAGTACGGGAGAACCCATGATCGGATTGCGCCATCCTGCCCCAGGAACACGAAGACGATCCAATCGCACGATTTGCGGTCATCGAAGGCGAACCACGGGCTTTTCTTCCACCCAACCGTTTCGCTTCGAGTCTTTACGCTCACCCGAACCAAACCCATTCCTGACTCTACTGCGAGGTCGTACCCCTCCCAGCCGTCGGGCATTTTTGTGGCCGGCCGACCAGCGATCGTGAACCGACT
>JBGAQM010000123.1:0-15449 GCA_044220735.1 Urbifossiella sp. | reverse complement strand
CGCGTTGCCCGGCGCCAAGCCGCAAGCGGACACTCCCCGAACGCCCCACTCGGCACGCCATTCCTTGCCTTCCCGGCCGGCGGGGGGTAACATCGGGGAGGTTCGCCGGGCCGCCCCGCGGTCCCGATTCGCCTTCAACCACCGGCTGTCATGCCCGCCCTCGTCCTGCTCAAGTCGCCGACCGGCGGCACCCCGGGCGACAAGATCCCGCTCGACGGCGACCTGATCGTCATCGGCCGCGACGCCGAGACGTGCCAGATCGTGCTGCCGCACCACGCCATCAGCCGCCGACACGCCCAGATCGTCCGCGACAACGGCCAGTACTTCCTCGAAGACCTGAAGAGCCGCAACGAGACGCTCCTCAACGGCCGCAGGGTCACCACCCGCACGCCGCTGCGCCCCGAGGACCGGCTGAAGCTGTGCGACTTCCTGTTCAAGTACCACGACGAGCGCGTCGCCGCGAAGTCGGCCGACAAGCCCGCCCTGCCGGAACACTACACCCGCGACCCGGACGACGAGCCGGAGTCGAGCGGCACCACCACCATCGAGGCGACCGGCAGCCGCATCAACGCCCAGCACTTCCTCGACAGCCAGCCGAACGACCGGCTCCGGGCGCTGCTCGACATCAGCACCGGCCTGTCGCGCACCCTCGACCTCGACCCGCTGCTGAACCAGGTCGCGGAGACGATGCTGAAGGAGTTCAAGCAGGCCGACCGGTGCTTCATCATCCTGCTCGACGACGCCGGGCGGATGGTGCCGCGGGCCGTCCGCGTCCGCCGCGGCGACCCGGAGGAGGCCCGGTTCAGTCGCACCATCATCCGCAAGGCGGTGGACACGCAGCACTCGTACCTCAGCGAGGACGCTAGTGCCGACGCCTCGCTCCCGGCCAACGCCTCCATCGCCGAGTTCAAGATCCGCAGCGTCATGTGCGTGCCGCTGGTCACGGCCGAGGGCCGCTCGCTCGGGGCCATCCAGCTCGACACCCAGGACCGGGCCAAGAAGTTCCGCGAGGACGACCTGAACCTCCTGACCATCGTCGCCAACCTGGCCGGGGTGGCGGTCGAGAAGGCGAAGTTGCACGAGAACGCGCTCGCGTCGGAGAAGGCCAAGAAGGAGATGGAGATCGCCCGCGCCGTGCAACTCGGGTTCCTCCCGCAGACGATGCCGACCGTCGAGGGGTACGAGTTCTTCTCCCACTACTCGCCGGCGCAGACGATCGGCGGCGACTACTACGACGCGATCATGCTCCCGAACGGCCGGCTCGCCGTGGTGCTGGGCGACGTGGCCGGGAAGGGCGTCCCCGCGGCGCTGCTCGTCGCCAAGCTGAGCTCGGAGGTGCGGTTCTGCCTGCTCACCGAGCCGGACCCGGTGAAGGCGATCGGCCTGCTGAACGACCAGATGATCCGCGGCGGGCTCGGCGACCGGTTCGTGACGCTCGGGCTGATGCTGGTGGACACGGTGGCGCACCAGATGACGGTGGTGAACGCCGGCGGGATGAACCCGCGGATGTTCCGGGTCGGCCCGAACGACCTGGCCGACGCCATCAGCACCGACGCGACCGGCCTGCCGCTCGGCGTCATGCCGGGGTACGAGTACGAGTCGGTGACGCTGCCGCTGGAGGTCGGCGACGTGGTGTCGGTGTTCACCGACGGGATCACCGACGCCATGGGCCCGTCCGGGGCGCTGTTCGGCCCCGAGGGCGTGGACGAGTGCCTGACCCCGCCGAACGACCCGGTCGCCGCGGCCGGGTGGCGGCCGCGCCGCGTCGGCGACCACCTCGTGACGGCCGTCCGCCGGCACGCCTCCGGGCGGCCGCAGAACGACGACATCGCGGTGATGCTGTTCGGCCGGGTGGAGCCGCCGCACGGCTCGGACGCCTACCCGGCCCGGACCGACCCGAAGATGCCCCCCCTGCGGTAGTGTCGAGCGGAGGAACCCATGAGCAGCGGACCGGCGGTGCTGCCGGAACTGGAGGTGGAGGAGGAGACGCGGACGCGGCGCCAGCCGCCGTACCACGTCGTCCTCCTGAACGACGACGACCACAGCTACCAGTACGTGATCCGGATGCTGCTGGAATTGTTCGCCCACCCGGTCGAGAAGGGGATGAAGCTGGCCCGGCAGGTGGACGAGACCGGCCGGGCCGTCGTGCTGACGACGAGCCGGGAACACGCCGAGTTGAAGCAGGAGCAGATCCACGCCTACGGCCCGGACCCGCTCATCCCGCGCTGCCAGGGGTCGATGTCGGCCGAGATCGAGCCGGCCGAGTAGGGCCCGGCCCGCCGGGCTGTTACAACCCGCACAGCCGGACCCGCGCCCCGCGAAAGCCGGCACTTCTTCGCGCCCCCGCCCACCCCGCCACGCCGATACGGATGGCACGCCAGCCACGGGACGGCCGGCGACTCCAACCAGGGAAGGGTCTTCCGATGCGTAAGCTCCTCGTCTGCCTCGCGCTCCTCGCCGGCGTCGTCACCGTCACGTCGACCGGCTGCAAGAGCACCAAGAGCGGCTGCTCGACCTGCGGCGGCTAAACGCAAAACGCCCGTGGGCCGCGGCCCACGGGCGTTCGCGGTTCGGAAGCCCACTCGTTTGAACGGAACGGGTGGGCTTTCTCGTTGGTTACTTCTTCACCTCGTACTCCGCGTCCATCACGTCGTCGCCGGGCTTGCCGGCGCCGCCCGGGGTCGTGGCCCCCGGCGGGGGCGACCCCGCCGCGGCCGCCTGCAGGTGCTGCGCCATCGCCGCCGACACCTGATCCAGCTCCGCCGTCGCGGCCTTCACCGCCGCCACGTCGCCGCCCTTGATCGCCTCGCGGACCTTCTCGACCGCCCGCGTCACCGGCGCCTTGTCGCCCTCGCTCACCTTGTCGCCGGCCTCGGCGATCGCCTTCTCGATGGCGTGGATCTTCCCCTCGGCCTCGTTCTTGGCGTCGGCCAGCTCGCGCTTCCGCTTGTCCTCGTCGGCGTGCAGTTCGGCGTCGCGCTTCATCTTCTCGACCTCGTCCTTGCTCAGCCCGGACGAGCCCTCGATGCGAATCTGCTGACTCTTGCCGCTGCCCAGGTCCTTCGCCGACACGCTCAGCACGCCGTTGGCGTCCAGGTCGAAGCTGACCTCGACCTTCGGCGTCCCGCGCGGGGCCGGCGGGATGCCGTCCAGGTGGAACGTGCCGATCTGCTTGTTGTCGCGGGCCATCGGCCGCTCGCCCTGGAACACCTGCACCTCGACCGACGGCTGGCTGTCGGCGGCGGTCGTGAACACCTCCGTCTTCTTCGTCGGGATGGTCGTGTTCTTCGGGATCATCACCGTCAGCACGCCGCCGAGCGTCTCCAGGCCCAGCGACAGCGGCGTCACGTCGAGCAGCTGGATGTCGGCCGCGGCCCCGAGGAGCAGTTGCGCCCCCTGGATGGCGGCGCCCACGGCGACCACCTCGTCGGGGTTCACGCCGCGGTGCCCCTCCTTGCCGAAGATCTCCTTCACCAGCGTCTGCACCCGCGGCATGCGCGTCATGCCGCCGACCATCACGACCTCGTCGATCTGGTTCGGCTTCAGCCGCGCGTCCGACAGCGCCGTCAGCACCGGCTTCTTGCATCGCTCGAACAGGTGGTCCACCATCTTCTCGAACTGCGTCCGCGTGACCGACAGCATCAGGTGCTTCGGGCCGCTGGCGTCGGCGGTGATGAACGGCAAGTTGATGTCCGTCTGCGTCTGCTGGCTCAGGTCCTTCTTCGCCCGCTCGGCGGCCTCCTTGAGCCGCTGCATCGCCATCGCGTCCTTCCGCAGGTCGATGCCGTTCTCCTTCTGGAACGTGTCGGCGATGTGGTCCATCAACACCTGGTCGAAGTCGTCGCCGCCGAGGTGCGTGTCGCCGTTGGTGCTGAGCACCTGGAACACGCCGTCGTCGCCGACGTCGAGGACCGAGATGTCGAAGGTGCCGCCGCCGAGGTCGAACACGGCGATCTTCTGGTCCTTCTTCTTGTCGAGCGCGTAGGCCACGGCCGCGGCCGTCGGCTCGTTGATGATGCGCATCCGCTGCTTGACGACCTTGCCGTCCTTGCCGCGGATCTCGTAGTCGGTGTCGAACCCGGCGATGGCCGCGGCGTCGATGGTGGCCTGCCGCTGGGCGTCGTTGAAGTACGCCGGCACGGTGATGACCGCCTTGCGGACGGTGTGCCCGAGGTACGCTTCCGCCGCCTCCTTGAGCTTGCGCAGCACCATCGCGCTGATCTCGGGCGGGGTGAACGTCTTGTTGTCGATGTCCACCTTCACCAGGTCGCTCTTGCCGCCGACGATCTTGTACGGGACGAGCTTTTCCTCGCTCTCGACCTCGTCGTGCCGGCGGCCCATGAACCGCTTGATGCTGTAGATGGTGCGCCGCGGGTTGGTGACCGCCTGCCGCTTGGCCGGGTCGCCGACGATGCGGTCGCCCTTGTCGGTGAACGCCACCACGGACGGCGTGATGGGGTTCCCCTCCTGGTTGGGAATCACCTTTGCCGCGCCGCCTTCCATCACGGCGACCACCGAGTTCGTGGTGCCGAGGTCGATGCCGATCTTCTGCCGACGATTTCTCTTCCGCCATGATTCGGGTCTCCGGTTGGTTTTGTGTCAGGCCGGCCGGCTGGGCACCGTGGCCGGGTAGGTTACGTCACTTGGATTCGGGCGGGTACGCACCGGATTCGTGGGTTTTGTCGCAGTCGTTAGCAAGCAGCGTACCACCCCAGCCGCTTGCGGCGCGGCTTCGCCGCAAATCACTTTCTGGTCGATACTTCCGCGCCCGTCACTCATACCTGGCGGGGAGCTCGCCGAGTCCGGCGCCGGAAGTTGCTGCCGTTTTGGCGGTCCGCGGCAAGCTGCTGTCGGGGAATGGATTACGACAACCGGGATTCTCGCTACCGCCGCTACAACCGGAACTGGCGCTTCACTCGGACTTCACTCCGTTCGTTGACGCCCATGTGCCAGCCCGGTACATTCCTACCCAACTACTCATCCCCTCGCGGGTTCCGTGCCATGGCGCGCAAGACCGACGACGGAGCCGACAAGACCTCCGCCGAACTCAAGGCCCTGCGCGTCCAGATCGACAAGTTCGACCTGCAAATCCTGGACTTGCTGAACAAGCGATCGACGGTCGCGGGCCGGATCGGCAAGGTGAAGGCCGACCAGGGCGGCGAGGTCTTTTCGGCGGCCCGCGAAGAGGAGGTGATGAACAACATCCTCGGCGCCAACAAGGGGCCGCTCGAGGAAGTCACGCTGCGGGCGATCTTCCGCGAACTCATCAGCGCCTCGCGGTCGATGCAGAAGGTGCAGAAGATCGCATTCCTCGGCCCGGAATACAGTTACAGCCACCTGGCGGCGCTCGAGCGGTTCGGCGAGGCGATGTCCTACCTCCGCACCGGCACCATCTCGGCGGTGTTCGAGGAGGTGCAGCGGAAGCACGCCGACTACGGCGTCGTGCCGCTGGAAAACAGCACCGACGGCCGCATCACCGACACGCTGGACATGTTCATCCGCATGCCGCAGGTGAAGATCTGCGCCGAGGTGCGGCTGCGGGTGCGGCACCACCTGCTGGCGAACTGCGAGCAGACCGAGATTCGCCGCGTCTACAGCAAGGCGCAGGCGCTGAGCCAGTGCCGGAACTGGCTGTCGAAGAACCTGCCGCACGCCAGCCTGCACGAGGTGTCGAGCACGGCGCACGCGGCGTCGCTGGTGCAGAGCGAGCCGCACGTCGCGGCCGTGGCCGGGCGGCAGGCGGCGGTGCGGTACAACATCCGCGTCCTGTACCACAACATCGAGGACAGCCCGTTCAACGAGACGCGGTTCGCGGTGATCGGCCCGACCGACAGCGCCCGCACCGGCGACGACAAGACGGCGCTGATGTTCCAGACGAGCAACAGCCCGGGGGCGCTCGCCGACGCGCTGCAGGTGTTCAAGCAGAACAAGATCAACCTGACGTGGGTCGAGTCGTTCCCGTACCGCGAGGCGAAGGGCGAGTACGTGTTCTTCCTCGAGATGGAAGGCCACCGCGACGACGCCAAGGTGAAGAAGGCGCTCGCCGGCCTCGCCGCCGTGTGCGACGAGGTGTCGCCGCTGGGGTCGTTCCCGGCCGCGAAGGCGGCCGAGGAGTAGGGTGAGGTCATGGACCGCCGCCAGTTCCTCGCCGCCGCCGCGGTCGCCGCCCCCGCCTACGCCCGCCAGCCTGCCGCGGGGAAGCACATCCTCCTCCGCTCGTCGTGGCAGACGGTGAACATCGGCGACATCGCCCACACCCCGGGCATGCTCGCCCTCCTCGAACGCCACCGCCCGAACGACCGCGTCACCCTCTGGCCGAGCGGCATCAGCGACGAAGTGGTGCGGCTCCTCTCGACGCGCTTCCCCCGCCTGCAACTCGCCCGCACCCGCGCCGAGCAGGACGCGGCGCTGGCGGCGTGCGACTTCTTCCTCCACGGCTCCGGGCCGGGGCTCGTCGGCCGCGAGGCCGCGGAGCGCGCCCGGCAGGCCGGCAAGCCCTACGGCTTCGCCGGCGTGACGCTGTCCGACGACGAGTTGCGGACGCAGCGCGACCTCCTCGCCGGGGCGAAGTTCGTGTTCACCCGCGACACGGACTCGCTCCGCGCCTTGCAGCGCGCCGACGTCAAGGTGGCGAAGGCGGCGTTCGGCCCCGACGCCACCTTCGCCCTCGACCTGCGCGACGAACCCGCCGCCGACCGCCTGTTGCGCGAGCACAACCTCGAAGCGGGGCAGTTCCTCTGCGCCGTGCCGCGCCTCCGGTGGACGCCGTACTGGGAGATTCACCCCGAGCGGACGAAGCCGAACCCGGAGCGGAGCGCGGTGAACGAGGCGTTCGCCGACCGCGACCACGCCAAGATGCGCGAGGCGATCGTCGCCTGGGTGACGGAGCTCAAGCGGAAGGTGTTCCTCGTCCCCGAAATGACCTACGCGGTGCCGCGCCTCCGGCCCCTGCTGTACGACCCACTCCCGGCCGCGGTGAAGCCGAGCGTGGCGGTGATGGACCGGTACTGGCTGACGGCCGAGGCGGCGAGCGTGTACGCCCGCGCGGCGGCCGTGCTGAGCTTCGAGATGCACTCGCCGATCATGGCCGTGTCGGCGGGCACCCCGGCGATGCTCCTGCGCCAGCCGACCGACACCCGGAAGGGGCAGATGTGGCGGGACGTCGGCCTGGACCGCTGGATTTTCGAGATCGACGCGAGTTCCGGGAAGGACATTGCCGCCCGCCTGGTGGAACTCGGTGGCGACCTGCCGGCGGCGCGCGCGACCGCGGCAAAGGCCCGCGAATTCGCCCGCGCCCGGATGGCCGAAATGGTCGCGGCGATTGGCTGATGCCCGCGCGTCTCGTGTTCGCCGCCACAAGGCACATCAGAGTAGCCAATTGCGATCGGCGCACGGGCGCCCATCCGTTCTCCCGAGTCTCCCGGAACCCGGTGGGTGGTGGCGTGGGAGAATGAATCGGCGGCCGGGTGTTCCGCCCGGGACGCCAGCCATAAACTACTCTCACCCTCCAACGTCCGCCCCCGCCGGCCCCCGGCGGTCGAGTGAAAGCGTTCCATGATCCTCGTGATTCGGCCCGACGCCAGCCTGGAACAGATCGAACACGTCATCGACCGGGTGAAGGAACTCGGGTTTACGCCCCACGTCTCGCGCGGCGAGACGCGGACGATTGTCGGCGTGATCGGCGACGAGCGGAAGCCGCAGACGGAGAACTTCTCCGCCATCCCGGGCGTCGAGCAAGTGCTGTCGATCATGAAGCCGTTCAAGCTGGCGTCCCGCGAGTTCCACAAGGCGGACTCGGCGGTGTACGTCGGCAAGGTGAAGATCGGCGGCGGCAGCCTGGCGATGATCGCCGGCCCGTGCGCGGTCGAGAGCTACGAGGTGATGGACACCATCGCCAAGTACGTGAAGGCCGGCGGGGCGAACATCCTCCGCGGCGGCGCGTTCAAGCCGCGGACCAGCCCGTACAGCTTCCAGGGGATGGGCGAGGAGGGGCTGAAAATCCTCCGCGACGTGGGCGACAAGTACGACATGCCGGTCGTCACCGAGGTGATGGACCCGCGGCAGGTGGACCTGGTGTGCCGGTACGCCGACATGCTGCAACTCGGCGCCCGCAACATGCAGAACTTCGACCTGCTCAAGGAGGTCGGGAAGGCGAAGAAGCCGGTGCTGATGAAGCGCGGCATGAGCGCCACGGTGAAGGACATGCTGATGAGCGCGGAGTACATCCTCGCCGAGGGGAACAAGGACGTGGTGCTGTGCGAGCGCGGCGTGCGGAGCTTCGAGGACAGCACCCGGAACATGCTCGACATGAGCGCCGTGCCGAACGTGAAGGGGCAGAGCCACCTGCCGATCATCGTGGACCCGAGCCACGCGACGGGCCGGCCCGACCTGATCCCGAGCATGTGCCGCGCGAGCGTGGCGGCCGGGGCCGACGGGGTTCACGTCGAGGTCCACAACTGCCCCGAGAAGGCGATGTCGGACGGCCCGCAGGCGCTGCTGCCGCACCAGTTCCTCGACCTGATGGGCGACCTCCGCCGCCTCGCGGGGGCGCTCGACCGCGAGTTCTGGGCGCCGCCCGCGGACTGATACGTGGGTGAGGAAAGACAAATGGACAGGATAACAGGATGAACAGGATGCCGAACCGGGCGTTCTGCGTCGGTTCGGCATCCTGTTCATCCTGTTATCCTGTCCATTCTTCTGACTGAGGACGAAATGCCCCGTCGCAAGCTGGTCGCCGGCAACTGGAAGATGAACACCACCCGCGCCGAGGCGGTGGCGCTGGCGAAGGCCGTCGCCGCCGGCGTCGGCGCGGCGCCGAAGTGCGACGTGGCCGTGATCCCGCCGTTCCCGTGGCTCGCCCCCGTCGCCGACGCGCTGAGCGGCACCGCGGTCGCGCTCGGGGCGCAGGACGTGTACTCGGAGACGAAGGGCGCGTTCACCGGCGAGGTCAGCCCGGACATGCTCCTGGAGGTCGGCTGCAAGTACGTCCTGGTCGGGCACAGCGAGCGGCGGCACGTCATCGGCGAGAGCGACGCGGCCTCGAACCAGAAGGTCCACGCCGCCCTCGAAGCCGGGCTCCACGTCATCCTGTGCATCGGCGAGACGCTCGCCGAGCGCGAGCGGAACCTCCAGGAGCGTGTCTTCCAGCGCCAGGTCTACGCCGCGTGCGCCGGGCTCACCGACGAGCAGTTCGGCCGGCTGGTCTTCGCCTACGAGCCGGTGTGGGCGATCGGCACCGGAAAGGTCGCCACGCCGGAGCAGGCGCAGGAGGCGCACAAGAACATTCGCGCCCGAATGGCGATGCTCTACGGCGATAAAATCGCCGGCGCGCTTCCTATCCTCTACGGCGGCTCGCTGACCGGCGACACGGCCCCGGGGCTGTTCGCGCAGCCGGACATCGACGGCGGCCTGGTCGGCGGGGCGAGCCTGATCGCCGACAAGTTCCTGAAGATCGTCGCCGCGGCCTGACCGGGCGAAGCCCGGGGGCGGGCGCCCCCGGGCTTTCCGCGGCGGGACCGGCGCCGTAGTGTAGCCGTTCACCCGTTGGGGCGGGCCGGGGCGCCCGTCGTGTCCGTTCGCACGGAGGTTTGCGCCGTGGCCCTGCTCGCCGTCTGGTGGGTGTCGCACGTCCTGAACGTGCTCGTCGTCGGCATCGGTCTGTTCCTGATGCTCATCGTCCTCATCCAGAGGGGGAAGGGCGGCGGGCTCGCGGGCGCGTTCGGCGGGGCCGGCGGGTCCAGCGCGTTCGGCTCCCGCGCCGCCGACGCCTTCGTGAAGATCACCCTGTACCTCGCGGCCGTGTGGGTGCTCGTCATCATGATCCACGTCAAGGTCGTGAAGTACGAGATCTCCGAGGACGCGACGGTGAACCAGTTCGAGGTGCGGGAGGAGAAGGGCGCCAAGCAGCAGGGCGGCGCCCCCGCCCCCCAGCTCCCGGTCCAGTAGCGACCCACAGGGCACCGGCGTGTTGCTGAGCATGACCGGGTTCGGCGAGGCCCGCGCCGACGCCGTCGCCGTCGAGGTGCGGGCGGTCAACAACCGGCACCTGAAGGTGACCGTCCGCGGGTCCGACCCGTACCCGCTGTTCGAGGCCGAGGTCGAGAAGGTGGTCCGCCGCCACGTCCGCCGCGGCACCCTTCTGGTCCACGTTCATGCCGACCGGCGGGCGAAGCCGGCCGACGCCGCCCTGAACACCGACCTGCTCACCGCCTACCTGAAGCAGGCCCGCACCGCCTGCGACGCGGCCAAACTGCCGGAACTGTACGCGGCCCAGGTGTTCGCCGGGGCGCTGGCGCTTCCCGGCGTCGCCCCCGAGCCGACCCGTCCCGGCGGCCTCCCCGACGACGAGTGGCCGGCCGTCGAGCGGGCGCTCGGCGAGGCGCTCACGAAGCTCGACGCGATGCGCCGCGACGAGGGGAAGGCGATGGCCGCCGAACTGCTGGCGCTGCACCGGCACGTCGGCGAGGAGCTCGGCCGGGTCCGCGGTCTCCTGCCGGCGGTCACGGCCGACTACCGCCAGCGGATCCTGGAACGCGTGCGGCAGGGGGTGGCGGACGCGGGCGTCGCGGTGTCGCAGGACCACGTCATCCGCGAGGTCGCACTATTCGCCGACCGCACCGACGTGGCCGAGGAAGTGACGCGGCTGAGCGCCCACCTCGACCAGTTCGCGGAGCTCGTGCGGACGGGCGACGAGTCGGCCGGGCGGAAGCTGGAGTTCGTGGTGCAGGAGATGGGCCGCGAGGTGAACACCCTCGGCTCGAAGGCCGGCGACGTGACCGTGTCGCGCCACGTGTTCGAGATCAAGGCGACGCTGGAGAAGGTCCGGGAGTTGGTGCAGAATGTCGAGTGAAGCGGAGCGCGGAATGACGACCCCGGCCGGCCGCACCGCCCCGCTGATCGTCCTGTCCGGCCCGAGCGGGGTCGGGAAGACGACGCTCGTGGACCGACTGATCGACCGCAAGTCGCTCCCGCTGCGGCGGGCGATTACCGCCACCACCCGCCAGCCGCGCCCCGGCGAAGTCCCCGAAATCTCATATCATTACTGGTCACACGCCCAGTTCAACGCGGCAATCGACCGCAACGAAATGCTGGAGTGGGCCGAGGTCCACGGGGTCGATTACTACGGCACGCCGCGGTCCGAGGTGGACCCGTACCGGGCGAACGGCGTCGGCGTCATCCTCGTCATCGACGTGCAAGGCGCCGGGCAGGTGCGGCTCAGACACGAGGGCGATCACGTCTCGGTCTTCGTGATGCCGCCGGCGTTCGACGAACTCCGCCGCCGCCTCGAAGGGCGGGGCGAACCCGAGGCGTCGATCAACCGCCGGTTGGAGACCGCCCGCGGCGAACTGGCCCGGGCCGACGAGTTCGACAAGGTGCTGGAGAACGCCGACCTGGCGGCCGCGACCGACGCCCTGGAACGACTGATCCGCGACGAATTCACCCGCAGGGGGTTCTAGCCATGCTCGACGACCTGAAGGAAGAGGCGATTGTCAACAAGGTGGGGGGCCGGTTCAAGCTGTCCACCCTGATCCAGAAGCGGATGGTGGCCCTGAACACGGGGGCCAAGCCGCTGGTGGACGCCCGCGGCGTCTCCGACAAGATGGCCATCGTCATCCAGGAAATCCTGCAGGACAAGATTTTCCTCGACGCCGCCGGCAACGTGCAGATCGGCAACGCGACGATGATGGCGAACATCCCCGGCGCGTACCCCGGGATGCCGGGCGCCGTCGCCCCGACGGCCGGCTCGGCGTCGCAGGCGACGGACGAGTAATTCCGGACGACCGGCGGGCGTGAGTACGCCCGCCGGGGCGAACCGCCCCCTCCCCCGGGCCGTAGAACAAGCGCGAGCCTTCCCCGGGTGATCCAGCCATGGCCGACACGCCCCCGACCGTCCGCGACCCCGGCCCGCCGCTCGGCTCCACCGCCGACCCGGTCGGGTACGTCCCGGTGGCGTGGATGGCCGTCGCCGCGTTCGCCGTCACCGTGCTGTTCGTCGTCATCCTCGCCGTCCTCGCGGTCACGTCGTGGAAGTCGAAGTCGCCGCTGATCGCGCCGCAGCTGCTGTTCATGCCCGTCGTCGCCGTGGTGCTGGCGTTCGCGGCCCGGCGGATCGTCCAGAACTCCGAGGGCACCCGCACCGGCGAGCTGTTCGGGTTCGACCTCATCAACGCCGCGTGGTGGGGGGCGGTGGTGGTCGGGCTGGTGTACTTCACCTACCTCGGGGCCATCGAGGTGACGGTCCGCAGTGAGGCCAAGGGCGAGGTCGAGCGGTGGGTGAAGCAGGTGCTCGACGACGAGTTGGCCCGGGCCTTCTACCGCACCCGCGACCCGGCCGAGCGCGCCAGCCTGGCGCCCGACAACGCCAAGGCGCTCGAGGACCGGTACAAGCTCGACTGGGTCGGGTTCGTGCAGTGCGACCTCGTCCGCTACGCCCAGCGGAACCCGAAGCAGTGCACGTACGCCCCGGGCGGGTTGAAGGACTGGGCGATCAAGACCGGCGGCGTGGACTGCGCCGCCACCGGCACCCTCACCTGCCCCGAGGGTGAGTTCCCGCTCCAGTTCAACCTCCGCGGGGTGGACGCCGCCGCCGGGAGCGAGGGGAGCGGCGGCCGGCAGTGGCAGGTGGTGCCGGCGCCCAACGGGTTCCTCCGCGAGGAGCCGAGGCTGACGCCCTACGGGTGGCTCGTCGCCGAAGTCCAGCTCCAGGGCCGGTACTTCGCCTACGAGGAGTTCCTGCGGATGGCGAGGGACCGCAACCTTCGGCCCTACGCCGCGTACGTCCACGCCCGGCTCGACGGCGACCCCGACCTGCGCCTCATCAGCGCCGACGGCGGGGCGGCCCGGCTGGCGGCGGTCGGCACCCCGGCCGGCCTCTTCTGGCAGGTCCCCGACCAGGTGTACGCCGCGACCGCGGCGAAGCTGTTCCGCCTCCCCGGCAACAAGCCGCCCGACGCCGCCTCCGGCAAGCAGTTCCTCAACGTCTGGAACTCCGGCGGGCTCGTCCCCGCCGGCAACCGCCTCCGCAACTCGACCGACGTCCACGACCTGGTGGCGTTCACCGACACGGCCGTCGAGGTGCGGGTGCCGGTCGAGCTGCCGGTGGAGTCGAAGAAGGCCGACCTCGCGGCCCGCGGCCGCGTCGTGGTGGTCTGCACCGACGCCGCCCTGCTCGCCGACCTGAAGCGGCTGCGGGAGTCGGCCAACCCGGCCGCGGGCACCACCCGCCCGCCGGACGGGACCGGCCTGCAGCGCCGGCTGCCGTGGCGCCTCGACCGCGTCGAGAGCGACATGAGGCCGGTGCAGTCGCGCGAGGCCGAGGGCGGGCCGGGCGGCCCCGGCGGCATGGCGGCGGGACACTGACCCCGCCCCGCCCCCGGAAGCCTATACTTCCGGTATGCCGAATCGTACCGCCGCCGGGTTCTGCACCATCGACGACGCCCTCGCCGAACTCACGGCCGGGCGGATGATCGTTCTCGTGGACGACGAGCAGCGCGAGAACGAGGGCGACCTCGTCATGGCCGCCGAGCACGTCACCCCGGCGGCGGTGAACTTCATCGTCCGCCAGGCCGGCCGGCCGTGCGTCGCCATGGCCCCGGCCCACGCCGCGCGCCTCGGGTTGGACCTACTGCCCGGCGTCCACCTCGACCCCACCGCCACCCCGTTCACGCACAACTTCGACGCCCGCGACGGCGTCTCCACCGGCATCTCGGCGTTCGACCGCTGCCGCACCATCCAGGTCTGCGCCGACCCCGCGAGCGGGCCGGCCGACCTCGTCCGCGACAAGGGGCACATGGACGGCCTCATCGCCCGCCCCGGCGGCGTGCTCGTCCGCGCCGGCCACACCGAGGGGAGCGTGGACCTGTGCCGCCTCGCCGGCCTGCGCGAGGTCGCGTTCATCTGCGAAATCCTGAACGAAGACGGCACGATGGCCCGCCTCCCCGACCTGCGCACGTTCTGCGAGCGGCACGGGCTGAAGATGTGTACCATCGCCGACCTGATCGAGTACCGCCGCCGCCGCGAGAAACTCGTCCGCCGCGAGATCGCCCTGAAGCTGCCGACCGAGTTCGGCGACTTCGACCTGTTCGCGTACACGTCGGTCGTGGACCAGGAGCCGCACCTGGCGCTGACGCTCGGCGGCGTCGGCGTCGAGAGCGCGCCCGGGGTGGTGCCGGCGCAGCCGGACGCGGTGCTGGTGCGGATGCACAGCGAGTGCCTGACCGGCGACGCCCTCCACTCGATGAAGTGCGACTGCGGCCCGCAGCTCCAGTTCGCCATGCGGAAGGTGGCCGAGGCGGGGAAGGACGTGATCGTGTACGTCCGCCAGGAGGGCCGCGGCATCGGGCTCTTGAACAAGCTGCGGGCGTACAAGTTGCAGGCGGAGGAGAAGCTCGACACGGTGGAGGCGAACCGCCGGCTCGGCTTCCCGTCCGACCTGCGGCACTACGGCATCGGCGCGCAAATCCTGCACGACCTCGGCGTGCGCGACATCCGCCTGCTGACGAACAACCCGGCGAAGGTGATCGGCCTCGACGGCTACGGCCTGCGCATCACCGAGCGGGTGCCGATCCAGATCCCGCCGGGCGAGCACAACCGCGGCTACCTGCAGACGAAGCGCGAGAAGCTCGGCCACATGCTCGACCAACTCGACGCCGCCGGGGGCTGACGGGTTACCGCGCGGCCCGCGCCAGCGCCGTCAGCCAGCCGTTCACCTTCAGGTCCACGACGAGGTGGACGCGGTCCGTGGTGCCGCGGTTGGCGACGCGGTGCGGGTCGGCCAGCCGGAGGTACCAGCAACTCCCCGCCTCCAGCACCACCCGCGACCCGTTCAGCACGAACTCCACGTCCGGGTTGGTGAGGACCGGGACGTGGACGCGGGCCATCCCCTCCTCGAACTCCAGACCCACGTCGGTGTGCTCCTTGATGACCGACCCGGGCGCCAGCCGCATGAGCCGCGCGGCGAACAGCCGCGTCTCGAACGACGCCAGCACCTCGCGGAAGTACGGCGCGGCCCGGAGTAGATCGGTATCGACGTAGTTCGGGTGCGTCGGGTCGGAGTAGATCATGCGGATGGGGTGCGTCTCGCCCTGCGGGGCGCGGAGCGGAATGACGCTCCACTCGCCGTCGTAGTTCTGCCGCACGTAGTGCGGCGTCCACGCCCCGCCGACGAGCGCGAGGTCCGCCGCGAGCCGCGCCTGGTCGAACGTGAAGGGGAGCCGCAGCCGGTCGGGGACGACCGGCCGGTCGGCGGGTGAATCCGTCGGGTCGGGCGATTCCATGACCGCGTATCCGCGCCTGTGTGATTACCCCGCGTGTCGTCCGCGTCGCGTAGGCTTCGTCCGGCCTTCGCCGTGGGTGGTTCGCCCCCTCACCCCGCGTGCTTCGCCGCGACCCTCTCCCCCGAGGGGAGAGGGTGGGCGTGATCGGCCACCATCGCGGGCGGGCAACCACGC
>JBGAQM010000122.1:0-15588 GCA_044220735.1 Urbifossiella sp. | reverse complement strand
ACACGACCAACAGGTGCGAACGCAACTCCTCGCGGAACAGACCCAGGAGGCCGTCGTCGGGACCGAGTGGGAGTGGATCGGGCGGGATGGCGACGGGCCGGAGCGCGGGCGGGTCGGGTAGCGAGCCGACGACGACTGTCGGTTGCGGCGGCGGTGCCGGTGGTGGTTCGGCGACGGGGGCGGGGGCAGCGAGTTCGACCTCGCCGCGGGCGAGGCGTGTGAACTCCGGGATCAGCCGGTCGATCGCGGCTTCGTTCGTCGCGGCCCAGCCGGGTAGGCCGCCGGAATCGGCCAGCCCCCCGAGGCCGGCGAGCACGTCGGCCGCCTGGAGGAACCGGTCCACGTCCCCCTGGGTGATGGCCGCCGTTCCGGCCTGCGCGGCGACGAAGGCGTCCTCCATCACGTGCGCGAGCCGGACCGCCGGCTCGACGCCGACGATCCGCGCCGCCCCCTTGAGGGAGTGGGCGGCGCGCATCAGCGGCTCGATGCGCTGGGGGTTGGCGGCGTCGGCCTCGAGTGCCAGGAGGCCGGTCCCGAGCGCTTCCGCGTGGGCGCGGACCTCGTCGCGGAACAGCTCGAACAGGGACGGGTCGATTCCGGTCATCGCACCCGCTCCCGCAGGGTCTCGAACAGGCGGGTTTCGTCCAGCAACCCGATCGCCCGGCCGTCGCGGTGGACGACCCCGCGGGTGACCCGGGCGGTGGCGCGGCCCAGCGTCGGCGGGGCGGTCACCAGGTCGGCGGTCGCCACCCGGCGGACCAGGTCCACGTCGTCGGCCGCGAACGCCCAGCGATCGGCGTCCTGGCGGATCACCACCATCCGCGGCCGGGCGGCCGCCGTGGGGCGCTCCGCGGCCGGGCGGTCGATGCCGAGGAGCAGGTCGAGGCGGACGCAGAGGTGCAACTCGCCGCGGACGTTTACCAGTCCGGCGAGCAGCCCGCCGCGGTGCGGGATGCGGTGCGGCCGGCGCGGGTGCGTCACCTCCACCAGCACCCCGACCGGCAGCGCCAGCCACTCCTCGCCGAGCCGGAACACCAGCGCCCCGATCACGCCCTCGGCCGTGCGCCGCACGGGTTCGGCGAGGCGGGCCGTCCACTCGTCGAGGTACCCGGCCGGGGACGGGGCATCCAGGAAGCGGCGGCCGGCGGCGGCGAAGACGGGGCAGTTGTGGCAGTGCGTGTGCTTCTTCAACTCCGGGCACGACCGGTCGCCCCACACGCCCACGGCCTGCCAGCACGGGTTCCCGGCGACGACGGGGAGGGGGGTCACGCGGTCGCCTCCGGGAGTCGGGCGAGCCGCCGGCGCAGGCCGGACGCCGGGCCGGCGTCGCCCCGCCGCTCGCACAGCATCGCCAGGTGCGTTAGCGCCTCGCGGTGGTCGGGGTCGAGGTACAGGGCGCGGCGGAACGACGCCTCTGCGTCGCCGGCGCGGCCGGCCGCCAGGTCGATGACGCCGAGGAGGCTGTACCACTCGGCGGACGGCCCGGCGCGGACGGCCTTCTCGCACACGGCGCGGGCGTCGTCGAGCTTCCCCGTGTCGGCCAGCTCGCGCGCCGCAGCCGTGCTCGGCGGCGGCGGCGCGGGGTCGAAGCGCGTCCCCGACACCAGCGGCGTGTCGGCACTCGTCGACGCCGGCGCGGTCGGGCGAGGCAGCACGCCCGACTTCTGGGCCGGGCGGGGGTGAACGCCGGAGCGCGGCCCGCCCGCCGGCGGGTCGTCGGACCGGGTGAAGATCGCGAGCGCGGCCGACCCGTCGGCGGTGAACAGCCCCGGCGGCAGGCGGTCGGCTTCGGCCGGGGTCAGGCACAACCGACCGCCGGGCGTCAGCAGCCGGCGCAGGTTGGCGACGGCGCGCCCGCGGGCCTCGTCGGTCAGGTAGATGAACAGGTTCCGACACAGGATCAGGTCGAACGGCGGCTCGCCGGAGAGGAAGTCGGGGGCGACCAGGTTCCCGACCCGGAACTGGACGGCGCTCCTGACCCGCTTTTCGACCTCCCACTGGCCGGGTCCGGCGTCGCGGAAGTAGCGCGGCCGCGGGTCGGCGTCGGTCTCGCGGAACGCGAACGCCGGGTAGCGGCCCGCCTCCGCGCGGGCGACGCTCGCCGGGCACAGGTCCACCCCGTCCACCCGCACGAGCCCCGGCGGCACGCCCTCCTCGTCGAGCGCCAGCACGAGCGAGTACGGCTCCTCGCCGCACCCGCACGGGACGCTCAGCACGCGCGGCGAACGGCCGGCGGCGCGCTCCCGCAGCCAGCGGGCCAACTGGCGGAAGTACGGCGCGCCGCCGCGGAAGAACCAGCTCTCCGGGACGATCAACTCGCCGACCAGGGTCGCCCACTCGCCCGCGTCGGTGCCCAGCAGGG
Source organism: Urbifossiella sp. (assembly GCA_044220735.1). Classification (GTDB taxonomy): domain Bacteria; phylum Planctomycetota; class Planctomycetia; order Gemmatales; family Gemmataceae; genus Urbifossiella. The sequence continues at coordinate 13,226 of JBGAQM010000122.1, read as the reverse complement.
CGGCGTAGGCGTCGGCGGAATCGACGGCGCGGGCGTGCATCCGGGTGGTGACGGCGCGCGGGAATGTGGACGTGCCGAGCGACAACGGGTCGAGGCCGATCCGGCTTCGGACCAGGTCTTCGACGGGGGAGAGGATCATGGCCCGGTTCCTGGGCGGGGCGGCCCCGGGTGCGAGTCGAGGGCCGCGACGAGTCGGTCGGGGTCGAGCAGCCGGAGGACGCCGGCGCCGTCCGCGACCGGGGGGCCGAGGAGCGGAGCGCGGCAGAGGGCAGGGGCGAGCGGATCGCGGACGTCGGCCACCGCCGTGGCGAAGAGGCCGACCAGGTCGTCGGAGACGTCGCGCGACGAAGATCACCCGGCTGCTCAGGTGCGGCGGGCACTCCCCGGCCCCGACGAGTCGGTGCAAGTCTACCACGGGGACGACCCGGCCGCGATGCGCCCGCACACAGCCGGCCCGCCGGACGACGGCGTGACCCGCACCCGGGGCACGACCTCGCGGACGCGGCGGACGTCCACCGCCACCCGGTCCGCGCCGACCTGGAACGTCAGGGCCAACATGGGCGCGGCACTCAAATCTTGAACTGCGAGATTTCCTGGTTCAGCCCCTCGACCGACGCCCGCAGGTGCGCCGTCGCCCGCTCGAACTCCTGCACCGACTGCGCGTTCCGCTTGGTGCTGTCGGCGATCTGGCCCATCGCGTCGTTGATCTGGTGCGCCCCGGCCGCCTGGTTCTTCATCCCCTCGGCGACGAGCTGGAACCGGTCGCTGAGCCCCGGCACCTCGGTGATGATCTCGTACGTCATCTGGTTGATGGTGGTCACCTGCCCGACGCCGGAGCGGACCTCGTCGGCGAACTTGTCCATCTGCATGACGCCGGCCGAGACCGCGTCCTGCATCTGCCGCACCATCGTCTCGATGTCCAGCGTCGCCACCGCGGTCTGGTCGGCGAGGCGGCGGATCTCCCGCGCGACGACCAGGAACCCGCGGCCGTACTCGCCCGCCTTCTCGGCCTCGATCGCGGCGTTGATCGACAGCAGGTTCGTCTGGTCGGCCACCTTCGTGATCGTCGTCACCACGGCGTTGATGCGGTCGGCCTTCTCGCGGATCATGCCGAGCTTCGCCGACACCGACGCGGTCGATTCGACGAACTGTTTCATCTCCGCGGCCATGCGGTTGGTGTTGTCGCGGCCGCGGTGTAGAGCTCGGCGGCGTGCCCGGCCGACTCGTTGACCTCGCCCATGGTGCCGGCCAGGTCTGACTCGTCGCCGAAATCTCCCACGCTCGCGACCTGGACCGTCGAGGCGCTGAGGTCGTGGACGGTCTGTTCCTGCCGGCGGGCCGTGGACGCGATCTGCGAGGCGACGGTGAGCAGCTGGAGGCTCGACTCGCGGACCTTTCCGACGATCGTCTGGATGCGGCTCATGACGCCGTTGATCCCCTCGGCGAGTTGGCCCATCTCGTCGGCCCCCGGACAGCGGCCAGGTGTCAGGTCGCCGCGCTGGCCATCTCGCGGACGCGGTTCGGAGTTCTCGAGGTCGTGCGGATCAGCGACGCAACCCAGGCGCTCGACGCCCATCACCGACCAGGGTGACTGACCCCAGGCCATCGTCCACGTCAGAAGTGGGAGTCGCCGTAGGCCCTGTTCGTCCGACTCGGTCTCGGCCCGCACCTTCTCCACGACGGCCGCGGACGCCCGGCGGTGCTCGTAAAACTTCGGCCGGATGCGGGTGACAGGATGTCGTTCGCCTTCTTCATCGCCTCCGGCCCCTTGCCGATGAGGGGCAGGTATTTCCTCGTTGGCGATGCGGAACAGGTCGGCGGCCGGGGCGTGGATCGGGCCCTCGAGGCCGCGGCGGATTTCGCCCTCGGGGAGCCGGCCGGGGGCGAGCCAGTACGCCCGCGCTCGTTGTACTTGGCCTCGTAGTCGCGGAACTTCTGCGTCGTGTCGCGGACCTCGCCGGCGTCGCCGCCGAACGAGTCGATTTCCGAGAGCATGAGGTACGCCGCCCCGACGTTCATCAGCGGCGGGTCCATGTCGTTCAGCAGCTTGAAGTCGGTGGCGATTTCCTCGTACACCGGGCCGTGCACGCGGTACGTGCGCATGAGGTAGCCGGCCAGCGCGGGTACGCCGGTGACCAGGACCGAATACCCGATGACGAGGCCGTACAGCTTGGTCGGGAGCGACAGGTCGCGGAGACGGAACATGCGAGGGCCCGCGGACGCCGGGAGGGTGGCACGATCGATCCTACCCGCGCCCGCGGGCCGATCCAGCCCCGATTCCCCAACCCGCGCAGACTCGCCACCCGCCGGCCCGGGTACGACCCGGACACTCGTTGAACCTTCACACCGCGTCACATTCTGGCGGGCACACTTTGTTGCACGAAAAGGGGGACCCTGCCCCGAAAGCAGCGAGTCAAATTCAGGAATCTTCGTCGGAGCGATTCGCGGCCCGGAACCGGCCAGCATGCAACCGACGGCGGGAACCTCGCCCGCAGGCTTGGACAACACACCCGGCCCGGTTATCCTGATGGAACCCACCCCAGGCCGCCGGGCCACTCGCCATGCCGCTCCGCCTCTCCCTCGTCAGCCTCCTGGTCGTCCGCTCCCGGCGTCGCACTCGCCGACGCTCCGCCGAAAGTGGACTTCGCGCGCGAGGTGTTGCCGATCCTGTCGGACAACTGCTTCGCTTGCCACGGCCCCGACGCCAAGGCCCGCAAGGGCGACCTCCGCCTCGACACGAAGGAAGCCGTTCACGGCAGCGGCACGATCGCCCCCGGCAAGAGCGCCGAGAGCGAACTGTACCGCCGCATCACGTCCGCCGACCCCGACGAGGTCATGCCGCCGGCGAAGGCGACGAAGCAACTGACGCCGCAGCAGAAGGACGTCCTGAAGCGCTGGATCGACCAGGGCGCTCCGTGGGGCCGGCACTGGGCCTTCGACGCCCCGACCCGCCCGGCGGTGCCGACGGCCAAGAACCCGGCCGCCAACCCGATCGACGCGTTCGTCCTGATCCGTCTGGCGAAGGAGAAACAACGCCGGCCGCCGGCGGCGACGAAGGAGCAACTGATCCGCCGCGTCACGCTCGACCTGACGGGCCTGCCGCCGACGCCCGCCGAGGTCGATGCGTTCCTCGCCGACCAGGCGCCGGACGGCTACGAGAAGGTGGTCGATCGGCTGCTCGCGTCGCCGCGGTACGGCGAGCGGATGGCCTGGGACTGGCTCGACGCCGCCCGCTACGCCGACAGCAACGGCTACCAGGGCGACAACGAGCGCACGATGTGGCCGTGGCGCGACTGGGTGGTCCGCGCCTTCAACGACAACATGCCCTACGACCGCTTCACCGTGTGGCAGCTCGCCGGCGACCTGATGCCGAACGCCACCCGCGAGCAGGTGCTGGCGACCGGGTTCAACCGCAACCACATGATCAACGGCGAGGGCGGCCGCATCCCCGAGGAGAACCGCATCGAGTACGTGTTCGACCAGACCGAGACCGTCGGCACGCTGTGGCTCGGCCTGACGCTGACGTGCTCGCGCTGCCACGACCACAAGTTCGACCCGATCAGTCGGCGCGACTACTACCGGCTGTTCGCGTACTTCAACCAGACGCCGGTGAACGGCGGCGGCGGCAACGGCCAGACGCCGCCGGTGATCGACTTCAGCACGCCCGACATGGAAGCCCGACTGAAGACGGCGCAGAAGTCGCTCGACGAGGTCGTCGGAAAGCTGTCCCCGGTCGAGAAGAAGTTCCGCGACGACGCGGCGGTCACGACGAAGGACGGGAAGTACGAGTCGAAGCTGCCGGCGGTGATCGAGTCGGCGCTGCGGAAGGGGCCGAACGGCCGCACCGACGCGAACCACGACGAACTCGCCAAGCACTACGAGAAGACGGAGCCGGCCTACGTCGGACAGCTGAAGGAGTTCCGCAAGCGGAAGGCCGAGCGGGACGCGGCCGCGGGGTCGATCCCGAAGGTGATGGTGATGGGCGACATGCCCAAGGCCCGCGACACGTTCATCCTCACCCGCGGCACCTACGACAAGCACGAGGACAAGGTGCAGCCCGGCGTGCCGGAGGCGCTGCCGGGGCTGTCGAAGGACGCCCCCGCGAACCGGCTGGCGCTCGCCACCTGGGTCGTGGCGAAGGACAACCCGCTGACTGCCCGCGTCACGGTGAACCGGCTGTGGCAGACGTTTTTCGGCACGGGTCTGGTGAAGACGAGTGAGGACTTCGGCATCCAGGGCGAGCGGCCGAGCCACCCGGAACTGCTCGACTGGCTGGCGGTCGAGTTCCGCGACGGCGGGTGGGACGTGAAGAAGCTCATCCGGCTGATCGTGACCAGTCAGACCTACCGGCAGTCGTCGAAGGTGTCGGCCGAGTTGCGGGAGCGCGACCCCGAGAACCGGCTGCTGGCCCGCGGCCCGCGGCACCGGCTGCCGTCGTGGATGCTCCGCGACCAGGCGCTGTTCGCGGCCGGTCTCATGACGCCGACCGTCGGCGGCACCCCGGTGCGGACGTACCAGCCGCCTGGCATCTGGGAGGAAGCCACGTTCGGCTTCAAGCGCTACCAGCAGGACACCGGGGCGGCACTCTACCGCCGCAGCCTGTACGTGTTCTGGCGGCGCATCGTGGGGCCGACCATGTTCTTCGACACCGCCAACCGCCAGACGTGTGCCGTGAAGACGACGACGACCAACACGCCGCTGCACGCGCTCACCACGCTCAACGACACGACGTTCGTGGAGGCGCGCGGGTGCTGGCGCAGCGCGCCATGACCGAGGGCGGGGCCGAGGACGCGGGCCGGTTGCGGGTGGCGTTCCGCCACGCGGTCGGTCGGGCGCCGACGGACGCGGAGGTGGACATCCTGCGCGGCGCGCTCGACCGCCAGCGGCGGCTGTTCGCCGGCGACCGGGCCGCGGCCGAGCGGCTGCTGAAGGTCGGCGAGTCGCGGCGCGACGAGCGGCTGGACGTGGTCCAGCACGCGGCGCTGACGGCCGTCTGCACGCTGGTCCTGAACCTCGACGAAACGCTGACGAAGCAGTGACTCACACTCGAGCTGCCGCTTGCGGCTTTGCGTTTCGCGGTACACACCGCCCAACGCGAAGCCGCAAGCGGCAACACGGGTGCCAGGGAACCTCGACATGCACCCCGCCGCCGAACGCGCCCTCCACCTGTCGCGCCGCCACTTCTTCGGGAAGTCCGCCGTCGGCATCGGCGCCGCCGCACTCTCGTCCCTCATGGGGAAGGACGCGACTGCCGCCCCGGGGCCGCGCGTCGGCGGGCTGCCGGGCCTGCCGCACTTCGCGCCGAAGGCCAAGCGCGTCATCTACCTGTTCCAGAACGGCGCCCCCACGCACGTGGACCTGTTCGACTACAAGCCCGAGCTCACCCGCCGGAAGGGGCAGCAGATTCCCGACTCGGTCGTCGGCGGCGCCCGCTTCAGCACGATGACGAGCGGCCAGGCCGCCCGCCCGTGCCTCCCGGAAGTGACCAAGTTCGCGCAGCACGGCCGCAGCGGGGCGTGGGTCGCCGACTTCATGCGGCACACGGCGGCGGTCGCCGACGACCTGTGCTTCATCAAGTCGATGCACACGACGCAGGTGAACCACGCCCCGGCCATCACGTTCTTCATGACCGGCAACGAGACGCCCGGCCGGCCGAGCATGGGGAGCTGGCTGACCTACGGCCTCGGCAGCGAGTCGGAAGACCTGCCCGGGTTCGTCGTTATGACCAGCCGCGACAAGGAGGCGAGCTGCGGGCAGATCTTCTACGACTTCTACTGGGGCAGCGGGTTCCTGCCGACGCGCTTCCAGGGCGTCAAATTCCGCGGCAGCGGCGACCCGGTGCTGTACCTGTCGAACCCCGACGGGATGAGCCGCGAGAGCCGCCGCGCCGTGCTCGACGACCTGGCGCGGATGAACGAACTCGGCCTGCGCGAGTTCGGCGACCCCGAAATCGCGACCCGCATCGCCCAGTACGAGATGGCGTACCGCATGCAGGCCAGCGTGCCGGAACTCACCGACTTCAGCAGGGAGCCGCTGAAGGTGCTGGAGATGTACGGCCCGGACGTACGGCGGCAGGGGAGCTTCGCGTACAACTGCCTGATGGCCCGCCGGCTGATCGAGCGCGGCACCCGCTTCGTGCAGCTGTTCCACGCCGGCTGGGACCAGCACCGCAACCTGAACACGCAGCTGAAGATTCAGTGCGAGGACACCGACGCCCCGAGCGCCGCGCTGGTGAAGGACCTGAAGCGCCTCGGCCTGCTCGACGACACGCTGGTGGTCTGGGGCGGCGAGTTCGGCCGCACGCCGTTCCTGCAGGGGCCGATCGCCGAGGTCAAGACGTGGGGCCGCGACCACCACCCCTACGTCTTCTCCATCTGGATGGCCGGCGGCGGCGTCAAGCCGGGCACGACCTACGGCAGCTCCGACGACTTCGGCTTCGGCCCGGCGGAGAACCCCGTTCACGTCCACGACTTGCAGGCCACCATCCTGCACCTCCTCGGCATCGACCACGAGAAGCTGACGTTCCGCTTCCAGGGCCGCGCCTACCGGCTGACCGACGTGCACGGCCACGTCGTACGCGGCGTGCTCCGATAACGTCGCCGCCCGCGAGGAGTACCGTCGCCCTCTGGACTTATCGACCCCGTCTGGAAACAATCGGGTGTCCCGACGTCGTCCGCCCGGAGGACCCCCGATGCCGCCGCCCCCGAGCCGGTTCGCCCCCGGCGACCGCGTCCTGGCCCCGTGGGAGCCGCAGTGGCTCTACCCGGCCACCGTCACCGACACCGACGAGTACGAGGAACTCGCCGCCGTCGAGTTCGACGACGGGGACGCCGGCCGGGCGTCGTTCGTGCTGCTCCGGCCGATCGCGCTGAACCCCGGCGAGTTCGTCGCCGCCCGCCGCGACCGGGGGGTGAAGCGGTACGTCCCGGCCACCGTACTCGGCGTCGAGGGCGAGGTGGTGCGGGTGGAGTACGAGGACGGCCGCAAGGACGCGATGGAGGTGGAGTACCTGCGGGTGCCGGTGGCCGGGCCGCTGGCGACCGGGTCGCGGGTGTTCGCCCTGAACGACCGCGACTGGCTCTACCCGGCGACGGTCGGCGGGATCGTCGGCATGGTCGCCGACGTGGAGTTCGAGGACGGCACCGCCGCGGAGGTGCTCGTGCCGGACCTGCGGCCGCTCGTGCTCGTGCCGGGCCAGCTGGTGTGGGCGCGGCGGCAGCGGCTGAGCGAGAAGTACGAGCGGGCCGCGGTCGTCCGGGCCGCCGGCGAGACCGTGACGGTCGAGTACGACGACGGGGAGGAGGGCGAGTTGCCGGTCGCCCGCGTCCGCCTGCCGGTCGCGGAGGCGTGACCGCGGCGACGGTTGTGTCCGTCGGGGAATGACAGTACACTGTCATTCAACCACCGGCCGGAGGCCGACCCCCCGAGGCCGCACCCATGAGTCGCTTCCGCCCGTCGCTGAGCCCCCTGGAGCCGCGCGAGAACCCGGCCACGGCGTTCACCGCGTCCGGTGCCATCGCCGGCGGCCTTCCCCTCGTCGAGGTCGTGAACCCCAACGGGACCGTCATCAGCCAGTTTCAGGCGTTCGAGTCGTCGTTCACCGGCGGCGTCCGCGCCGACACCGGGGAACTCGACGGCGACCCGTTCACGGTCGAGGTGGCGGTCGCGCCCGGGCCGGGCGGCGGGCCGCGGGTGCAGGTCTACGCCGTCCGCATCGACACCGGCGCCACCACCCGGGTCGGCGACTTCTTCGTGTACGAGGAGACGTACCGCGAGGGCGTCCGCATCGCCGTCGGCGACGTCGACGGGTTCGGCGGCGGGCTCGATCAGGTCATCGTCGGGACCGACGTGAACGGCGGCCCCCGGGCGCGCGCGTTCCGGTTCGAGGGACTGGTCCCGACGCCGCTCCTGACCCCGCTCGGCAACTTCCTCGCGTTCGAGGAGGCGTTCCGCGGCGGCGTCCGGGTCGCGGCCGGCGAGCTGGACGGGGTCACGTCCAACGGCGACGAACTGGCGGTCGCGGCCGGCCCCGGCGGCGGGCCGCGGGTGCGCGTGCTGCGGGGCGACGGCAGCGTGGTCTCCGACTTCTTCGCCTTCCCCCCGGCGACGACCACCGCCGGCGTCAACCTCCGCTACGACATCGTGACCGCCCAGCTGCGGTTCGACCTCGAGACCGACGACTTCTCGCAGCGGAGCGACCGGCTGAACGCCCCGATCCGCGCCGCGCTGGCCCCGCCCGGGTTCAACAACACCGGCGCGACGGGGTTTACGATCGGGACGACGAGCAGCACGACGAGCGGGACGCTGGGGCCGGGCGGGTCGGCCCCGCCGACGCCGACCGGGAACTCGCTGACGTTCTGAGCCCGGCCGTCACACGACGCCGCCGTACCCGACGTCGGCGATGTAGTTCTCGTACCGCATGTACTGCTTGAGGTACGTCAGCGTCACCTCGCCGGTCGGGCCGTTGCGCTGCTTGGCGATGATGATTTCGAGGACGTTTTCGAGCTGCTGGTCGCTCTTGTCGTACAGCGACGGGCGGTGCAGCATCAGCACCGTGTCGGCGTCCTGCTCGATCGAGCCCGACTCGCGCAGGTCCGACAGCCGCGGCTTGTGGTCCTGCCGGTCCTCGGACCCGCGGTTCACCTGCGCCAGCGCGACGACCGGGATGAGGAGCTCGCGGGCGAGGATCTTGAGCCGCCGGCTGATCTGCGCCACCTGCTCCTGCCGCGGGTCGCGGCGGCTCTCGGGCTCGATCAGCTGGAGGTAGTCCACCACCACCGCCCGCAGACCGCCGTTCTTCTCCTCCCGCTTCATCAGCCGCCGCGCCGTCGCGCCGATCTGGAGCATCGTCCGGTTCGGCGTGTCGTCGATGTACAGCCGCCCCTTGCGGAGCACGTCGCCGGCGTCCATCAGCTTCTGAATGTCGTCGGCGTTGAGGTGCCCCTTGCGGATCTTGTGGGCGTCCACCCGCGACTGGCACGCCAGAAGGCGCTCGGCCAGCTCCACCCGCGCCATTTCGAGGCTGACGAACAGGACCGGCGCCGCCTCCTCGGTAATCATGTGCCGCACGACGTTCAGCGCGAACGCCGTCTTGCCGACGGCCGGCCGCGCCGCGATGATCGTGAGTTCCGACTTCTGGAACCCGGCGGTGAGGTTGTCGAGGTCGGTGTACCCGCTCCCCAGGCCGCTGACGGCGAGGTTGTCCTTGCCGACCCGGGCGTCGATCCGGTCGAACGCCTCGCGCACCGTCTCGCTCAGCGTCTTCGTCTCGCCGATCATGCCGGCGCGGGCGATCTCCATCACCTTCCGCTCGGCCAGGGCCACCAGCTCGTCGGCGCTGTGCGTCCGGTCGTAGGCGTCGCGCAGCACCTCGTTCCCGGTGTGGATCAGGCTGCGGATCATCGCGTTGTCGCGGACGATCTTGGCGTGGTACTCGGCGTTCGCCCCGGTCGGCACCCGCTCCCACAGGTCGGCGAGGAGGCGGGCGCCGCCCACGTCGGCGAGCTGCTTCTGCTTCGACAGCCGCTCGTGAACCAGGATCATGTCGATCGGCTGGTTCTCGTTGTAAAGGTCGATGATCGCCTGGAACACTTTCTGGTGGGCGTCGAAGTAGAAGTTCTCGGGCCGGATGATTTGGAGGACCGACGACAGCACGTCGGGGTCGCGCAGGACGCCGCCGATGACGCCCTCCTCGGCGTCCTTGCTGTGCGGCGGCAGGCGGTCGGTCATGGGGTCGGACATCGGCGGCTCGCGGGGCAGACCTGACAGGGCGTACACCAATCAACTGTCGGGTATAGCCGCGCCCGGGGTCCCTGGGAAGGTCGTTCCGCGTGCCGGGCGCGGGCGGGATTGCCACTCCGCTCCGCCGACGCTATCCCGCGGCCATGTACGCACTCGTCGCGCTGCTGGCCGCGGCCCAACCCGCGCCCGCCCTCCACTGCCCGACGCCCGTCGTCAGCCGCGGCGACGTCAAGGCCGGCCCGCCGCTGGTCCACACGTTCGACCTCACACACCGCGGCGCGGCGGGAAAACTCCGCATTTCGAAGGTCGAAGCCGGCTGCGGGTGCGTCCGCCGCGGGCTGAGCGCGGAGGCCCTCCAGCCCGGCGAAACGGCCCGACTGGCGGTCGAGATCAACACGCTGACGCAGCCCGACGGGCCGAACCGCTGGCAGGTCGCCGTCGGCTACCAGCTCGACACCCCGGGCGGCCCGCAGCCCGGTGAGCTCGTCCTCACCCTGACGGCGACGCTTTCGCGCGAAATCGTCGTCACGCCGCCGCAGGTCGCGTTCTCGACCACCGGGGCGGCGTCGCACGCCCTCACCATCACCGACCCCCGGCCGACGCCGCTCACCGTCCTGCGTGCCGTCACGAGCAGCCCGCACCTCACGGCCGCGATCGCGGCCCCGGCGGCGGGGGCGGACGGCGTGCGCCGGCAGGCGGTCACGATCGCGCTCGCCGCCGACGCCCCGGCCGGCGAGCGCGACGAGACGGTGGTGCTCCAGACCGGCGACGCGGCGTACCCCGAGTTCCGCGTCCCGGTGCGCGTGCGGAAGCGGGCCGCCGGGGCGGTCGTGGCTTCGCCCGAGGCGGTGGCCGTGCGGCTGTCGCCGGGTACGCCGGAGGTGTCGGCACTCGTCCAGCTGCGGAGCGCCGACGGGACGCCGTTGCGCGTCCTGGGGGTGGTCAGCGATTCGCCCGAGGTCACCGCGCGGTGGCCGGACGCGGCGGCGCCGGTGACGGCCGTGCGCGTCACGGTGGCGGCGACCCGCCCGGGCGAGGCGCGGCTGCGGGTGCGGCTCGCCGGCGAGGAGGTGGTGGTTCCGGTCACGTGGACCAGCGCCGGCCGCACTCCGTAAGCTACACCCGTCCCACTCCATCACAGGCCCGGAGGCTCCTTGTCGGACCGGCGACCCGACGGTGAGCGCCTATCCCGCGCGACGGCCCTCCGACTGAGCCTGTACCTCCGCGCCCTGGCGGTGTGGCCGGCCGACGGCGGGAAGGTGTCGAGCGGCCGCATCGCCGCCGCCTGCGGCGTGACCGACGCCCAGGTCCGCCGCGACCTCGCGTCGCTCGGCCACCTCGGCCGGCGCGGCCTCGGGTACGACGCCCCCGATCTGTCCGCCGCAATCCGCGCCGTCCTGGGCATCGACCGCACCTGGCGGGCCGTGCTCGTCGGCGTCGGCAACCTCGCCCGCGCCCTCCTCCGCTACCGCGGCTTTCGCACCCAGGGGTTCGGCGTCCTGGCGTTGTTCGACGCCGACCCGGCGAAGGTCGGCGAGCAGGTGGAGGGGCTGGCGATCGAGCCGACGGAAACGCTCGGCGACCGGGTGCGCGAACTCGGGGCCGAGCTGGCGATTCTGACGGTGCCGGCCGACGCCGCGCAGCCGGTCGCGGATCAGTTGAGCGCCGCCGGCATTCGCGGGGTGTTGAACTTCGCCCCGGTGCTGCTGCGGCTGCCGCCGCGGGTGAAGCTGGTGTCGGTAGACCTGGCGATTCAGCTGGAGCAGCTGGCGTTCCTGATCCAGCACGGCGACCCGGCCGCCGACACGTCGGTGCGGTAGCGGGTCGGGCGATCCGACGCGGGCCTCACTCCCGCAACTCGCGCCCGAGAATGACGGTCAGCCGCGATTGCGCCCCGGGGCCGAGCGGGATGTCGCGCTCCGCCTCAAACGTCTTCCCGCCCGCGCTCCACCGGCCACGCACGCGGAACGTCGCCGTCTCGCCCGGCCGCAGGTCGCGCGACGTGAACGTCCAGGTAGTGTCGGCGTCGCCCGGCACTTCGACGCCGTTGAGCCACACCTTCGCCGCGGCCGGGTACTCGACGACCAGCTTCGCCGGCAGCACGCCGCTCACGGCCGTCGCCCCCGACGGCTCGCCCCGCACGACCGCCGGCCCGCCCCCGCTCGGGACGTAGGCCGGCTGCGGCACGACGTAGTAGGGAGAGGGGCCGACGCCGCCGGGGATGTACCCGCCCGACCAGTACCCGTAGCCGAGGCCACTTCCGTAACCACCGCCCCCGATGCCGAAGCCCGACGTGCGTGGCAGAGGATACCCCTGGACCATTCGGAAGCCGCTGCCGGCAGGCGGCCCGCCGAAGCCGCCGCGCATCGCCGGCCCGCCGTGCTGAGCCGGGCCGACGGGGCCGGCACCCCCTCGTAGTTGAGCGCCGACGGGCCCGGCGGTGGCGGCAGCGACGAGCGGAACGAGCAGGAGGAGGCGCATGGGATCGGCCCGGGTGGCGGGGTGTGTAGCCCGGTCCGTGGGTACCGTGTTCCCCGCGTTGGGAAGGTCGCTTCCCGTGCGACCCGGCGCGAATTCAGTTCCCGCTGAACCGGGGGGCAGCCAGCCGACCGCGCCCGAGGGGGTTCGACAGGACCTTCCGATGGCACGCGACGCACAGGTCGAAGGCGAGCTTCCGGGTCGTCGGGGTCGGGACGTCTTCGCCCGCCTCCTCTGCTTCTTGCAGGAGGAGCGCCACCTCCTCGACCACGTCCGTCTCGGCGTACGCGGCGGGCGGCTGGTCGGCGTCCGGGGCGGGGTAGCTCTCCAGCTTCAGGACCATCCGGGGGCCGGTCGCGGCGCTGATGCCCTTGCCGCACAGGTCGCAGGAGAAGTGGCGCATGGTGCTGGTGATCCTCGTCGAGCCGGTCCGCGGGCGCGAAACCCGCTCCTTCCATCCGTCGCAGGTTGGCGCGGGCGTGTCAAGCGGAAACCCGCGCACCCGGCACGACCCGCACGGTCCGCACAGCCCCGACGACCGCACCGGCCCATCCCCCGCCGTTCGGCACGGCGAATGCTAGCGTTCATGCCGCCAACGACCAACAGCCGGCGGCGAACGAACAGGACCGGCCCCGGGGCGTGGCGCGCATCCGACCGAATTTCCCCCCTGCCGGCCCGGGAGCGCCCCTGGGTCGGACACACCCCCGAGCCCTACAACACGCACATCCCGCACGGCCGGCGGCTCCCTGGAGCCCGCCGGCCCGTCTCTTTTGGTCGTGGGAAGTCCCCCGGTTCCGACGCCTGTGACGGCCGGCCGGATAACCCGCCCGCCCCGCATCCGCGGCACGCGCGCCAGAACACGACGGCCGGTCGCGCCGATCCGCCCGGATGCGGCGCGGCCGCGTCATCCGCCGGGAAGTCGGGTTCCGATACGGACGACGAACGGACCACCGGCCCGGGCGGAACAGCCGCCCGCGCCTCCCGCAGGACGCGGGGGCGGCCGGCGG
>JBGAQM010000121.1:0-15680 GCA_044220735.1 Urbifossiella sp. | reverse complement strand
GGTTGAGGGCCCGCTCGCAGAACCGGACGAAGTCCTGGCCGTACTCGCCGCGGACGACCGGCCACGCCCGGTGGAACGCGGCCGACGACGACCACCGGCGGAAGGCGTTCATCCACCCGCGGTTGATCGGGTGGTCGTAGTGGGTGGCCAGCCGCACGCCGTGCCACGCCCGCTCCATCACGTCGAGCAGCTGGCCGACCGCCAGCAGCTCCACCGGCCCGGTCCGGCCGGCGGCCGCCGGCGACGGGCCGGCCCCCCGCGCGACCTGGATGTCCACGACGACCGTCCGGTCGGCGGCCCCCGCGTCCGCCGGCGCCCGCCGGACCGCCGCCGCCACGGGCGGCTCGCCGGGGGCGAGGGGGAGTTCCGGGTACATGTCGCGGACGAACCCGGCGAGGTGCTCGTCCTCGCGGAACTGCCGCATCAGCGCGGCGCAGTCCTGCCCGGCCTGCTGGAACGCGGCCTCGATGCCGACCGGCGGCGGGTACCACCGGCCGTGCACCTCGGCGAACAGGGACCGGACGGCCCGCCGGTAGTCGCTCGCCCGCGCGGCCTTCGCCGCCGGCCACCGCGGGGCGAGCTGCACGGCGTCCTCGAACACGTCGCCGGCGACGTGCTCGCCGAGCATCCGGTACGCCTCGAACTGGTCGTTGTCGAAGAACTGGTCGCCGAGGGTGCTGGTGTGCGGGAACTCGGGGTGGGCGTCGGCGTACTGGCGGACGTCGATCGGCTCGTCGCCGGTGCGGCTGGCGCGGACGTACACGAGGGTGCCGGCGAGGGCGTCGGCGTCCACGTCGTCGTACCGGATGCGGCCGACGGCGACGTGCCACTTGCTGAGCCGGTCGGCCCCCACCCGGCGGACGGGCGTGGGGTCGATCTCGAGGCGGATGCCGAAGTCGGCGCGGACCCGGCGGACGAGCTGCGCGAGGTCCTCGAACAGGTCGTCCGGGTCGGCGGCGGCGTCCACCTGGACGACGTACCGGCAGCGGCGGCGGACGAGCTCGTACACCCCGGTGTTGTCGAAGTGCCCGCCGTCGGACAGGTGGACGTACCCGCCGCGGGCGTGGGTGAGGCCGAGGAACTCGCGGGCCAGGGAGCTGAGCATGCCCGCCGTCGGCGGGCCGGCCGCCCACGCCCGCCCGGCCTCGGCCGCGGCCCGCGGGTTCTCCATCCACCACCCGAGGCGGACGTTGAACACGGTCATCAGGGCGGTGACGGCCGGCGACTCGTGGACGGCCATGTTCGCGTCGGCCGCCGCCCCGGAGATGGTCATCGCCCGGCCGAGGGTGAGGTTCGGGGCACCGGTCCCGGTCGCCTCCGGGGTCGCGGCGTAGCCGGTCTCGTCGCTCCCGCAATACCCCGGGGACAGCACGAACGACGACGCCCGCCGGTCCTGCACGGCCAGCTCGCCGCCGGCCCGGAGGTTGAGGGCGGTGCCGATCAGGTGGTACGGGCCGCGGTACGCGAGGCGGGCCGGCGTCGCCGGGCGGGCGGCGGTGGCGGGCTTCGCGGGGGTGAACCGCAGCGCGGCGAGGGTGACGTCGTCGCCCTTGTCGAACCCGGTCACCGGGTTCTCGCGCCGCACCTCGCCGTTCACGCCGGTCGGGGCGCCGCCGGCGCCCGGCACCCACTCCCACGCCGCGCCCCGGTCGCGGAGCCGGCCGTCGGGGAACTCGTCGGTGGCGTGGACCTTCCGCCGCGACGCCCCGAGGTAGCCGCGGACGAGGCGGTTGCCGTACAGGGCGTGCATCGAGAACACGTTCACGTCGGTCAGGAGCGACAGGCCGACGGCGAAGACGACGCACCCGCCCGCCAGCCCGAGCGTCCACCAGAAGGTGCCCCCGGCGGCGTCCGCCCCGCGGGCGAACACCCGCCACTCGCCGAGCGGCCCCGGGTGCGCGGCCGGCGCCGGCGGCGCGTACTGACCCGTCGCCGGGTCCACGGGCTTCGGCGCCTCGATCAGCCGCGTCGTGACGACGTCGTGGGCCAGTACCCCGAGCAGGGCGAGCAGGCCGGCCAGGAACACGACCGGGGCGACGGCGGTGAGCAGGTTGAGCACCCGACTCGGCGGCCGCGACCCGCCCTTGCCGGACTGCGCGCTGTTGGCGGCGAACAGCCCGCCGACGGTCGTCATCACCCACCCGGCGACGGCCCCGTATTGCAGCTTCGGCCCGACGAACTCGCTCAGCTCGCGGACGGCCCAGGGGAGGAAGAACACGGTGCCGAAGAAGGCGAGCCAGGCGGCCCCGATGAGCGCCTGGGTGGCGGCCAGCCGCGACCGCCACTCGCGGTCGTGCGCGGTGAGCAGCTTGCTGAGGACGGCCGCCTCCACGAACCCGGCCAGGGCCAGCGCGACGAGGATCAGCGGCGGCCCGACCGTGACGACCGCCGCCGGGTACGCGGCGAGCCACGTCAGCGGCAGCTCCTCGACCACGCCGACCAGCAACCCCGCGCCGGCCGCCAACACCACCGGCGTGCTCACCGACAACACGGCGTTCCGCCACCCGCCGCCGACCGGGTCGCGGAACCGCCCGGCCGCCGAGGCGAACGCCCACAACGCCAGCACGACCGCCGGCGGGACCGCCGCCCAGGCGAACGACGGGGCCGCCGCCCACCCGGCCGCGGCCGCCCCGGCCAGCGAGCCCAGCATCGCCATGCGGCGGAGGCAGCCGGCGGCGGCGAACCCGTAGGCGACCAGCCACAGCAGCGCGGCGCCGGCCCCGATCAGCGAGAACCCGGTGACGAACGCCAGGAGAACCAGGCCGATGTTGTTGTCCACCACCGGCCGGTTCCAGTGCAGCAGCGGGTACACGGCGTCGTACCAGGGGTAGCGGAGCTTGAGGGTCTTGTCCTTCCGCGGGGGCGGGTCGGGCGCCTGGGGCGGCGCCGCGACCTTCACCACCGCCTTCACCGGCCCGACCGTCACCACCCCGGACTTGTCCGGCCGCTTCGGGTCGAGCGTCACCTCGACGGTGCCCTCGGCGGCCGCCGCGGGCGCGGCGGCGGCGGCGGGCGGCGTGGGCGGGGCGTCCGCCGGGGCGAGGGTGATCAGCCACGTCGTGGAGCACGGCGGCGACGACGGTCGGGGCCACCATGAAGCGACGAACCCCGACAAGCGGGAGAGAACGAACGTGCCAGTGCTTCGGGGTCGGCCGGCCGGGGCGGCCGGTTGAGGAGCACGATGCTCCGGGCCAGGCAGTAGACGGCGCCGACGACCGCGACCAGGAGGAAACCGGTGAACCACCACCCGATTGCCGCGTCCGCCCGGGCGAAGAACCACACGAGGCCGTAGGCGAGGAGGATCGCGGCGAAGGCCACGGGGACGAGGATGAGGAGGTTGACCAGCGTGTTCCGGAAGTAGATGGCGAAGATCGTCCACATGTCGCCCGAGAACCAGCTCGGCCGCGGCGCCAGGTAGTTGCTGTACGCCCGCAGGTGGTACACCGGCTCGGGCTCGTCGTCGAGCACCGGCCGCGGCCGCGGGTCGCCCGCCGGCGGGGGGAACAGCCCGGCGAGCGACTGGTCGGGGTCGCGCGCCCCGGGCGGGTTTTCGACGTCCACCCGCCGGTCGGCCTGCGCCTCCACCTTCCGGTCGGGGTGGAGCTGCTTCTCGACGTTCGCCGTCGCCCCGGCCACCTCCCCGGCCGCGGCCCCGGCCTTCCTCGCGGCTTCGAGCCGCTGCTCCTCGCGGTGGATCCACGCCGTCAGCCAGCCGCCGACGAACCCGCCGCCGGACACGGTGGACAGGTAGTCCACCGCCGAGAGCAGCCCGAGCCGGGAGACGCCCTGCAGGAAGCCGAGGCCGAACGTGGCGCTGCGGACGCCGCCGCCGGACAGCGCCAGCCCCACCATGCCGTCGTCGAGCGCGGCCCCGCGCAGCTCCTCGATCCCCTTCCCCCGCAGCTTTTCGACGCGCTCGTCGAGGTCCTCCGGCGTGTCGGGCGGGTTGCCCGCCGCCTGCCGCACCTCGTACCGGCGGCGGCGCACGGCTTCGAGCTCGTAGCGGAGGACGTCCGCGAACGACGCGGGTTCGTGCGTGTCGGCCATGGTGCTGAGTCGGTGGGGAGGGCGGGGCCACCGCACGCTCGGCTAACGGCGCCACCGGCGGGTGCGCCCAGTTGCCTGCGCGAGACGGTCAATTGGATGTCGATTCTGACCCGGCGAGAAGTGTCTGTCAATGCCCTACGGTCCGAATGGCGAGCCGGGCGAGAGGCGGTCGGCGGAACCCAACCCCCGGCCCGACCGCGGCTTCCGGCGCGCGGCATCACTCCAACGGTGATTCCTACGGGCGACTCAATGCTTTTCTGACGGGGTCTCCCACTCCGCCGGAACCAATGAGAGCGGTCAGTTGGTCGTTACCGTCACGGGCGGCGCGGCACGAACAGCGAGTCGGGGTTCACGCCCGTCGCCCCCGCGGCCGTCGCCGCCGCCTCCCGCGCCCGCACGGCGCGGTCCTCGGGGGCCGGCGTCAGCAGCTGCGCCCCCGGCAGCGCCCGCGCCAGGTTCACGACCGGCACCACCGCCATCCGGCCCACGTCGTTCACCCGGTCGGCCGTCGCCAGGAGAACGTCCTTCGACGCGTCCTTCGCCTGCCGCAGCCCCTGCGGGATGCCCGTCCGCTGCACCCACGCCCCGACGCCGCCGGCGGCCGCGGCCGCCACCCCGCGCGACCGGTCGCCGATGCCCGTCGCCTGCGTGTAGTCCACCCGCGGGTTGCCGCACAGGCCCCACGTCAGCGTGATCGACTGCGGGCCGTAGTCG
Source organism: Urbifossiella sp. (assembly GCA_044220735.1). Lineage (GTDB taxonomy): Bacteria > Planctomycetota > Planctomycetia > Gemmatales > Gemmataceae > Urbifossiella. The sequence continues at coordinate 10,919 of JBGAQM010000121.1, read as the reverse complement.
TAGCGGATGCTCTCGCGGCGGTACGTCACCCGCGGGGCGCCCGGCGGCAGCACCAGCGGCACGTACAGCCGCTCCAGCGTCTTCGGGTGGCTCACCGTCACGATCACCGGGCCGCCCGTGAGCAGCGGCCCCTGGAACGACCGGTCGCCGGTGTAGTAGAACTTGTGGACCAGCACCGTCGGCGGGATGTCGATCTGCCGGGTACCGTCCGGGCAGGTGCGGATGACGGCCCGGGCCTTGCCGGTGGGATCGACGCCGGGGTCGAGCACTTCGATTTCCTGCGTCGGCGGCACGGTCGGGTGCGGCGGGTGCTGGCCGCTCCCGGCCGCGACCGTCGCCAGCACGCACGCCGCCACCCCGCCGGCCAGGAACCGCGTCGTCGTGCCCATGTCGCCCTCCGTGGCCGCTACCGGTACGTGAACTCGACTTCCACCCGGTCGATGTACTCGAAGTACCGCCGCACCATCTCCGCCCGCCCCGAGACGAAGCCGGGGTACGGCTCGCCGTTCTGCACCCAGAACGGCTCGACGGGCAGTTCCCACACCGCCGGCCGGCCGAGGTTCGGGCCGGGCCGGTCGCCGCTCACGGTGCCGCCGCCGGCGTACCCGCGGACGCGCACCAGGAACAGGTTCCGCTTCAGCTGCCCCGTCTGCTGCGTCAGCCGCGGCCCCTCCGCGAACTCGGTCGGCGGCGCCGGCGAGTCGGGGCCGGGGCGCGGGTTCTGGTCGGCGCGGAAGCTCAGCTGGTACGTTCCGTCGTCGTGCAGCATCACCGCCACCCGCGACAGGTAGCAGTGGCCGGCCTGCATCCACGGCACCGGCAGCTGGTACATCTGCGCCGGGTGCGCCCCCTTCGGCAGCGGGTCGGCCCCGGCGATGCGGGCGACCGGCACGCGGACCAGGCTCAGCACCGTCACCGCCGGCGGGACGTTCCGGTCGGGCCGGTCGGGCGTGTACGCGTAGTCCGGGATCGCCGGCAGCGTCCCCGGCCGGGCCGGGCCGCCGTGCCGCCACTCCGGCGCCCGCAGGATGCCGGTCAGCGGCGCCGTCGGCGGGTCGGCGCGGCGGACCAGGTTCGGCGGCCGCGTCGGCGGCTGGGCGGCGCCCTCGGGGACCACGCACGCCGCGATCACCGCCGCCGCCGCCGCCGTCGTCAGTCGCGCCGTCATGGCCGGCCCTCCTCGGGTTCCCGGGGAAGGTCGGCGGGCGGCGGCGGCGCGGTCGTCTTCTTCCGTCCCGTCGTCCCGACCGGCCGGCCGGCGGCGCCGTCACCGCCGGCACGACCGGCACCGGCGTTACCGCGGGAGGGGGAACGGCGTGCCGACCGGCGCCGGCAGGGCGGTCGGGTAGCTCGGCGGCAGCGGCGTCGGGGCGGGGAGGCCGACCGGCGCGGGGAACGGCGGCGGTACCGCCGTCGGCGTGCCGGGGAGCGACGGCCGCCCGCCCTGCTGGATGACCGTGCCGAGCCCCGCGCCGGCCGGCGGCGCCGTGCCCGTCGCCGCCCCGGGGCCGAACGACGGCCGGGCGGGGGTGCGGAGCGTTTCCAGCACGCCGGTGCTCCCGGGCAGGGCCGGGGCCGTCGGCGCCACCCCGGGGGCGACCGTCGCGCCCGGCGGCGTGAACCCGATCGGGCCGGTCGGCTGGAGGAGGATCGGCCGCGGGGCGCTCTCCGGCGTCGTGCCGGGGGCGAACGGCGTCTGCGGCCGGGCGAACCGCGGGTCGAACCCGGGGGGCGCCGGCGGCCCCTCGATCAGCGTGCCGTCGCGCAGCCGCAGCCCCGGCCCGGAGTACCCGTTCGGGTGGACCGCCGGGATGGTCACCACCGGCCGGTACAGGTCGGTCCGCCGCTCGCCGTTCGGCGTGCGGAGGGCGTCGTCCACGCGGGTGGCGCCGAGGTCGGCGGTCCGCTGCAGGATGTCCAGGTGCCGGTTGCGGGCGGCGAACTCGGCCAGCCGGTCGGCCAGCGGGTCGAGGTCGGCCACCGCCGGGGCGTAGCGGAGCCCCATCAGGTCGAACAGCGTCGGGAAGATGGTCGCCTGCGAGTAGATGAGGTTCTGCTGGAGCGACGACTCGGAGCTCGGCAGCGGGCGGAACAGCACGCCCACGCCGGGGATGTCCTGCAACCCGGGCACGCCCTTCCCCGTCCGCGACGCCCGCAGCGCCACCCGGTACGTGCTCACCTCGCGGAGCTCGTAGTTGGAGAGCTGCACGTCGGTGTCCACGAAGTGCCGCTTCACCCGGCCGAGGTGCTTCTCGTCGGCCCGGACCGGCTCGCGGACGTCGGTCGTGTACATGTAGTTCAGTTTGAACACGACGTTCTGCCCGTCCGGGCTGAGGGTGGGGCGGATCTCGAACCCGGTACCGGTCTCGAACTTGTAGATGGCGGGGTCGGGGATGAGGCCTTCGAGGGCCGAGCCGAACTCGCGCCGCCCCGGCCCGGCCTGGGCCATGACCATCTCGTCGGCCGTCACCGGCAGCCCCGGCAGGACGTTGCGGACCGACGCCAGCGACCCGCCGGTGTTCTGCTGCGTCGTGACCGGGTTGCCGCTGTACAGCTTGGCCAGCGCGAGGAACGACGGGTCGTTCACCAGCGCCCCGTAGTCGTCCACCAGCGCCTTCGCCGACTTGAACCCCTCGGTGATCATGATGTCGCGCTTCGGCAGGTCGAACTCGAACGTGGCCGACGGCCGGACGAGCGCCAGCCCGCGGTTGTTCACGAGCACGGTGGTCGTCTCGACCTGCCCGAGGGTGACGTCCCAGAACCGGGCGGTCGCCTCGCGGACGCGGCGGAACGACGGGTTGTAGAACTGCGTCTGGAAGTCGTCGTCGAGGGCGGTGGAGAGGGCTTTGATGTAGTTGTCGATGTTGGCCGTGTGGGCGCGGGTGCCCTCCAGCTGCTCGATGAACTTGTCCTCCAGTTCGTCCACCAGCAGGTCGAGGAGCTTCTTCTCGTCGATCGGCCGGCGGGCCGTCCGCGACTTGCGGAGGGCCGCCTCGTAGTTGGCGGACACGGCGACCAACTGCCGGAACTGCGGCCTCACCACGTCGAAGATTCGCTGGGAGCTGTTGGCAAGATCCCTGCCTTTGTAGAGCTTTTCGTTGATGTCCGCCTCGAACGCGGCGAACTCGCTCGCCGCCTTGCTCGGCTCCGGCTCTTGCCGGGTGAGGTGACCGAGAATCACCTGCACTTGCCCCTGAGCGGACGTCGCCGCCGACCGGATTTTCTCCAGCACCGGGTGGGTGAGTTCGATGATCCTCTGGGTGGTCGCAGTGTCGAGGGTCTTCTTCGAAAGGACGGTGTCGATCGTCTCCTTGAGCGGCTCGACGTAGCTCTTGTAAAACACGTCGGGATAGAAGAACAACTCCACCAAGTGCTTGAGGTCTTCGAGGTCACCCATTACCTGCGGTCCGCGTTCGTCCGTGTCCAACTTGATGATCGACGTCCTGACGTTGTTCTTCGTTGTGGTCTCGACCTTGGGCAGCATTCTGACGGCCCCGCTGGGCAGCCGGACCTGCTTGCGTGGGTCGTTGGCCTCGTGCTCACCCTTCCCCAACGAGTCCTGGAGGGCCTTCACGAAGGCGTCCGTGTCGGCGACCCGCACTCGAATGCGATCGACCTCCGACTGGACGCTGGCGAGGCCGGCGGTGGCGGCGGCGGTCGCGTCCTGGAGCTTGTCCTGGACCTGCCCGAGCTTCTGCTTCGCCTCGATCTCGGCGTCGATCGCCTGCTTCCGCTGCTGCTGGTACGGGATGGCGAACCGCTCCTCCACCATCGCCCGCTCGGTCACCCGCTGCTTCAGCTGCAGCTCGGTGATCATCCGCGCCTTGAACACCTGCGCCAGCCGGACGAACTCGCGCTGCAGCGGCGTCATCGTGTCGGCCGCCGCCCCCTGGGCGTTGAAGAACCCGCCGAACGACACGAACCGGGCGTTCTGCGACAGCATGTACACCCGCCGGTCGCAGCACGCCTCGCACTTGTGGCCGTTCCCCGACAGCCCCGCCAGGTAGTACGTGTTCTCCATCTCCGGCAGTTCGGTCTGCAGCAGCCGGGCGAACTCGTGCGTGATCTCCAGCCGCACGTCGTTCCGCGCCAGCGACAGCACGAACAGCGCCGACGCCAGGCTCGTCGTGTCCATCGAGTGGAGGGACAGGAGCTTGTTGCCGGTCTTCAGGAACTCGCTGTCGAGCAGCGCCAGCTCGTCGGTGAACTCCTTGCCGAAGAACGAGTACAGGTAGCGCTGGTCGCGGTCGGCCTGGGTGCACCCGGGGGCCAGCGTCAGCGCCGCCTCCTCGGCCTTCCGCGACGCCACCACGCCGACGGCCCGCCGCAGCATCTGCGACGACTGGGTGGTGAGGAACCGCGAGTGGTCGAGGTAGCGCTGGATGTTGGCGACCACCTTCTCCATCCGGTCGCCGCGCTCGCCGTTCACCTGGACGGTGTGCATCGCCACCCGCACCTGGCCGACCGGGGCGTCGATCTGGTTGATCATGATGCGGATGACGTTGATCCCCTTGATCGGCCCGCGGAGCTGGATCAGCCCCTCGCCGATGACGGACACCGACACCTGCATGACGGGGTCGTCGGAGTTGGGGTCGCCGGGGGCGTAGGTGTTGGGGTCGGCGGCGGCGGCGGCGACGTCGCGGCGGAACTCGGTCTCGCGGGCGCGGCGCTCGCGCAGCTCCTGCTCCTGCCACGCCACGGTGCGCTGGAACTCGGTCTCGCGGAGGGCCGTCACCCGCTGCTGGGCGGCGGCGATCTCGTTGGCCGCGGCGGCGGCGTTGGCGTCGGCGGCGGCGACGACCTGCCGGAGGGTGGCGACCTCGGTCGTCAGCCGGGCGACGTTCGCCCGGTTGGGGTCGGCGACGGCGTCGGCCCGCAGCCGGGCCTCGGTCACCGCCCGGTCGTAGTCCGCCTGGGCGTTGTTCCGCAGGAACTGGGACTGCACCTGGGCGGCGTCGGCCGCATCCTTCTGCGGGCCCGGCAGGGCGGCGAACTGGAGCGCCCGCGACTTCGCCAGGGCCAGGTCGGCGTCGGCGAGGTTCAGCGCCTGCTGCCGGGCCCGGACGGTCTCGTCGGTGGCGACGACGTCGGCGGTGAGGGTGGTGTTGCGGCCGAGGTTCTGCGTGGCCTGCTGGAGCTCGAACTCGCGCTGCGGCAGGAGGACGCGGGCGTTGGCCGACTCGACCTTCGCGGTGGCCTGCTTCTGCTGCAACTCCTGGAGCTGGTTCTCGGCCCCGCGGGCGTCCTGGGCCGACTTGACGGCCTGGTCCTGCAGCCGCTTCCGCTCGTCGGTGGCGCCGTCGGCGTCGGTGCGGGCGCGGTCGGCGGCGCGGCGGCGGACGTCCACCTCGGCGCCGGAGTACGACTTGACCGTCCGGTTGACGATCATGGCGACGCGGTGGGCGTCGCGGTAGTAGTACAGCCGGGCGACGCGCGTCTCGACCCGGTCGGACGGGTTGAACCCGTCGGGGACCTGGCGGAACCGGGTGTACTCCGGGAACGTCACCGGCGGCCCCGTCTGGAGCGGCACCCCCGCCGTCGGCGACCCGAGCTGGTCGGGCGCCGCCGCGTAGATCCGGGCCTGGAAGAAGATCTTGTTCGGGGCCCCGTCGGCGGCGGCGACCAGGTTCCCGTACAGGTCCTTGAGCTTGTCCGCGGCCGTGTCCGAGTTCTTGACGCTGACCATGTAGGAGGCGTGCGTGACCCCCGGGACGGTGAGCACGACCGTGTCGGCGGCGGGGTCGTAGACGGCCGACGAGGGGGTCAGGACGTTGTCGTTCGCCTCGTTCTTCACCTCGTAGTTCGAGACCTTGTTCGCCGGCCCGGGGACGAGCAGGCTGCGGCTGCTGAACTTGACGAACACCTTCCCCTCGCCCCCCGTGGCGCCGAACCCGGGGGCGAAGACGCCCTCGACGCTCGGCCCCGTCTCCCGGACCTTCACCACGGCCAGGCCGTCCCGGCTGGCCGCCCGGCCGACCACGGCGATCGCGCGGATCCCGAATTCGTCCGCCCCGGTCAGGTCGACGTTCTGGAAGGTCTTGTCCCCCGCGGCCGTGACCGCCAGCTCGCCGACCCGCCGGTTGTTCACGAACAGGACGACGGCCTTCGCCTCGGCCGGCGCGGCGACCACGACCTCGTCGAGCTTGCGGGCGTTCGTGCGGTAGGTCTTGATCGCCCCGCCCGGGAGGTCCGTCGCCTCGGCCAGCACCTTGCCGCCGGACGTGACCCTCGGGGTGACGGTCGGGGTGGGGATCGCGGGCGGGGGGATCTCGGCGGCGAACTGCTCCGCCGCCCCGGACGCGTAGGCGTGGCCGCCGGACGCGGCTTCCGCCAGCACGCGGACCTTGAGCGGCTTCACGTCCAGGTCGCCGAGGTTCAGCTCGTAGTCCCAGCGCAGGCCGGTCGAGTCGGGGAGCGACTTCACGGGAGTCGCCAGGTACGCGTCCCCGTCGCCCACCTGCAGGACGACGCGGGCGGTCGTGTTGCGGGTGTTGGTGCCCTGGAGCCGGAGGTACGAGCCGCCGGTCTCGCCGACGTACACGGCCTTGGGCGAGGCGAGCGGGACCGGGTCGCGGTGCGGGGAGTTGGCGAACTTCTCGACCGCCAGGCCGCCCGCCGGCGCCGCGTCGCGCTTCGGGAGGCGGAGGGTGACCGGGGCCGACTCGCGGCCGTCGAGGAGCAGGGTCACCCGGAGCGGCTGGGTGTCCGACAGCGTCGCCAGCGCCGCCTGCCCGACGACCAGCGCCCGGTTCCCCTTCGGCTCGATCTTGAACGCCGCCGCGGCGTCCTCCACCCCGTTGAGCTTCACCTTGAGGGCGGCGGCCTGCGCCTCGGTGAGCGGCTCGCTAAGTACGAGTTGCGGGGTGCTCGTGGAGAGGTACACGTCCCCGGGCGTCTGGGTGTTCCAGTTGAACTCGCCGTCCTTCACCCGCTCGACGCGAAGGAGTGTGGTGGCCCCGGTCGCGGGGGCCCCGGCCGCGGGGGCCCCGGCCGCGGGGGCCCCGGCCGCGCCGGCGGGAACGACCGCACCGTCCGCACTCACCTGTGAACCCGGCCGCGCGGTCAGAACTCCCGGCAACACCCCCGGCTCGACCGGCTTCGGGGCCGGCGGGGCGGCGATGGCCACCGGGTCGGACACCGGCTCCAGGCGCAGGCGGAAGTTCGACGCCAGGAACATGCCGCCGGCCCCGAAGGCCAGGCACAGCGCCATCGACCACACCGATCGGTTCATCCGTGCACCGCGGTAGGGCGGCGCGCCAGGTCGGGCCGTACGGCGAACGCCGTCGGCCACGCGGGCGCCAACGGTCGTATCGGCACCCGCGGGAGTCGGGGTTTAACGAATAGGAGGGTTGTGCTACGCGGACGGTCGGGCGACCGTCCGAGACGGACGGGGTTCGGTCAAGTTCGGTCAGCGGTTCGGGTCGGTGATGGCCACCGGCGTACCGAACCGCGCCGTGCCGACGCGCGTGACCTGCCACCCGGGCTGCACCATCTGCTGGGCCGGCAGGTCCTCCACCAGCACGCTGGAGAAGCCGCGGTGCGCGACGTGGAAGATGTTCGCCGCCGGGTCGCCGGGCCGGGCGTCGGTCTTCGGCTCGAGCCGGAACGGCGGCAGCGTCAGCCGGTACTCGCCGCGCGGGTGCTTGAGGTTCTCGGCCGGCCGCTGGAAGACGAGTTGCAGCCGCAGCGTGACGGGCATCTCCGGCACCTCGGCGGTGAACGACACGTCGTAGACGCCGGTCTTGTACACGGTGACGCGCATCCCCTCGTAGATGAGGAGGCCGTCGTGACACACGGCCTGCCCGTCGATGGTGAAGCGCGGCAGCGGGACGTGGGCGGCGTCGTGGAACTCCTTGACCCACCACGCCCGGCCGAGGGCGGCGGTGCCGCCGCCGTCGCACTCGCAGGCCTTCAGGAGGCAGACGCGCGGCAGGCGCTGGAACGGGTGGGCGGCCGGGCCGGGGCACGGCATCCCGGCCTCGGCCCACTTCGCGTCGGGCGGGCTGACCGGGCCGGCGGCCGTGGCCGGCGGAAGTAGCGGCGGCGCCGGGTGGCTGAGGTTGATCGGCGGCGGCCCGGGCGGCGGCAGGTCCGGCCCGGGCGGCTGGGCGAGGGCCAGGAGTGAAACGACGACGGGGACCATGGGCCGTCTCCTACGGCGGGGCGGGGGTCTGAACGACCGTGTCGTCGAAGTGTACCCCGGCCCGCCCGCGGCCGCCCGGCCCGGCGGCGATTCGCGCCGCCCCGGCCGCCGGCGCCACCCGCACAACCGCCGCTACCCGGCCGCCGCCTCGCGGAACCGGTAGCCGACGCCGCGGACCGTCTCGATGAGTTCGGGCGCGCCGCCGGCCTTCGTCAGCTTCTGGCGCAGCGTCTTGACGTGGACGTCGATGGTCCGCTCGAGCACGATCGACCCCTCGCCGATGGCCGCGTCCATCAGCTGGTGCCGGTTGAACGCCCGCCCCGGCTGCCGCAACAGGCACAGCAGCAGCTTGAACTCGGTCGGCGTCAGGTCCACCGCCTCGTCGCCGACGCTGACGCGGTGGCGGACGCGGTCGATGCGGACGCCCTCGTGCTCGACCACGTCGCCGGCGTCGCCGGGCCCCTCGCTGCGCCGCAGCACCGCCTTCACCCGCTGGAGCAGCACCTTGTTGCTGAACGGCTTGGTGACGTAGTCGTCGGCCCCGCGGGCGAAGCCCTCGACCTGGTCGGTCTCCTCGCCGCGGGCGGTCAGCATGATGACCGGGATGTCCTTGGTGCGCTCGCCGCCGCGGAGCTCGCGGCACACGTCGAGGCCGCTCATCCCGGGGAGCATCACGTCGAGGAGCACCACGTCCGGCAGGAGCGCCTGCGCCTTCCGCAGCCCGTCCGCGCCGTCGTGGACGACCACCGGCTCGAACCCCTCGCGGGTGAAGTACCACGACAGCGTCTGCGTCAGCCCCCGTTCGTCCTCGACGATCAGGATGCGCGGCTGGCCCATCTTCCCCCCTGGTGGGGACTGTGGGGCCGGGGGCCTGTGGGACTGTGGGAGAAAGACAATCGGTTCGCGGTCTTCTCCCACAGTCCCACAGGCCCCCGGTCCCACAGTCCCAGAGTCACTCCGCCCGCATCGACTCGGGGCGGTGTCGGATCACGTCGCCGTCCACGAGGTAGACCACGTCCTCGGCGATGTTGGTGGCGTGGTCGGCGATCCGCTCCAGGTGCCGGACGGCGCTGAACAGCGACACCCCCGGCTCGACCAGCGCCGGGTCGGCCTTCATGCGGGCGATCAGGTCGCGGATCATCTCGGCGTGCATCCGGTCCACCTGGTCGTCCATCCGTACCACCCGGCGGGCCAGCCGCGCGTCGAGGTTCACGAAGGCGTCGAGCGCCTCGCGCACCATCGCGGTGGCGGTGTCGGTCATGCCGACGAGCTTGTCGGCGAGGGGGGCGTCGGCGCCCGGCGGGTCGGCGGCGAGGACGTCCGGCAGGCCGGCCAGCGCCTCGGCGCGCTCGGCGATGTCGACCGCCAGGTCGCCCATGCGCTCCAGGTCGGTGGTGACCATGAACGTCGTGGCGATGCGGCGCAGGTCGATGGCCACCGGCTGGTGCAGCGCCTGGATTTTCAGGCACTCCTCGTAGATGCCGTTCTCCAGCACGTCGATGGCCTGGTCGCCGGCGATGACGTCGGCGGCGAGCTTGCGGTCGCGGCCCTGGAGCGCCTTCAGCGCCGCGTAGATGGCCTCCTCGACGCGCGCCGCCATGCCGGTGACGCGCCGCTGGAGGTCGTCGAGGTCGCGGGTGAGGTGCTTGCCCATCGTTTGTTGTCAGTCGCAATTGGTAATTTGGGTTCGACTGTCGTTCGCCGTGGGCCGAGCTCGGAACGCCTCCGACGCGCGTTCCCAAATTCCAACGGACAACAAACAAATTCCCAATTACCCGAACCGGCCCGTGATGTAGTCCTCGGTCTGCTTCTCGCGGGGGTGGGTGAACAGCTGCTCGGTCGGGCCGGCCTCCACCAGCCGGCCCTCGTAGAAGAACGCCGTCGTGTCCGACACCCGCGCCGCCTGCTGCATGTTGTGCGTCACGATCACGATCGTGTAGTCGCGCTTCAGGTCGAAGATCAGGTCCTCGATCGCCTGCGTGCTCTTCGGGTCCAGGGCGCTGGCCGGCTCGTCCATCAGCAGCACCTCCGGGTCGGTCGCCAGCGCGCGGGCGATGCACAGCCGCTGCTGCTGGCCGCCGGAGAGTTCGAGGGCGCTGGCGTGGAGGCGGTCCTTCACCTCGTTCCACAGCGCCGACTGCTTCAGGCAGCGCTCGACCAGGTGGTCCAGCCGCGCCCGGTCGCGGACGCCGCTGACGCGCGGGCCGTACACGACGTTCTCGTAGATCGACTTCGGGAACGGGTTCGACTTCTGGAACACCATGCCGACCCGGCGGCGCAGGTCCACGAGGTTCTGGTCGCGGGCGTAGAGGTCCTTGCCGTCGAGGAGGATGTGGCCGCCGAGGCGGGTGCCGTCGATCAGGTCGTTCATCCGGTTGATGCACCGCAGCAGGGTACTCTTGCCGCACCCGCTCGGGCCGATGAACGCCGCCACCGACTTCTCGGGGACCGTCAGCGAGATGTTGAACAGCGCCTGCTTGGGGCCGTACCAGAAGTTCACGTCCTTGACCGCGAGCCGATCGGCGCCCGGTGGGGCGGGCGTGAAGCCGGCCTGCGAGGACGCCGCGCGGGTGACGATGATGTCCGAGAACAGGCGGGTCACGGCGCGGCTCCGGCGGGCGGATCGGTCGCCCTCTGTTTTACCCCCCGATTGTGAAGAACGCGAGAAGGGGCGGGGAAGGGTGCGGGTGCCGCCGCTTGCGGCTTCGCGCGGGGAAGCGCGAAGCCGCAAGCGTTCGCGCGGGTGGTTCGGTTGCCGGTTGCGGCTTCGCGCGTC
>JBGAQM010000120.1:0-17345 GCA_044220735.1 Urbifossiella sp. | reverse complement strand
GGTTGGAAGCCGGCCCCACACCGAACCGCCGTCCCGTCCGCGCTGGCCCCACGCCTCCCCCAGAGCCGGATCACCATGCGACCTCTCCTGCCGCGTTCCGTTCTCCCCGTCGCCTGCCTCCTGGCCGTCGCAGCCGCGCCCCCGCTCGCGGCGGCCGACCCTGCGGCGTTGCTCGTGGTGTCGCCGCAGCCCCACCAGGTGGTCCAGCGCACCGGGTTCGACCCGGCCGCCGCCGCGACGGAACAGCCCGGCCACCCCGCGTTCGGCTACGCCGACGTGCCCGTCCGCTGCGCCGTCGCCCCGGACCGCGGCCGGTGGGAGTACCGCGTGGTGCGGCTCGCCGGGGGCGCGGGCGGCGAGGCCGGGTGGACGACGCTCGACGCACGCGCCGAGAAGGCCGGGATGGTCGCCTCGGCCCGCGTGCCGGCCGGCGGGTGGTACCGCCTCGAACTCCGCTGCCGACAGGGCGACGGCGTGACGCACGCCGGCGCCGTCGAGCCGGTCGGTGTCGGCGAGGTGTTCGTGGTCGCCGGCCAGTCCTACGCCACCAACTGCAACGACGCCAAGCTCGCCGTCGCCGACCCGGCGAAGCGCGTCGTCGCCTTCGATTCCGCGAAGGCGACGTGGGGCGTGGCGAACGACCCGCAACCGGCCCCGGACGGCAGCACGGACGGCTCGATCTGGCCGCCGGTCGGCGACGCGCTCGTGAAGGAGTTCCGCGTCCCGGTCGGGTTCGCCAACGTCGCGGTCGGGGCCACCGCCACGTCGCAGTGGATGCCGGGGGGCGCGCTTCACAAGCGGCTGGTGGCGGCCGGCGCGGACCTGGGCGGCTTCCGCGCGGTCCTCTGGCAGCAGGGCGAGTCCGACGTGATCGCCAAGACTTCGACCGAGACGTACGTCGCCAACGTGCGCGCGATCCGGCACGCGGCGGCGACCGCGTGGGGCACGCAGCCGCCGTGGCTGCTCGCCAAATCGACGCATCACCCGACCGTCTACAACGACCCCGCCGGCGAGGCCCGCATCCGCGCGGCGATCGACGAACTCGCCGGCCGCCCCGGGTTCCTGCCCGGGCCGGACACGGACACCCTCAAGGGGGAGAACCGCGGCGGCGCCAACTCCCGGCGCCACTTCAGCGCGGCGGGTCAGGCGAACGCGGCCGCGATGTGGGCGGCGGTGGTGGCGAAGCACCTCACCGCCCCGCCGCGCGTCGAGGAGGCGCTCGCCGACCTCCGCCTGCTGACGCCCGCGTGGGCCTCGCCGGTCGTCCACCGCGAGAGCAGCGTGCTGCTCACCGACAACGGCCCGCCCACGGCCCGCCTCGCGTTCCCCGCGGCGGACGTGCAGGAGGTCGTGACCGCCGACCGCCGCCACCGCTTCGACCGGGACGCCTTCACCCTCTCGAAGGACGGACTGACGCTCGCCGTCACGGCGCCCGGCCCCGTGCCGCCGATCCCGCTGGCGAGCGTGTTCGTGCCGAAGGGGTCGCCGCAGAGCTACGCCGCCCGCGTCGGCCACCCGGACCAGTCCCTCCTGTACCGACCCGGCCGCTGGTTCCACGACCGCAACGTGGAAGTCACCTACCGCCGCCGCGACGACAAGATCGTCCCCGTCGAGGTCGTCGGCACGCTGCCGCGGACGCGGGCGCGGCTGAAGGCCGGCGAGGCGCTCACCCTCGGCGTCAGCGGGGACAGCATTTCGACCGGGCTCGACGCCTCGGCGCTCGTGAAGGCCGCCCCGAACCAGCCCGGCTATCCGGACCTCGTGGCGGCGCAACTCCGGGCGACGTTCGACAGCCGCGTCGCGCTCAAGAACCGCGCGGTCGCCGGGTGGAGCGTCGCCAACGGGGTGAAGGACCTCGACAAGCTGTTGGCCGAGAAGCCGCACCTCGTCGTCGTCGCCTACGGGATGAACGACGTGGGGCGCCGTGACCCGAAGTGGTTCGGCGACCAGACGCGCACGATCCTGGACCGCATCAAGGCCCACGACGGGGAGACCGAAGTGATCCTGGTCGCGTCGATGCTGGGGAACGGCGCGTGGACCGCGACCCCGCGCGACATGTTCCCCCGCTACCGCGACGAGCTGCGGCGGCTGGCCGGCCCGGGCGTCGCGCTCGCGGACGTCACCGCCGTGTGGGAGCTGCTGCTGCGGCACAAGCACGACCTGGACCTGACCGGCAACGGGCTGAACCACCCGAACGACTTCGGGCACCGCCTGTACGCCCAGGCCGTCCTCGCGGCGCTGGCCGCCGGGAAGGAATAGCCGCCGCGGCGCTGGCGGGCGGGCGGGGCTTCGCGTACGCTCCTGTGTGACCCGCCCGGATGAGACCCATGCCCGCCCCGCCGGCCCGTGACCACGACGACGCGGACTTCACCCCGCAGGTGAACGTGGCCCCGCTGGGCGCGCCCGCCCCGGCCGCCGACCCGCCGACGCCCCACGGGGTGCCCCTGGCCCCGCCCCCGGGGTACGAAGTCCTCGGGATTCTCGGCCGGGGCGGGATGGGCGTCGTCTACCGGGCCCGCCAGCTCGCGTTGAAGCGGGACGTGGCCCTCAAGGTCATGGTGACCGGGGGGCCCGCGGCCGACGACCTGCGGCAGCGGTTCCTGGCCGAGGCCGAGGCGGTCGCCGCCATCAACCACCCGGGGGTGGTTCAGGTCCACGAAATCGGCACCTGGGACGGCCGGCCGTTCCTCGCCCTCGAACTCTGCCCGGGCGGGACGTTGGCCCAGTCGCTCCGGGTGGCGCCGGTCCCGCCGGCGGACGCCGCCGCGCTGGTCGAGCGGGTGGCCCGCGGGGTGGCCGCCGCCCACGCCCGGGGGGTCGTCCACCGGGACCTCAAGCCGGCCAACATCCTGTTCGACGCGGCCGGCGCGCCGAAGGTCGCCGACTTCGGCCTGGCCAAACTCACCGCCGGCGGGGGCGGCGTGACCCGGTCCGGCGCGCTGCTCGGCACGCCGGGGTACATGAGCCCGGAACTCGCCCGCGGGGGCGCCAAGCGGGCCGGCCCGGCGACCGACGTGTACTCCCTCGGGGCCGTCCTGTACGAGTGCCTGACCGGCCGCCCGCCGTTCCGCGGGGCCGTCCCGGCCGACACCATCCAGCAGTTGCTCACCACCGACCCGGCCCCGATCCGGGCACTCAATCCGGCCGTGTCGGCCGAGCTCGAAGCAGTGTGCCTGAAGTGTCTGGAGAAGGACCCGGCCCGGCGGTACGCCACGGCCGACGCCGTGGCCGACGCCCTGATGGCGCTCCGGCCCGACCGGTCGGAGCTTCACCAGCCCGTCTCGCCGGCGGGGCGGTACGAGGCCGCCGGCGGGTGGCGGCGGGTGCATACGGCCGCCCTCGCCGGCGCGGCCGTGCTAGCCCTGGGTGGTGTGATTGCCGTGTGGGTGGCGGTCGCCCGGGATGCTGCGCGGGAAGAAGCGGTCGGACGGGAGCGGAAGCTGGTCGATGACTTCGTGCGACACATGGGCGAGCGCCAGGGGCTCACCGCGGCCGAGCGACTCGAACTCGTGCGGCAGTTCTGCACGGCTCACCCGGCTCCGGCCGGTTGGAAACCGGCCCCACACCGGCGGCCGACCCGGTTCACTCACCGCGGCTCCAGCACGACCCGGAAGCCGACCCGCTCGTCGGTGCGCTGCCACTCGAGGCGTTTCGGCTTCGTCGGAATCCGCGCGAACGTGAAGACGTAGCGCTCCTCGTACGTCATGCCGGTCAGCCGGGGTTCGAGGCCACCCGGGGCGCGGTCGTAGAGGTTCGTCCGCCGCTTGTCGTCCTCGCCGTCGGTCCACTCGTAACCGTTCGAGACGAGCTGGCGGATCCCGAACACGCTCACGTCCGTCTGGTCTCGGTCGATCGGCCACGGGCCGTCGGTCAGCCCGAGCGCGAGGCGGCGGAGCGTCAAGTCCTCTTGCAGCAAAGTCTCCTCGGGGCCCGCCGGCCCGGGGCGGTCGGGGTCGTCGCCGTTAATCCCCACGGCCTTCTGCCACTGGGCGTAGGTCGGCAGCCGGCCGCCCATCTCTTCCGCGGCCAGCATCGCCTGGACCGCGTTCACGCCGAGAATCGGGGTGGCGTCGAACGTCGTCCGGCGTTCGTCCGGGCGGTGCGGGAGGTTCATCCAGGCGTCCGGCAGGTGGAGCTGCACCTGCTCCGGGTCGTTCGGGAGGGTCCGCCGGTAGCGGTTGAGGGCCGAATCGGGGCGGCGGTCGGCGGCGTCCCACACCGCCTTGAACACGCGGGACGAGACCTTGTCGCGGAGCATGTAGAACGGCGGCGGGTCGTTCGGCCGCGCCGGCACGATCAGGATGGCGACCAGTTGCTCGCCGGGGTAGTCGCGGACAAGCCGGTCGTGCAGCGTGCGGCCGTCGATGACGCGCGTGCCGACGCCGGGCGCGGCCGACCAGCCCGCAGGGAGCCACTCCGGCGGTGGCGGGGGCGGGGGCGGGGGCGCCGGCGCCGGCTCGGGGTTGCGGGCGTACTTCGCCACCAGCCCGCCGACCGCGCCGAACCCGACGACGAGGCCGACCCACAGGGCGGTGCGGCGGACCACGACCGGCGGCGGCGGCGGGAACACGGCGTCCGACAGCGCCCGGGCGAACGCCGCGCAGCTCGGGTAGCGCTCGTCCGGCTTCTTCGCCAGCGCGCGGAGGAGCACCGCCTGCTCCTCCGGCGGGAGCGGCGACAGGTCCGGCGTGTCGTTGACGTGCTGGTAGCACAGGTCGAACAGCGTCTCGGCCTTGAACAGCGGCCGGCCGAGGCGGGCCATGACGTAGGTGGCGGCGAGGCTGTACTGGTCGGAGTGGAGGTTGACGTTCCGCCGCCACACCTCGGGCGCCATGTACAGCGGCGTGCCGACCTCGGCGACCACGGCCGTCTCGTCGTGCCGGTGCCCGCGCGCCAGCCCGAAGTCGGCGACCTTCGCGTACCCCTTCAGCAGCAGCAGGTTCTCCGGCTTCACGTCGCGGTGGCTGACGCGCTGGCCGTGCAGGTAGTCGAGCGCCTCGGCCGCCTGCCCGAAGAACGGCACGAGTTCCTCCGGCGGCACCCCCGGCCGGCCCTCCTTCCGGTGCCGCTCGACCTCGCCGGCGAGGCTCCCGTCGGCGAGTTCCATCACGATCACGAGGCGGTCGCGGAACACCCAGTAGGCGTGCGTCTGCAACAGGAATGGGTGCGACATCGCCTTCATCACCTCGAGCGCTTCCGTCTCGCCCTGGCTGGCCGGGTGGTCGGCCGAGCGGAGGATGCGCTTCAGCGCGACGCGGAGCCCGCCGGGCGCCAGCGCCTCGAACACCTCGCCGAACGCCCCCATGCCGATGCGCCGGACGAGGCGGTAGCCGACGTCGGCGGGGAGGATGTCGTCGCCGGTGGAGGGGTGGCGGACGGTCGGCGGGAGGCCGGTCGGCGTCGGCGTCGTGGGGTGGTCGGCCGGCGACGGGCGGACGACGGTCTTCCCCAGGTCGGCCGGCGGGCGGAGTTCGGCCCGCAACTCGGCCACGAGCGCCGGGTAGCGCGACTCGAACTCGGCGAGGGGCGGCCGGTCGCCGTGGAGGTGGCGGAGGCGGTACTCCTCGGCGATGAGCGTGACCGCGGCCACGTCCGCCGCGTCGGGCGGCAGCCGCCCCAGGTACGCGTCGGCGCGGACCGGCCGGCCGGGCGCGGGCGTGCGCCCCATGTCGGTGCGGAACAGCTCGACCAGGACCGACGACCGGTGCCGCCCCGAGCGGGGGGAGGAACGATTCCGGGGCCGTGGACCCGTCGCGCTCGAACTGCGCGACCCGGCTCGACAGGTCGGCGGCCTCCGCGTCCGACAGACCGGCGCGACCCCGGGGCTCGACAGGTGGACCGTCTCCGCGAGTGGCGCTGCCGGGCCGGGTTTTGGGCCGACGGCGTGGAATGGCTTCCAGCCGGCCGGCTGACACGGCCGGCTGGAAGCCGGCCACAAACCCGCCGACCCGGTCTGCGACCCGACATCGATCGACGGTCGGACCACGACGACGCCCGCGCCTCCCGGCTAATTTACCAGCCGGCCCGGGCGCTCGAAGGTACAATTCGCGCATTCCCGCGGTCGCCCCTCACCAACGGTGTCCGATGCGGGCAACGGGTTCGCTCGCCGTCCTCGCCCTCCTCCCCGCGCTCGCCGCCGGCCAGCCCGGCGCCGAGTCGCCGCTGCCGCCGGCCGACCGCACGCCGCAGCTCGTCGTGCGCCACACCGGCCCGCACGCCCCGGTCACGTCCCTCGCCTTCGGCCCGGACGGCACCCTCTACGCCGGCGGGCTCGGCAAGGTCGTTCACCGCTACACGCCCGCCGGCGGGAAGTTCGTGCCCGCCGAGCCGATCCGCGTGCCCGTCGCGCCGGGGAACGCCGGGGCGGTCAACGCCGTCGCCGTATCGCCCGACGGGAAGTGGGTGGCGGTCGCCGGCCGCGCCCCGCTCCGCGGCGAAATGTGGGCCGCGTCCGACGACGGGGTCGTCGTCGAGACGCGCACCTTCCCGCCGCTGCTGAAGCGCGACTACGGCGTCGTGTACCTGTTCGACCCCGCCGACCCACGCGGCGGGAAGGTGATCCGCGGGCCGGAGAGCGGCGTGCGGGCGCTGGCGTTCGCCGCCCCCGCTCCTGCCGCGGGTCCAGTCCTGGTCACGGCCGGAATCGAGTGGGACGCGGCGGGCAAGCACTTCGGCATGGTCCGCGTTCACGACGTGGCGACCGGGAAGGAACTCGCCCGCCACGCCGACCTGCCGGAGACGCCGACCACGCCGGGGCTCGCGGCGTGGGCGGCCGACAAGCTGCGGGTGGCCGTGGCGTGGCCGCCGCGACCGGACGAAGTCCGGCGACCTGCTCGTCTGGGACGTGACCGCGGGCGGCAAGCAGACGTTCCCCGACGGCGTCGAGAACTACGGGCTCGCGGCTCCAGCGCGGCCCGGACGGCGCGGTGCGCAAACTCGTCTCCGCCGGGTTCGTGGGCCGCGCCGGGCAGCTCGCGCTGCGGCCGGCCGCGCGCCCCGCGGACGCCCCGCCGGTACCGCTGACCGGGGAGAAGAACGAGTTCCTCTACCCGCTCGCGCTCGCCGCGGTCGGCGACGCCACGGCCGTGATCCTCCTGAAGTCCCCGCCGCCGGCCGGCACGACCGGGCGCACGGACGAGCTGCGCCTCGTCGCGGCCGACGGCACGGCGAAGACGCGGGTGCCGCTGAAGGGCGTGTCGACCGGCGGCATGCCGGTGATTGCGGCGTCGGCGGACGCGAAGTGGGTCGCCGTCGCCGGGTTCGCCGACGACCGCATCGAGGTCTACGATGCGGCCGCCCTCGCCGCCGACCCGCCCGCCCCGCAGGTGCTCGACGGCGCGCCGGCCGGGTTCGCCCGCGTCGCCTTCCTCGACGGCAACAAGCTCTGGCTCGGCGGTGCGGGTACCGACGCCCCCCGCGGCGACACCGTGCTCGACCTCGCCACCCGCGCCGCCACCCCGGCCGCCGCCGCGCTGGTGCCGGACGTCGCGCCGCTGAACCCCCGGTACGACCGGGATAAGGATGAGTGGACGCTGGCGGTCGGCGGCCAGGATCGAAAGGT
The DNA here is from genome assembly GCA_044220735.1 of Urbifossiella sp. Lineage (GTDB taxonomy): Bacteria > Planctomycetota > Planctomycetia > Gemmatales > Gemmataceae > Urbifossiella. The sequence goes on along the minus strand of JBGAQM010000120.1, from coordinate 9,784 downwards.
CACCCTCCGCGAGTACGAGGTGCCGACCGCGGCCGCGCTGCTCCCCGCGGCGCCGGCGTGGGACAAGACGCTCGGGCCGGTGCTCGCCGTCGCGCACTACCACAAGACGGCGCTCGTCTCCCTCGTCACGCTGTTCGACGCCACCGACGGCCGCCGCCTCCTCCAGCTCGGCGGGCCGACGCTCCGCGTGAACGGGCTGGCGTTCTCCGGGTCGCGGCCGCTCCTCGCCGCCGTCGGCGCCGACCGCACCGTCGCCGTGTGGTCGCTGAAAGCGCTCGCCGCGCCGTTCGCGGCCGTCGAGGGGATCACGCTGGTCGAGCGCGACGGCAAGCTCGCCGTCGCCAGCGTCGCGCCGACGAGCCCGGCCCGCGACGTGTTGAAGCCCGGCGCGTGATCGAGGCGGTGGGGGCGAGAAGGGTGCCCGTCCGACCACTGACGACGTACCGCGAGTTCATCCTCGCCGTGCGCGAAGTCCCCGTCGGCGGCACGGCGCGCGGGTGAAGGTGGCAGGCGCGGCGGCGGCCGCGGTGCCGGTCGGCCGCGGGGTGGGGCACCGGCACCCGCTGTTCGAGCTGTGGGTGAACCCGGCCGCCAACGCCGACGGCGGCCGCGACTGGATCGGCTGGACGCCGGCCGGCCCATACGACGCCAACTCCCCCGCCGCCGAGGCACGGCTCGGCTGGCTGACGGCGACCGGCAACCCGGCCGAGCCGGTCGTGTTCGCCGGCGCCGACCAGTACCGCCGCCTCTACTACAAGACCGGCTTCCTCCGCTTCCTCGCCGACAAGGCCGAGTTCGACGCGGCGCTCAAGGACTACGTCGCCTCGTTCCCGCGCACGCCGCCGGTGCTGGCTGTCACCACGGCCGGCGTCGAGGACCGCGACGGCGTGCGCCTCCTACGCACGCGCGCGGCCGCGCTCGACGTGCGGCTCGACGACCCCGACGGCGTGCTGCGGCTCGACGCCGCCGAACTCCGCTGGCGCCCCGCCGGGGCCGACTGGCGCGTCGTGCCGTTCCGCGACGGCACGGCCACGCTGCCGCTCGCGGGGTACGAGTGGACGCGCGGGGCGCACCGGTTCGAGTTCGAGGTCCGTGAGACGAAGGAGTTGCCGGCCGTGGCGCCGCAGGCGGCGGCGTTCCGCTACGTCCCTGTCGCCCCGACGGCGCGCGTGCTCGCACTCGGCAAGGGGGTCGAACCCGGCGCCGACGTGACGAGCCCCGCGGACAAGCTCACGATCACGGTCCAGGCCGCGGGCGGCGAGAAGCTGGTGGGTACGGTCACGACCACCGGCCCCGGCGGCGACCGCCCCGTCGCGCTGACGGAGGGCAAGGACGGCGCGTTCGAGCCGTCCGCGCTGGCGCTCAACCCCGACGCCAAGACCGCCGTCCGTGTCACCGTGCGGAACGCCGGGGCCGAGGGGGAATTCGCCAAGTACGAGACACACACCACCGAGTTCGTCGTGTGGCACGCCCCGCCCGCGCCGCGGCCGGTGCCGCGCGTCACGCTCGGCGTCGCCTCGCCGGTCGATGCCCCGTCGGCCCCGGGCCGGCCGTTCGTCTCAGACACGGCGAAGGTGAGCCTGTCCGCGGCGATATCCGCCGAGGGAATGTCGAAGGTGGAGTGGGACGACGGCGAGGGCGTGTGGGCGGCGGGCGAGTTGCCGGCGAAGGGCGCTGCGGCGACCCGCGACGTGACGATCAAGACCGGCGGTGTTCCGAAGTCGCTGCGCGTTCGCGTGACCGCCAACGGCGTGGAGCGCATCGACGCCGTGTCCGTCGTGTGGGCGGCGCTGCCGGACGCCGACTTCGGGCCGCTCCCGCCGACCGTCCGAGGCTCGCGGCTCCTCGCGGCCGGGCCGGTGCGCGCGGCGGCGGGCGGCGGGCCGTTCCGCGTCAAGGTGCTCGTCGATTCGCCCGACGCCGGCGCCCCGCCGCGCGAGTTCGACGTCCGCGCCGGCGAGCCGGGCACCTGGGCGAGCGACGTGGAACTCGCCCCCGGTGACAATCGATTGTCGCTGGCGGTGGCGAACGAGTGGAAGCAGGTGCGGCTGCGCAGCCGCGAGGTGCGCTACGTCCGCCCGCCGGTCGTCGTCGGCGTCGAGCCGATCGCCGCCCGCGGCGCCGACGTGGGCGACGTGTTCGTGACGGTCGTGTCGCCCGCGGAGCGGCCCCCGGACCGCCTCACGCTCGACGGCCGCCCGCTCGCCGCCCGCGCGCACGGGCCGGCGGGCGTGTTCGGAATCGCGGTGTGGGGGCTCCGCGAGGGCGTGCCGCTCGCGGCCGGTGGGGCGCTTCCCGTCCAGTGCGGGTCGCCGCCGGGAACGCCGACGGCGACGGCGACGCGGTCGAGGCGGCCGTCATCCCGGTCCCCAAGGCCCCGCCGCCGCCCCCACCCCGCCGCCGCCCGGGATCGTCGTCACCGCGGGGAAGGACGCGGGCGTGGTGAGCGGCGGCGCGGCGCTGCGGACGGACGAGCCGGAATTCACATTCGGCCTGCGGGTCACGTCGGCGGCGAAGCTCACCCGCGTCGCGGTGCTGCGGCCGGAGGAGGTTCCCGGCGTGTCGGCCGAGAAGGCGGTCGGGGCGGACGGCGGGTTCGCACTCGCCGCGGCACCGACCGTGACGCTCCGCGAGGGCGTGAACACGTTCGAAGTGGTGGCGTCGAACGGGCTCACGCCGAGCGAGTTCCGGTTCACCGTCAGCTACACCCCGCCGCCGGTGCGGGTGGTGATCGACGAGATCGCCGAGCTGGTGCCGGGCGCCGGGCCGCGCCCGCTCCCGCGGCCGGCGGGCGGCGCGGCGTTCGCCGCGGGCGGCGGCCGCGTGCAGGTGAAGGGGCGCGTCGTGTTCTCGGACCCCGCCGCCGCCGCCCGCGCCGCCGGGTTCGACGTGGTGCTGTACGGCAACGACGTGCGCCACCTCCCCGCCGAGGTCGGCCCTCTGGCGGCGGGCAAGGCCGAGGCGCCGTTCGCGGCGCTCGTCTTCCTCACCGCCAAGACCACGACCGTCCGCGTCGAGGTCGCCCGCCGCCGCCAGACCGACCCGGTCCCGCAGCAGCTCGCCGACACGCGCGTGGTGGTGGAGTCGGCGGCGCCGCAGACCGAGCAGCGGCTGCACGTGTTGGTGGTGGCCCCCGAGGAGGCGGAGGACCGCGGCGGGGCGATGGCCCGCGAGGTCATCAAGACGCTGAACGGCGAGTTCATCGGCTCGCCGGTCGGGTTCACCGAGGGGCAGTTCCGGCACCGGGCGTTCGCCCGCGCCACGATGTACCGGCCACTCGTCTACTCCGTCAGCCGGCCGGACCTCGTGGGGCAGCTGCACGCCGTCGAGGCGCGCATCCGCGAGCTGGCCGCCGCGGACGGGCCGGCCGGGTACGTCAACGATGTGGTGCTCGTCTACTACCAGGGCCGCGACCTGATGGGCCGCGACGGCGCCCGCCGCGTCCACACCACCCGCAGCCTCGCCATCCCGACCCCGGACGCGGCCGAGCCGCACGCCGTCCGGCTCGACACGCTCCCGCCGACGTCGGGGGTGCGGTTCACCGTGCTGAACGTCGTCACCCAGGACGGGGCGCCGCCGGCGCAGCGGGTGACGGCCGGCCCGATGCTCCTTCGGTATGCGTGGCAGAACCGCGAGTCGTTCGCCGAGTTGCTCGAGTTCTACCGCGTCTCCATCGGCGCCAACCGCTCGGTCGGCTCGGTCGTGGACTGGGTGCGCGACGCGGTCGAGAAGCTGGACGAGCGGCGGCGATACGGGCCGCCGACGGACACGCTGACCGGTGCGGTCCGGGAACGCCCGATCGGCGGCCCGCGGCCGTGACGTCGGGTCCGGAGGAGTTTCCCGGCCGAAGGCCTGATACCGAATCCTCCTCATCTGTGACCGTCCGGCGCCGCAAGTGCTCGCGCGGGTGGTTCGGTTGCCGCTTGCGGCTTCGCGCTTCACAACGCGAAGCCGCAAGCGTTCGCTCGGGTGGCTCCGTTCCTGTTCGCGGCTTCGCCCCGCGGCGCCGGACGGTCACAGATGAGGAGGATTCGGCATGTGGCCTTCGGCCGGAAAATCCGGCCCCGCACTGGTCATCCTGAACGGTGCCACAGCCGATCAAAACTGCTTATCGCAGTCGCAAGTGGTTACTTGGCGGGTGGTTCCGCCGGGCGTCCAGCCGGCGTCGGTCTGGTGCACTTTCGTCCGTCCGACTCGTGTTCATCTGGTGACCCCCCTTTACCCTCGGCCCGACGAATCGCCCGCCGAGCAATCCACCGCCCGGATGAACGGCCACGGATTAGCCGAAGGCTCGTATGAGGTCCGGTACGACCCGCACAACCGGCGCGCGCCCGGGTCGGCGCGTCCGGGTTCTGCGGGTTCATCGCACCGCCGCGCGAACGGGTCGAAGTGAGAGTGAGAGGTTCGGCCCACCCTCACCCCCATCACAGGGCGAACGGATTCGCCCGCGGAGGACACGATGTCCAGGTTCGGCAGGCTGTTTCGAGCCGCCGGTTGCGTCGCCCTGGGCGGCCGGGCGCCCGGCGTTCACCCAGTACCCCGCCGCGTACGCCGACCCCGCCGCGGACGTGGTCGGCGCCGGCCACTTCCGGCGGGCGGCGCCGCAGGGGTACTACCACCCCGGCGCCGCCCCCCAGGGCGCCCCCCGCGACGGTGCCGGGCACAACGCCCCCGGCGGACGACGCCTGACGGTGCCGCCGACCGCGCCGCCGCCCGTCGACTGCCGCGCCGATGCCCGGCCTCCCCGAGCTGTTCGCCGGGGCGGACGCCGGTCGGCGGCGGCCTCGGCGAGCATCGACAACGCCCTGCCGATGACGCAGTTCCGCCTGCGCTACGACTCGGCGTACGGCAACAACCGCCCGGACCGGGCGAACTTCTTCTACGCCAAGTGCGGGTGCTTCGGCTCGCCGAATGCCGTGGGGCCGCCGCTCCCCGAGACGAGCGTGGACTCGCAGACGCTCTACTCCTACGTCGAGTACGCGATCACGCCGCGGCTGTCGGTGTTCGGCAACGTCCCGGTCCGGTTCATCAACCCGGAGCAGAACCGGAACGCGGCCGGCATCAGCGACCTGCAGTTCGGCGGCAAGTACGCCCTCGTGTACGACCCGAACCGGGTGCTGTCGGTGCAGTTGCAGGTGATCGTGCCGACCGGCGACACCCGGCTCGGCCTCGGCTCCGGCAGCACCTGGCTCGAACCGGGGCTCCTGTACCAGGAGCAGCTGTCCGACCGGTGGCGGAGGTGGTTCGGCCAGCTGAAGGACCAGATCCCGCTGACCCGGGTGAGCGACTTCGCCGGCAACGTGCTTACCTACGGTTTGGGCACGAGCTACCGGGTGGCGGAGGGGTCGTGGGGCTACGCGCGGCCCGGTCGCCGAAGTCGTGGGCTGGACGGTCCTGAGCGGCCGCGAGTTGAACCCGGACAGCGGGCAGGCCGTGTCGGCCAACGGGGACACGATCGTGAACGCGAAGTTCGGCGTGCAGTTCGGCTCGGCCGGTCGGACTGCGACGGCCCGTACCCGACGCGGTCGAACCTGTACATCGGCTGCTGGTCGCGCGCGACGGGCGAGGTCGTGGTACACGAGGACATGTTCGGGTCGAGTATCGCCGGTTCTTCTAAAGTCGGGTTCCGAGGAAAGTGCCCTGCCCCGGCGGGCCGTCGGCCCGCCGGCGGCGCGCCGATGCATGTGGCGGCAGGCTGGCCGGCTGAGCGAGCAGGGCGTCCCGGGACGCGGCCCGGCCGGCGTCGTATCGGGAACGGAATGACCCACCGGCCCGGCCTCCTCCTCGTCGTCCTCGCCTACGTCGGGTTCGTCAGCCTCGGGCTGCCGGACGCCGTCTTCGGCGTCGCCTGGCCGTCCGTCCGCGACCGGTTCGGGCTCACCCAGGCCGCCGCCGGCGTCGTCTTCGCCGCGTCGGCCTCGGGTACTTCACCACCAGCTTCCTCGCCGGCCGGCTCACCCGCGCCCTCGGCATCGGCCTGCTGCTGGCCGCCAGCACCGGCCTCGTCGCGGCCGCGACCGGCGGGTTCGCCGCCGCCCCGTGGTTCGCGCTGTTCGCGGCCTGCGCCGTCGTCCACGGGTTCGGCTCCGGGGCGATCGACGCGGGCCTCAACGGGCACGCCGCGCACCACCTGTCGGCGCGGCACATGAACTGGCTCCACGCCTGCTACTGCTTCGGGGCCATGCTCGGGCCGCTCGTCATGACCGCCGTCCTCGTCGCCGGCCGCCCTTACGCCGCCGGGTACGCCGCCGTCGGCGGGTGATGGCCGCAGCGTTTCGTAGGTCTTCCTGGCGACGCGGCCGCGCTGGGGCGGCGGCGTCCGCCGACCCGGCCGGGGACGTGCCGGCGGTCCGCGTCCGCGACGCGCTGGCGCACCCGGCGGTGCTGCTGCACATGGTGGTGTTCTTCGTGTACACGGGGCTGGAAGTGGCGGTCGGGCAGTGGGCGTTCACCGTGCTCACCGAGGGCCGCGGCGTCGCGCGGGACGCGGCGGCGTCGCCGTCGGCACTACAGGAGGAACATCCAGCGTCCATGCGCGCCGGCGTGTTGTACCTGGGCGGTGGCCATCGGCCTCGACCGGCTGGTCGGGGCGTGCCTGCTGGCGGCGGCCGTCGGGGCGGTGCTGTTCGCGGCGCCGCTGCCGACGTGGTGTGCGTTCGCCGGGCTGGTCGTCGTGGGGGCCGGGCTGGCGCCGGTCTACCCCTGCCTGATGACGCGCACGCCGCAACGGCTCGGGCCGGCGCTGTCGGCGCACTCGATCGGCTTTCAGGTCGGGGCGGCGATGATCAGCGCGACCGCGATCCCCGCGGGCCTCGGTCTCCTCGCGGGGAGCGTCGAGCGCAACCCGCGGTGCCGACCGCGGTGGCGGAGCTGGCCGCGGCGGCTGTGGTTGCTGCACGAAGCGGCTCGTGCGGCTCCCACGAGCGGAGCAGTAAAACGGTGAGAAGAAAAAACGTCTGGGCGAGCGGCGGGCGTCGGCACGTGCGAGTCGCTCCAATAGTGATTCCTGCGGTTGACTCAATGCTTTTGGGACGGGGTCTCTCCTTCCCACGAAACCAATGATGCCCGCCCGAATGACCCGGTCGTAACAATTCCGCCGGCCGTCGGGGCGCGCCCCCCCACCCGTGGCGGACTATCGCTGACCGCGGCACCGGCCGCGGCCCGATGCGAGACGACACGCCGCACCCCGGAGCCCCCATGCCGCGCCGCATGACCCCCCGCGTCGAACTCCTCGAAGACCGCATCACCCCCGTCCAGGCCGCGACCGGCACCGTGTTCGTCAGCACCCTGTCCGATGTCGTTGACGGCGACACGAGCGGCGTCGATGCCCTGATCGCCAACCCCGGGGCGGACGGGTTGATCAGCCTGACCGAGGCGATGCGCGCGGCCGACGCCGCCCCCGATGCCAACGTTGTCGTCCTGCCACTCGGCCCGGATGGGGCGACAATCGCCCTCGACGGCAATACGCTCGACCCGCGCTCGCTCGCCGGCGACTCCGGCAGTACCGGCCCGAGCCAATACGTCGTTACCACCGCGATCGCCGTCGGCACCTTCGTGACGCAGCCAACCGCGCCGGGATCGGCGCCGACGATCGCGCGGTTCGGGCAAGGCCCGGCGTTCCGCCTCTTCGACGTCCGGCCCGGCGGCAGCTTGACCCTCGACGGGGTCGAACTGCGCGGCGGCCTCGCCCTCGGCGGGAGCGGCAGCAACGGCGGCGGCGGCAACGACCGCGGCCCTCGGCGGCGCGTCTTCAACCAGGGCACGCTCGTTGTCACGAACAGCACCCTGACCAGGGAACACCGCCCAGGGCGGCGCTTGGTAGCCCGCGCGACGCGGAGTCGTTCGCCGGCGGCGGGGGCGGCGGCCTCGGCGACGCCCGACGACGGCTTCAACGGCGGCGGCCCGAACGGCGGCGAGGGGACCGGCGAGGGCAGCGACGCGGGCGAGGTTCGGCGGCGGCGGCGGCGGCGGCACCAGGGGCGGCGACGGCGGGTTCGGCGGTGGCGGCGGGGCCGGGAACCCGTTCTTCGGGAAGGCCGGCACGGGCGGGTTCGGCGCGGGCGGCGGCGCCGGCGTGTCCAGTAGTTCCGGCAGCGGCAGCGGGCCCGTCGTCACCCCGGGCGGGTTCGGCGGGGCCGACGGCGTCGGCGCGTCCGGCGGCGGCGGGGCCGGCCTGGGCGGGGCGATCTTCAACCTCGGCGGCACCGTCCGCCTCGCCAACAGCACCGTGTACGGGAACAGCGCCCGCGGCGGCCCCTCGGGCGACGGCCTGACGTCGGGCCAGGGCCTCGGCGGCGGCGTGTTCAACCTCGAAGGGGCGGTGTCCGTCGCCAGCAGCACGTTCGCGGGGAACCGGGCCGACGACGGCGGCGCCCTCTACAACCTGGCCGCGTCGGGCACCGGCAACGACGCCGTGCTCACCGTCCGCAACTCGCTTCTGGTCGATCCGCCGGGGGACGCCGCGGACGTGGTGAACCGCCGGCTCGTGAGCGACGGGGCGAACGCCGTCCTCACCGCGACCGACCCGAGCCTGACGTACGGCGGCGTTCGGAACGACGGCGGCACCGCCGACGTGTCCGGCGTCCGCACCGCGACGCGGCCGGCGGTCGCCCCCGCGCTGGCGTACAACGGCGGCCCGACGCGCACGCTTGCGCCGATCTTCGAGGGGACCGCCGGCGAGGGGTTCGACGCGGGCTCCGCGCCCGCCGACGACGGCCAGGGACAGGGCATCCCGCTGACCACCGACCAGCGCGGCCTGCCGCGCGACACCCGGCCGGACCTCGGCGCGTTCGAGGTGCAGAAGTTCCTCATCGACACCTTCCCCCCGCCCCCCGACCTCGACACGGTGGTGTTCACCAGCCCGGACGGGGTGACGGTGCGGAACGCGGCGCCGGGCGCCGCGCCGCAGACCGACCCGTTCCCCGGGTTCGCCGGCGACACCCGCGTGGCGGTCGCCGACCTCGACGGCGACGGGTTCGACGACTACGTGTACGCCCCCGGCGCCGGCGGCGGCCCGCACATCCGCATCATCGACGGCCGCACCGGCGCCGAGCGGCTGAGCTTCTTCGGGTTCACGCCCGACTTCCGCGGCGGCGTGTTCCTCGCGGTCGCGGACGTGAACGGCGACACGTTCCCGGACATCGTCGCGTCGGCCGGCGACGGCGGCGGGCCGCACGTGAAGGTGTTCGACGGTCGCACCGGCGCCGAGCTGGCGAGCTTCTTCGCCGACGACCCGGCGGGCCGCGGCGGCGTGTCGGTCGGCGCCGGCGACGTGACCGGCGACGGTGTGGCCGACATCGTGGTCGGCGCCGGGGTGAACGGCGACGGCAAGGTGAAGGTGATCGACGGCACGAAGCTGAACCAGCTGGACGCGAGCGGCCGCATCCTGCCGTCGGCGGTGGCGGTCGAGTTCCAGCCGTACGGCGGGGCGTTCGCGCCGGGGCTGGCGGTGGCCGTCGGCCGGTTCGACGCCGACCGCTTCGCCGACGTGGCCGCCGGCCCGCTGTGGCGGGCCGAGCCGCGGCTGTTCGTGCGCTCCGGCCCGGACCTGGCGACGGTCTCGGAGTTCTCGCCGTCGGTCGGCGGCGGCCTGGACACCGGCCTGCGGATGGTCGCGGCGGACCAGACCGGCGACGGGCTGGACGAGATCGTGGTGACGGCCGGCCCCGGCGGCGGCCCGCACACCGAGGTGATCGACCCGCTGACCGGCCGCGTGCTCGAGAGTTATTTCACGTTCGACCCGGCGAGCCGCACGGGGTTCGGGGTCGGCTAGTTCCGCCGCCGC
>JBGAQM010000119.1:0-16160 GCA_044220735.1 Urbifossiella sp. | reverse complement strand
CCCGGGGCGGCGTCGGCGCTGTCCGTGTGGCGTGGCTCCGTCGTACTCCGCCGCAGCCCGCCCCGGGTTGCACCCGGGGCTACGCGCCGTCGCCCTCCGGGCTCAAAGCCCAGAGCGCTACCGCAACGAGGACACGATCTCCGCCCGCCCGGCTTGCCACGCCGGGACCGCCCCGGCGACGAACCCGACGGCCAGCGACAACAGCAGCCCCGACGCAACCAGCCCGGGGGAGGCGACGAAGTCGATGCTCGCCCCCTCGGTCGAGAGCGTCATCGGCCGCGACAGCAGGAACGCCACGCACGCGGCCGTCCCGAGCACGCCGCCGGCGAAGCTGATGAGGCAGCTCTCGGCGAGCATGAGCGAGAACACGCGCGGCCCGGAGAACCCGAGCGTCTGCAACACGGCGTGCTCCTTCACCCGGTCCTGCGCCGACATCACCACCGAGTTCGCCACCAGCACCACGACCACGCCGACGCACGCGAACCCGAGCCAGCGGGTCATGCCGATCAGGTCGAGGAGGTCGGCCAGCGCCGCGGCGTAGTGGGCCTTCTGCGGCTTCGTCTCGGTCGGCACCTCGAACTTCTCCTTTACCTTCGCGTCGATCGCCGCCGCGACCGCCCGCGCCTGGTCGGGGTCGTCGAGCTGCACCTCGAACAGCGTCGCGTGGTAGTCGTGGTGCGCCGTCGGGTTCGACAGGAGGTTGAGGTGCGTGTAGATCACGTTCTCCTCACCCGTGCCGTCCGACGCGAACACGCCCGCCACCTGGACGGCGATGCCGGCGACGGTGAACGACTGCCCCGGCCGGAGCCCCCGCCGCTCGGCGATGCGGCGCCCCACCAGCGCCGCGTCGGTCCGCGCCTGGAACGCGCCCCAGTCTCCAGCGACGAGCGTCAGGTTCGGCCGCACCGCCGGGAGCAGCTTCGGATCGACGCCGTGGAACACGACCGTGTCGAGGCTCGCCCGACAGTTATTCACCACCACCTTGACGGGCAACACCGACTTCACCCCCGGCACGCCCTTGATGGTGTCGCCGTAGAAGACCGGGAGCTGGCTCGAACTCGGGCAGAAGCGGTACGCCTGGAACACGATGAGCCGGTCGTCGCGGGCGCTCAGGACGCGGTCGAGCCCGCCCTGGATGGCGGTCACGAACAGGAACAGGAACAGCAGCAGAGCCGTGCCCGCCACGGTCATCGCGGTGCGGACGCGGTGGCCGAGGACGTTCTTGCGGACGTAGGGGAGGAACCGCAGCATCGCTACGCCCCCGTCCGGGTGAGCGGGCCACGGGCGGGCACGGCCCGCAGGTCGCTCGCCACGAGAGCGCCCTTCTCCAGCCGCACCAGCCGTTTCGCCGCGGCGGCGGCGTGCGGGTCGTGCGTCACCATCACCAGCGTCTTCCCCATCTCGTCGTTGAGCCGCTTCAGGAGCGCCAGCGTGGCGTCGGCCGTGTCGGCGTCGAGGTCGCCGGTCGGCTCGTCGGCGACGAGGATGGTCGGGTCGCCGACCACGGCCCGCGCGATGGCAACGCGCTGCTCCTGCCCGCCGGAGAGCTGGCGCGGGTAGTGGTCGTGGCGGTCGAGCAGGCCGACGGCGTCGAGCGCCACCTCCACGCGCGTCCGCCGCTCGGCGCGCGACAGCGGCAGGAGCAGCAGCGGCAGCTCGACGTTCTCGAACGCCGTGAGGACGGGGATCAGGTTGTAGAGCTGGAAGATGTACCCGACGTGCCGCGCCCGCCACGCCGCCAGCTTGGTCCGCGACAGCTTCGCCAGGTCGTCGCCGCCGACGCGAATGACGCCGCTCGTGGGTCGATCGATGCCGGCGATGAGGTTCAGCAGCGTCGTTTTGCCCGAGCCCGACGGCCCCATCAGTGCGACGAACTCGCCGGCATCCACCGTCAGGTCGAGGTCACGGAGAACGGGCACCTCCTGGCTCCCCTTGCGGTACACCTTCGACAACCGTTCGATCTCGACGAGCGGCATCAGCGGTCCTCCCCGACGACGCGGACCCGGGCGCCGGGGCGCAGCCCCTCGCGGCCGGTGGCGATCAGCTTGTCGGTCGGGTTCAGCCCGCCGACCACCTCGGCCGCCTCGGTCTGCCGGTCGGCCTCGCCCGGCGCCAGTTCCACCGTTCGCAACTCGGCGCGGCCGCCGAGTGGGTCGAGCGCCCACACCCGCACCTCACCGCCGTCGATCACAAGGAGCCGACGCGGGACAACGAGCCGGCGCGCGGTCTCGGTCTTCGCGCTCCCCGACGCCGGCGGCGCGAGGAAGCGGACGGCGGCGATCATGTCCGGCCGCAGCTCCGACGGCGGCCCGCCGACCAGCTCGACGGTCACGGGCACGCTGTTGCGGCTGACGTTCGCCAGGTGCGAATCGTAGGCGATGGTGCCGGCGAGCTTTCGCCCCGGCAGCACGTCTTCGAGTTCGACCTCAGCAGGTCCGCCGCGGCGGACGAGCGCGAACTTCGCCACCGGCACCTCGACGCGGACCTGGAGCCGCGCCGGGTCGTAGAGCGTGGCGACGGCGCCCTTGCTGTCCGGCAGCGCGTCCTTCCCGCCGACGATCCGCCCCGGGCGGACGTGCAGCCCCATGACGACACCCGCGAAGGGGGCGATGACCTTCGCCCGCGTCAGTTCGAGCTCGGCCCGCCGCACCTCGACCGCCGCGTCGGCCGCGTCCTGGTCGGCCTCGTCGGCGCGGGCGGCGAGACTGGCGCGGTCGGCCTCGGCGGCGGCGAGCGCGAGTTCCGCCTGCTTCACCCGCACCGTCGCGCCGGTCCTGGCCCTTGCCAGTCGGGCGGCGGCGGCGTCCCGGTCGGCCTTCGCCAGTTCCACCGCCTGCCGGGCCTGCCGCAGCCGTACGTCGGACCCGGCGGCCTTCGACCGCCACAACTCCTCCTCGACCTCGGCGGTCAGCTCGGCCGCCTTGACCGCGACGCCGGCCTTCGCCGCGTCGGCCGCCGCGGCGGTGGTGTCGGCCTCCCCCTCGGCCTTCGCCAGCCCGACCGTCGCCCCGGCGTTGCTGACGGCGACGCCGGCCTTCGTCACGTCGGCCCGCGCCGCCCGCGCCGCCGCGAGCCGCTTGGCGTGCCGCTTCCCGGCGGCGTCGAGGTCGAGCGCGGCGCGGGCGGTGTCGAGGCGGACGAGTTCCTTCCCCGCCTCGACCCGGTCGCCGGGGTACACGAGCACCTCGGCCACGCGATACATCCCTTCGGTCTGCACGGTCACGTCGGTCGGCCGCGGGAGCGGTTCGACCCACCCGTTGGCACGGAACAACTCGCGGCCGACGACCACCTCGGCGGCGCCGGTCTGGACGCGGACGGGAACGACCTTCACGTCGGCCGGCGGGGCGACCACGTCCCACGACGCCCACCCGACGAGCCCGACGAACCCGCCGACGAGCGCGAGCGGTAGCGCGACGCGGCTGGCCCACCGGCGCGGGTGGCGGAGCGCGGGACCGGCGATTGCGGACCGGGCCACGGTCAGCGCGCCGAGGTCGGCGTGCGGGTTCGCCATGCGATCACCCTCGCCTTGAGGCGGTGGAGTGGGGCCGGTTTCCAACCGGCCACGTCAGACAGGCCGGCTGGAAACCGGCCCCACGGAAAGGGTCAACCGCGCGGGGGGCGGTCGTGAGGGAAGGGGTGATCGTCGCCCGGGAACACGGAAGTCGTGGCGGGCAAGCACTCGGACGCCCCGGCGTCGCGGACGACGACGGCGGGGACTTCGCTCATCACGGGGGCGGGGCTACAGAGCGAGGAGAGGCAGTCGGTCGGGCAGCGCGGCTCGGTCGGCGGCTTGTGGTCCCGGGCGGGGGCGGCGGGCGCGGGTCGGGTCGCGCAGCACGCCTTCTTGCACACCGGGGCCGGGGGCTGTTGGGCGGCGGCGGGGGACCGCGTGACCAACCGCGCGGCCGCGACCTTGCACACCGGCGTCTGGCCGGCGAGTAGTGCGACGACCAGTAGTAGCTTGCCGGCCACGTCCACCCCGAACCCCCGGGTCCGAGCCTCACTCTACCGGCCGCCCCCGGTCGGAGCAACACCGGACGTCGCCGGCTCGGGACGCGGACGTGATTGGCCGCACTCACGGCGCGGGCTCCCGCTGCTCGACGAACAGCGGCAGCGACTTCTGCACCGACTGGTACACGCCCCACCCCAGCGGCACGGCGACGACGACCCACGCGGCGATGAGGGCGATTCGTTTCACCGGCTCAGCCTCCGGACGAGTTCGCGCGATGGTATTTCGGTGCCACCGGCCGCACGAGCAGGTTGGCGACGAGGCCGACGGCGAGCAGGCCGGCCATCAGGTACATGGTCGAGTTGTACGCCTCGGCCTTCGGCACGCCGGCGTCGATCTGCGCGGTCGAGATGTAGTTCACCAGACTCGGGCCGATCAACGCTGCGACCGACCACGCCGTGATGAGGCGGCCGTGGATGGCCCCGACCTGATAGGTGCCGAACAGGTCGCGCAAGTACGCCGGGATCGTGGCGAAGCCGCCGCCGTACATGCTGACGATCACGGCCGTGACGGCGACGAACAGGCCCCTCGACTGGACGGCCTGCGTCCACGGCACGGCGCAGTACAGCACCGCGCCGAGGAGGAAGTAAACGCAGTAGACCGCCTTGCGGCCGGTGTAGTCGGACACGGACGACCACACGAAGCGGCCGCCCATGTTGAACAGGCTCAGCAGCCCCGCGAAGCCGCCGCCGACGGCCGCACTCACGCCGAACATGTCGGCGCACATCTTCGACGCCTGCCCGAGAATGCCGATGCCGGCGCTGACGTTCATGCACAGCACCACCCACAGGCACCAGAACTGCGGCGTCCGCCACGCCACCTCGACCGCCACGTCGGCGCCGGCCGTCACCGGGCCGCCCTGCTCGGCGGGCTTCCACCCCGCGGGCGTCCACCCCGCGGCCGGCACGCGGACGATCGCCGCGCCGAACAGCATCACGACCGCGTACAGCCCGGCCATCGCGACGAAGGTCTCGGCGACGCCGACCGACGTGGCGGACCGGAAGTGGTCCATGAGTTTCACGCCGAGCGGCGCGCCGATGAGGGCGCCGCCGCCGAAGCCCATGATCGCCATGCCGGTGGCCATGCCGGGGCGGTCGGGGAACCACTTGATGAGCGTGGACACGGGCGCGATGTAGCCGAGCCCGAGGCCGATGCCGCCGGTCACGCCGTAGCCGAGGTAGAGGAGCCAGAGGAGCTTCAGTTCCACGGCGAGGGCGGACACGAGCAGCCCGCCGCAGAAGAGGGCGCAGCTGGCGACCATGGTCTTGCGCGGCCCGCTGCGATCGACCCACTTGCCGAACACGGCCGCCGAGACGCCGAGCATGAACAGGGCGATGGAGTACGCCCAGCCGACCTGCGGGATGGTCCAGCCGGCGCCGGCCTGCGTGAGCGGCACGTTGAAGACGCTGAACCCGTACACCTCGCCGATGCACATGTGCCCGGCGATGGCGGCCGGCGGGACCAGCCAGCGGTTGAACCCGGCGCCGGCCACCGTCGCGTCGCGGGAGAGGAACCCCGTCATACTCGCACTCCCGGGACATCGAGCGCCGCCCGATTCAAAGCCGGTCCGAGTAGAGATACCACGGCCCGGAGAGGCGTTCATAGTGGAAGCGTGGCTCATCCTCCCCGGTCGGCGTCGTCCTGCGTCATCCGCCCGGTGCCGTCCGCCGCGTCCGGCGGCCGCGGCGGACGGCACCGGGCGATCTTCTTCATCTCGTAGTTCCACGACACGTCCGTCACCAAGTCTTTCACCGGCGGGAACGCCTGCATCGGCTCGACGACCACCGACTCGCCGGGCGGAGGGTCGGACACGCGCGTCATGCACAGGAGCCGCGGCGTGCCGTTGATCTCGGCCGAACTCGACCCGCACAGTTGGAGCGCCCACCACCGAGCGGGGCGCGTGGTCTGGCCGAACGACCTCGGCTGGCGGACCGGGAGAGGCATCCCCGCCATGCGACACCCCGAGAGGGAGAATACCCGGACTGCAAGAAATCGCCACACGATACGCCCGCCCCGTCGGCGTCGCGTGAGGCTGAGGGGAATTGGTCGGGTTCATCCCACACACGTTGCTGGCGAACAAACCCGACACGTTTCGCGTCGTGTCCGACCAGAACGCCCGCACGTTCCAGTCGAGCACCAGCCGCTGCGTCCCGGCGCGGTCAACGCCCACACCCGCCGGGCCGTCGAGCGTTCAAGCTCCGCTCCCCCGTCTGCCGATACCCCCGGGTCTGCCACTCCGGAGCCTGCTGCATGACCACGCCCGGTCGACCCGACCGCTCCTGTCCGAAGTGCGAGCACACGAGTTACCTGTTCCGAGCCCGGAAGACGGTCGAGGGGGCGGAGGGACGGTTCGTCGAGACGAAATACCGGTGCCGGGCCTGCGCGCACCAGTGGTGGGACCGCGTCCCCGCGCCGCCCGCGCCCCGAAAGGCGGACGAGGCCGCATGATCGCCTACGTCGTGTACGTTCCGCTGGCGGTCGCGACCGCGGTGCTTCTCTTTTACTCCGCCCGGGGGGCACTCCGGGGGTACGGGAACGGCCGGCTCGTACCCCTCGCACTCGGGCTCGGCGCCGCCCTGTCCGCCAGCCTGGTCCTGATGTTCGCGGTTGACGCCGAATGGGCACGGTGGGTCGCGGTCGGCCTGGTCGCCGCGTCGGCGGGCCCGCTACTCGCGCCCGTCGTCCTGATTCTGGTCGCCGTGTTCGTCTCGTGGCTGAGGGGCAAGCCGATCCGGTGGAACTGACGCCCCCGACTCGAACTCGCCGCCGTCCCGGAGGATCGCATGGCGAAGCGCACGCGCGGGAGCGCCCCGCTGAACGTCCTCTTCGTCGGCAACAGCTTCACCGCCCGCAACGACCTCCCCGGCCTGGTCGCCGGGCTCGCGGCGGCGCGGGGGAAGACGCTCCACCACCGCCTCATTAGCGCCGGCGGCGCGTCGCTTCGTACCCACTGGAACGCCGGGGAGGCTGCGACCGCCATCCGGGAGGGCGGGTACGACGCCGTCGTGCTCCAGGAGCAGAGCACGCTCCCGGTCAAGAACGCCGGGCGGATGCACGAGAACGTCCGGCTGTTCGACGAGGCGATCACCGCCGCGGGCGCGAAGACCGTGCTCTACATGACGTGGGCGCGGCGGAACGCGCCGGAGTCTCAGCAGGCCATCGCCGACGCGTACACGACCGTCGGCCGAGAATTGGGGGCGACCGTCGTGCCGGTCGGCCGGGCCTGGCAGGCCTTCCTCCGCGAGCACGAGCGGCCCGTCCTGCATGACCGGGACGGGAGTCACCCCACCCCGGCCGGGTCGTACCTGGCCGCGTGCGCCTTCCTGGCGGTACTCTTCGGTGAAAACCCCGTGGGCGTCGGCGGCGACGTCCCCGGCGTGGACGAGTCGGAGCGGGCCGCGCTACAGCAGGCCGCGTGGCAGGCGTGCCGCCCGGCCTGAGCCCCTCCCCGGTGCGGGGAGGGGCTTCGCACTCACTTCACCGTGACGAGCTTGTCTTCCCGCGGGAACGTCTCCAGTTCCAGCCCCTTGAAGTGGATCTCCTGCGGGACGTTGTTCGAGTGCAGTTGCAGGCCGATCGGGCCTTCCTTGATGCGGTCCGGCGCCGGGTCGCGCCAGTCCACGACCGCCGTGCCGTTCACCGCGACGCGGACGCGGTTACCCTGCGCCAGCACCTCGATGTCGTTCCAGTCGTGCTGCTTGCCGACCTTCTTCGCCGGCGCGCCGCTGACCGGCAGCCCGTTGCGGCCGAACAGGTCGTACATGCCCCACCCGGACGGGAACATGACGAGGTGGCCCTTGTACGTGTGCTCGGACCGGTCGGCCTTCGGGTCGGTCACCTTGCCGTCGGCCTTCGGCCACACCTCGCCCCAGAACGCCACGCCCGAGTGCATCTCGGACTCGACGAGCTTCGCGGCGAACGTGAGGCGGAAGTCGGTGTACTTGCCCTTCGTGTTCAGGTACGTGCTGTACTTCAGCGGGGCCGTGTTCTTGGCCACGATCACGCCGTCCTTGACCGACCACAGGTCGGCGTACCCGGTCCAGCCGTCGAGCGACTTGCCGTCGAACAGCTTGATGGTTTGCGTCTTGCCCTCGCGGGGCTTCACGACCGGGGCGTCCTTCTTGTCCTGACCGGCGAGCGGGCCGACGAGGAGTGCGGGGAGCAGTAGCAGCGCGAGACGTCGCATGGGTGGGTCCGGGAGCGGGGAGGGAGGGAGCGCCACGGGCGGATGATACCAGAAGGCGGCGGCCGAAAGTAGCAGGCGCCCGCCGCGTGCCGGCCACGACGCCTGGCGGAACCGAGCCCCCCCGGGGTGTCATCACGCCCCGGGGCTTGCTGCCGTACGAACGGCGCGCCGGAGGCCGGCGAGGACGGCGCGAGCGACCACGCCCGGGGCGACGAGGCTCGCCGGGCTGCGGACCAGATGAACGACCTCCACGAACCGATGCCGGACGGCGGGGTCTCGCGTCGCCAGTGCCGTGACCCGGTCCAGGTAGCGATGAGCCAGCCGCACCACCAGGCCGGGCGGCGGCCCCTCGGCCTCGGCGAACCGGTAGTCCTCCCCGGTCGCCAGCAGCCACGGCCGGGCGTTCGCCTTCGCGAGCCGGCGCTGGAACCGGGCCGCCAGTCCCACGACCCCCGGACGGGCCGCACGCAGACACCCGTCGAGCACCTCCGCCCCGACCGCGGCCGCCGACATCCCCTGCCCGTACACCGGGTTGAACGCGCAGGCCGCGTCCCCCACCACCACCAGCCCCTCCGGCCGGCGGGCGACGGCCTCGTAGTGGCGGACCCGGTTCTCGCTCGTCTTCGTCCCCACGATCGGCGACAGCGGCTCGGCCGCCTCCACCGCCGCCGCGAACTGCGGGTCCGGAAGGCTCCGGGCGAAGTCGCGGAACCCGGCCTCGTCGGTCGGCGGGTAGTCCTTCCCGCCGCCGACCAGCGTCACCACCCACCGCCCGCCCTCGACCGGGGCGATCACCCCGGCCCGGCGGCGGTCCGGCGGGGCGGCCTCGATCCGCAGCAGCGACCAGTCGGTCCACCCGGCCGGCCGGGCGACCAGTCGGCTGGCGTACCCGAGGAACCCGTTCACCACCGTTTCCCGCGGCCGGGGGAAGCCGAGGGCTTCGAGCAACTGCGGGGTGCGCGACCCGCGGCCGGACGCGTCCACGACCAGGTCCGCGGCCAGTTCCTCCGCCGGCCGACCGGGGCCGTCCCGCTGGTCAAGCACCACGCCGACGACCCGCCGGCCGGCCGGGTCGAGCCGGTACGCGGCGACCGACACCCCGTCGCGGACGTCGATGCCGGGGTGGGCGAGGGTGCGGGTGCGGACGCCCCACTCGATCAGGTCGCGCGTCGCCCCGAGCAGCCGGAGGCCGGACCGGAAGCGCGTCGTGGACGGCCCGGCCGGCGAGTACCACTCCACGTCGCCGACCGCGTCGTAGTCCTCGGCCCCGGCCGCGACGAGGTCGGCGACGAACCCGGGGTACAGGCGCTCGATCACCCGCCGGCCGGCGGTGAGCAGGACGTGGATGTGCCGGGCCTGCGGGGTGCCCTTGCGGGCGTCGGGGCCGCCCGGGAGCCGGTCGCGTTCCAGGATCGTGACGCGCCGGTAGTGGGCGGTGAGCACGCGGGCGGCGAGCAGCCCGGCGACGCTGCCGCCGATGACGACGGCGTGTTCTCCGAGGCGGGCGGGGGCGGGCATTGCGGGTCTCCGGTCGGGGATCGGGTTCGACACCCGATCAGCGGACCGGAGCGGCCGCGCCTGACACGAAAGTGGACCGCGTCAGTTCGGCGCGGGGCCGCGGAACAACACCGCCTTGGCGTACGTCCAGTACCACATCACCGCCGCGGCCATGCCGCCATACAGGTACGGGCCGGACGCCGGGTACCACACGGCGAACGGGACGAGGGCGAAGACGGCGAACGCGATCGGGAAGAACCGGCTCCAGTTGGTCGAGCCGAGGACGAACAGGCCGATCGCGGCGTTGATCAACTGTGGCGGGTAGGTCTTCAGAATGACGTCGGCGTGAACCTCGTCCGACAGCGGTACGTACCCGATGGTCATGGCCACGACGCCGACAATCGCACCGAACCCGATCATCAGCGAGTGGCGCTCGGTCGGCGGGAGGTGGCGGAACCGGCGGAGCATGTACCACCACAGGATCAGGCTCATCACCGCCGCCGCCGCCATGTGGACGCCCCACACGGCCGTCGCCGTCCGGTCCGTCTCGATCAGCCCGACGACCGTCCCGTTCACCACCAGGGTGACGAGTCCGAACCACGCCGTGACCTGCCAGGAGTAGTGCGGGTGCGGGTCGGGGCGGGTGCGTGCGATCTGGCGGAGCCAGTCCCAGAAGCCCGGCGGGCGGGCGGTCACCGGCTCGCCGCGGGCGTACCGCTCCAGGTCGGCGGCCAACTCGTCCGCCCCGCCGTACCGGTCGGCCGCGTCTCGCTCCAGACACTTCATGCACACCGCCTCCAGGTCGCGGTCCACGCCCGGGTTGATCTCGCGAAGCGGGGTCGGCGCTTTGGTCTGGAGCCGCCGGAAAATCGCTAATTGGTTATCGGTGCCGAACGGCGCCCGGCCGGTCAGCCGATCGTACAGTACTGCCCCGACGGCCCACACGTCGGCCGCGACAGTCAGCCGCGGCTCGCACATCGCCTGCTCCGGGGCCATGTACGCGGGGGTGCCGACCGGGTTGCAGATGCGGGTCTGCGTGGCCGCCGGGTCGAGCCGGCGGGCGATGCCGAAGTCGGCGACGAACGGCTCCCCGGCCGCGTCCACCAGGATGTTCCCCGGCTTGATGTCGCGGTGGAGGATGCCCTGCTCGTGGGCGAAATGGACGGCCCGCGCCACCTTCGCCAGCATCACCGCCGTCGCCCGCGGCGGGTCGGGCGGGCGGTCCGCCAGGCTCGTCCCGTCCACCCACCGCATCGCCAGGTACGGCCGGCCGCCGGCCTCGCCGACGCCGTACACGGTGACGACGTTCGGGTGGGTGAGGCGGGCCGCGGCCTCGGCCTCGAACTGGAACCGCGCCAGCTCGCGCGGCCCGGCGAAGTCGCCGGGGCGGACCGTTTTGATCGCCTCGACCCGGTCCAGCGCGAGGTTCCGGGCCTTGTACACCACGCCCATCCCGCCGCGCCCGATCGGCTCCAGCGGCCCGTACCCCGGGAGGACCGGCGGCGGCTCGTCGGCCGACAGGGCGTCCCCCACGCCGGCGGTTTCGTCCCCCGGGCCGGCGTGCGGCACGAGTAGATCCGCCACCCGGCGGACGGCCGCGATCCGCCGTTCGAGTTCGGGCACGAGGTCGGGCCGGGCCTGGCAAATCTCCGCCGGCGTCGGGTCGTGGCCGTTGTCCACCCCCCACTGCCATTCGTAGAGGAGTGAGTCGATTGCGCCGGCGTGGGTCGTCACGGGTCACCTCCGCGGGTCGGGTCAGGTGGGGAGTTCGCCGCCGAGTTGTTCGACCAGCCGCGCGCAGGCCGCCGCCCACCACCGGTAGACGGTCCGCTCGGAGACGCCGAGCAGGAGCGCGACCTCGGCCCGGGTGTGGCCGCTGTAGTAGAGGAGCCCGAACGCCTCCCGCTCCTCCGCCGGCAGGGCGTCGGCGGCGGCGTGGAACCGCTCCCAGAGCTCAAACTCGGCCGGGCCGTCGCCGCCGCCCTCGCCGAAGTCGGCGGTCTTCGGGTCGGCCAGCCGCAGCTCGGCCTTGCGGGCGTCGCAGCGCCGGGCCAGGTCGAGCAGTTCCCGCCGGACCTGGAGCGCCGCCAGCCCGGCGAACTCGCGGGTGGTGTTCGGGCGGACGTCCGCGAGCGCCCGCGTCAGCCGCAGCATCGCGCCCTGCACCACGTCGCCGGTGTCGTTGCCGTCGCGGACCTTGGGGAAGTTGCGGATCATCCGCGCCGCGTGGCGGCCGAGCTGGGCTGCGACGGCCCGGAGGAGCGCGTCGGCCGCCGCCCGGTCGCCGTCCCGCAAGCGATCGACCAGGTCGTGCATCTGGAGGGTGTTGAGGGCGGGGTTGGTCATGGCACCCGGGCGGCAGGGACGAGTCGGTCGCAGTGGGAAGCGTATCGGAGCGGCGGGGGCTGACAAAAATTCGCGGCGGGCCGCGGCCCTCGGCCCGATACGACCCGCCTCCGACGACGTGTCGGCCTCGTGAGTCGGGGCGCCGCCAAAACGAAAAGCCCGGGGTCGCCCCCGGGCTCGCGCGCCGTCCGCAATCACGTCCGTTACCCGAGCACCTTCATCAGCACGGCCGCGGCGCCCGCCACGACCGCGCCGCCGACCGCCGCCAGGATCACGCCCCACGGCTTCTTCGCCGGCGCCGACTCGGTCACGTCGGCGCGGAACGGGTGGGCCGCGCTCGCCGGCCGCTTCCCGGCCGGCGTCTGCTCGACCCGCGCCGCCACCGTCTCCCCCGACGGGTGAGGAACGGTCGGCAGCCGCGGCGGCAGCCCCGGCCGCACGTTCGACCCCGGCCGCGACGCCGGTGCCGGCCCCCACGGGTTACTGGCCGCCGGGGGAGCCCCGAAGGGCGAGCGCGCCGCCGGCGCCGCGACCGACCCGGACGCGGCCCGCGACACCGGCTCGGGTTCCGCCGCCACGCCGACCGGTTCGGGCGTCTCGATTTCCGCTTCGGACTCGGCCCCCTCCGTCGCCGCCGGGCTCAGCACCGGCATCTCCTCGAGCGCCGGCAGCGCCACGACCGCCGGCACCAACGCCTCCAGCTCGGCCGCCACCTGCGCGGGCGTCTGGTAGCGGGCCTTCGGGTCCTTCGCCATCATCCGGGCGACCACCGCCGCCACCTCGTCCGGCACGTCCGGGCGGACCTCCTTGATCGGCGTCGGCTCCTTCGTCCGGTGCCACAACAGCTTCTGCGACACCGTCCCCGTCGGGAACGGCGGGTGGCCGGCGAGCAGGAAGTAGTACGTCGCCCCGAGGCCGTAGATGTCGGCGCGGATGTCCACGGCGTGGCTGTTCGCCACCTGCTCGGGGGCCACGTAGTCGGCGGTGCCGAGCACGATCTTGTCGTCGTACTTCACCGTCAGCTGGTCGGTGTGGTCCTTGAAGAACCGGGCCAATCCCATGTCGAGGAGCTTGGCTGTGCCGCGGCGGTCGATCAGCACGTTGCCGGGCTTGATGTCGCGGTGGATGATGCCGGCGCGGAAGGCGCTGTCGAGCGCGAGCGCCACCTGGCGGACGTAGCTGGCGGCGCGGCCGAGGTCCATCGGGCCGTACTTCTTGACCACGTCGAGGAGGTTGGTGCCGTCCACGTAGTCCATGACGAGGAAGTGCAGGTTCCCGTCCTGGTCGATGTCGTGGGTGCGGACGATGTTCGGGTGCTGGAGGCTGCCGGCGGCGCGGGCCTCGCGGTAGAACCGGCCGAGCGCGGCGGGCTGGTCGGCCTTCGCCGGCGGCAGCACCTTCACGGCGACGCGCTTCTTCATGAACATGTGTTCGCACAGGAACACCTGCCCCATGCCGCCGACGCCGACGCGCTCGAGGAGCTTGTACTTGCCGATGGTGAACCCGCGCCACTTCCCGAGCAGGAACTGCTCGGACTGGAAGTTGGTGAGGACGCCGTCGCGGACCATGTCCTCGGCGAACTCGCGGGGGTCGGTGGGGAGGCCGCGGGCGAACTCGCGGCGCTGGAGGTAGTTCGTGAGCCGGCCCTCGTCCACCATGCCGCTCTTGCGGATGAGCTGGATGAGTTCTTCGACCGAGTTGGGAACCGACATCGGGCACCGTGGCGGGGCTAGGGGGGGCGCGGCCCGGGACCGCCCGGACGGAGTTCGGGCGGGGGTGTGAATTCCTGTCCGAACGGTAGAACAGTTTCGGCCGAGACGCAAACCGCACGGCGGCGCCGTGTTGGAGGAAGTGGGGGCGAGCTCAGGCGGTTCGGCCTTAGCGCTTGCCGTTCCAGGACGGGTCGGCGTACTTCTCGGCCCGGATCGTCGTCGTGCGGGCGCGTTCGCCCGGCGTCCAGTCGTCGCCCTCGACCGCGCACCCGGCCGACACGGCGATCCGCCCGGCGAGCCGCGCCGCCAGCCCCTCCGCGGTGAAGGGCTCGCGGCCGGCGAAGTCGAAGATGCCCGGCAGGTGCGGGGCGTGCGGGCTGCGCCGCAGCAGGATGCTGCCGTGCTGCAACAGCGCACCCTTCCACTTCCGCTGGGCGCTGCCGGCCACCTTCGACCCCTCCACCAGCAGGTCGCCGGCGGTCTGGTCGAGGAAGCACAGCACCTCGCCCAGCGTCTGCTCCTCGCCGCAGACCACCGCCTTCGCGGCCAGCCCGGCCTCGGCGAGCTCGTCGCGCAGCAGGTGGTGCACGCGGCAGACCCACGGCTCGCCGGTGTGCCACGCGACCCCCGCGGGCAACGTCAGGGCGTAGGTGAGTTCGTGGTGGTGGAGGATGGCGGCGCCGCCGGTGGACCGCCGCACCCACGGCACGCCGGGTGTGGCGGCGCGGGCGTCGGCCGGCTGGAAGTAGCCGAGGGAAAGGGTCGGCTCGGTCCAGGTGTAGAAGCGGAGCGACGCGACGCCGGCGGCCGCGGACTCCAGCATCGCCTCGTCGGCGGCCATGTTGGTGGCCCCGTCGGCGGCGGCGAACGGCAGCAGGCGGAGGGTAAGCGCCATGTGGGAATTGTAGACGTGATTTGGGTTGCCGCTTTCGGCTTAGCGTTGGGCAGCGCCCATCCGCAAGCCGCAACGGAACTTCACAGCCCGCCGCGGGCGGCCATCGCGTCGAGGCGGTCCCGGCGCGTCCACCCGCCGCTGTTGTGCGTGGCCCGCATCTCGATCAGCACCTTCCCGTCGAACGCCGGCTCGCGCAGCAACCCCACCGCCGCCTTGAACTTGTGCACCGCGGCGTTCAGGTAGTAGTCGTCGGCGTCGCCCACCCACACGTTCACCTTCCCGCCCGCGAGCTTCGGCCCCAACTCCTTCCAGTTGGCGACGACGTGCTTCGTCAGGTCGTACTTCTTCCAGTGGTCGAGCACCTGCTTGTTGATCGCCCCCGTCTTGCCGTCCCACACCGGCACCGGCAGGCCGTCGGTGCCGCGCGGGCCGTACACCGCGTTCCAGCTCGCCCAGTCGCGACCTCCGAGTTCCCACCGACCACTCCTTCCCAGCACGCGGTCCAGCTGCGCCTCGTGACGCACGGTCGAAACCACATCGCCGTCGAGGGTGCGGGTGCTCGGCCGCTCGAACCCGAAGCGGTTCACGAAGGCGTTCTTGTCGGCGTACAGGTCGATCAGCTCGAACCGCTCGAACGTCAGCGAGTCGGGGCACTGGCTCCAGCAGCCGTTGAACGTGTCGGGGTAGTACACCTGCAACGCCAGCGACACCCAGCCGCCGGTGCTCGCCCCGCAGGTGAATCGCTTCCCGGCGCCGCCGCAGCGGAACGCCTTCTCCAGGTACGGGATCACCTCCTGCACGAGCGCGTCGCCGTAGGGGCCGTTGTTGGCCGAGTTCACCTGGTACGGGTCGCCGAACGGCCCCGCCCCGTCCGGCACCACCTGCACGAATCGCTTGTCGGGCTGCGTCCGCCGCGCGTCGGTGTAGCGGGTGCCGAACCCGCCGACGTCGAGGATCAGGCCGTAGTTCTTCTCGGGCTCCTTGTCGAAGCTCGCCGGCAGGACGACGCCGACGCGAAAGGTCATCGGCCGGCCGTGGAAGTCGGACAGGAGCTTCGACGGCAGCGCGAGGTACTTGTGGGTGGCGTTCTCCTTCGGCTTCCGCTCGGCGAACGTCTTGTCGAGCGTGAGGTTCACCGTGGTGCCGGCCGCGGGGTCGAGCTTCACCTTCACGGGGGTGCAGTAGCGGTTGCCGGGCGCGTCCGGGAGGTTGACGTCGCGGTTGGTGGCGAGGATGGCCTGCACCGTGTACTCGCCGGCCGGGAGGTCGTTCAGCGCCGGGCTAATCGGGAACACGTCGGAAGCGGCGTCGAGCGTGGCGGTGCGGCCGACGGCGAGGTCGGCGCCGAGGACGGGGAGGACGGGCGGCTTGTACTCGGTGAAGTCGGGCGTGCCGTTCTTCGGCCCCACGGCGACGAGGACGCGGCCGGTCTGCTCCGGCAGCGCCGGGTCGATGGCGACGGTGAAGCGCAGGCCGGGCCGGGCGGCGGGCTGGGCGGCGACCGCGGACGCGACG
>JBGAQM010000118.1:0-15765 GCA_044220735.1 Urbifossiella sp. | reverse complement strand
GTGGAACCGGGCGGCGTCCGCGAACGGGCTTCTCCCTCGACCCCGCCTGGAACCGTCGATGCCCAAAGTCTTCGTCGCCCGCCGCATCCCCGCCGCCGGGCTCGACCGCATCGCCGCCGCGGCCGACGTGGACGTGTGGCCCGACCGCCTCCCACCATCCCCGGAAGTCCTCCGCGAGCGCGTCCGCGACTGTGACGGCCTGGTGTCACTCCTCACCGACCGGGTGGACGCCGCGCTGCTGGCCGCGGCCCCGCGGCTACAGGTCGTCAGCAACTTCGCCGTCGGCTTCAACAACGTGGACGTGCCCGCCTGCACCGCCCGCGGGGTCCGCGTCGGCAACACGCCCGGCGTCCTCACCGACGCAACCGCCGACATCGCCGTGACGCTGATGCTCGCGGCCGCGCGCCGGCTCGGCGAAAGCGCCACCGACGCGAAGGAGGGCCGCTGGCTGACGTGGGAGCCGCTCGGCTGGCTCGGGCAGGATTTGGCGGGCAAGACGCTCGGCATCGTCGGCATGGGTCGCATCGGCTTCGCCACCGCGAAGCGACTCCACCACGGCTGGGGCATGAAGGTGCTGTACACCGCCCGCGGCCCGAAGCCGGATGCCGACCGCGAGTTGGCCGCCCGCCGCGTCGAACTCGACGAGTTGCTGCGCGACAGCGATTACGTCTCCGTTCACGCCGACATGAACCCGACGACGACGGGCCGTTCGGGAGCGAGGCCTTCGGGAAAATGAAACGCACGGCGGTGTTCGTGAACACGTCGCGCGGGCCGCTGGTGGATCAGCCGGCGCTGGCGGCGGCGCTGCGGGCCGGCACCATCTTCGCCGCCGGCCTCGACGTGACCGACCCGGAGCCGCTGCCGCCGGAGCACGAGTTGTACGCGCTGCCGAACTGCGTCATTGCACCGCACGTCGCCAGTGCGACGGTTGGCACCCGTGACGCGATGGCGACCCGCTGTGCGGACAACCTCGGCGGGGCTCAGGGCGACCCGCTGCCGTACCCGGTGAACACGGTAAACGCCAGTTACCGTGCCGGGCATCGTTGATGTTTGAGCCCGGAGGGCGTCGAGGTAGCCCCGGGTGGAACCCGGGGCGGGCGACGGCGTGATACGTTGGTACGACGCGGTCGTGACACCGTCCACGCCGCCCCGGGTTCCACCCGGGGCTACACGCCGGCGCCCTCCGGGCTCAAACCCGAGCTACCATTATGCTCACTACCGACCTCGTCGAGCGCGTCCTCACGACGATCCCCGGCAAGACCGTGGGCCTGCTCGGCGACCTGTTCCTCGACCGCTACCTCGACATCGACCCGGCCCGCGACGAGCCGTCGGTCGAGACCGGCCTGACGGCGTACCAGGTGGTCGGCGTCCGCAGCTATCCCGGGGCGCTCGGCACGGTGCTGAACAACCTCGCCGCGCTGGGCGTCGGCCGCATCGTCCCCGTGGCCGCGATCGGCGACGACGGCGAGGGCTACGAACTGCGTCAGGCGCTCGGGCGCGTTCCGGCCGTGGACGCGACGCACGTCTTCGCCGCCCCCGGCCGCCGCACGCCGACGTACACGAAGCCGATGTACGGCGACAAGGAACTGAGCCGCCTCGACATCAAGAACCGCACGCCGACGCCGGCGGAGGTGGAGGATTGGACGATCAGCTTCGTCGAAACGGCGTGGCGTGAGTGCGATGCGCTGATCGTACTGGATCAGGTGAGTGAAGCGGATTGCGGTGTCGTAACAAAACGTGTGAGGGAACACGTCGCCAAACTCGCCAAGCGCGACCCCTCGAAGTTCGTACTGGCCGACAGCCGTGAGCAGGTCGGGTTGTTCCGCAACGTCGCGGTCAAGCCGAACGAGATTGAGTGCTATCGGGCCGCTTGGACGAAGCCGCCCGCGAAGTACGAGTTCGCGTTCGAGCCGTTTGAACTCGCGGGATTGGTCAACGGGCCGGTGTTCTGCACCCTCGGTAAACGCGGCCTTCGCTACGTCCCGATACCGGACCCCCCGAGAAGCACGGCAGCCACCGATGTTCCCTCATTCCCCGTGTCCGGTCCGATCGACATCTGCGGGGCCGGCGACAGCTGCTCGGCGGGGATAACATCGGCGGTGGTCAGCGGGCTGACGCACGAGCAGGCGGCGGCGTTCGGCAACCTCGTCGCTTCGATCACCATCCAACAAATCGGCGTCACCGGGACCGCCACGCCGGCGCAAGTCCGTGCCCGCTGGCGGGAAGTGAGCAACTCCTGACCGCGGCATCGCTCCAACACTCTTTTGTGGCATCGACTCAATTCGTGCCTCGACCCCCCGGGGGGGTGGCGTACACACAATGCGCCGCGCCAGAATGTGCCGCCCTACCCCGCATCCGGCACGCGGGCTAAACTGGCCTGATCCCCTCCCCCGAGGCCCGGCCGTGGACATTCCGCTGGTTCAGCTCGTTCGTCAGACCGCCCCGCAGCCGCAGCTCGCCGACGTGGCTGCCGCCGTCCGCCGGGCCTGGCTCGACAGCAAGACCGCCGCCCGCATCAAGCCCGGCATGCGCGTCGGCGTCGGCTGCGGCAGCCGCGGCATCCGCAACTACCTCCTCATCGCCAAGGCCACGATCGACGCCCTGAAGGAGTTGGGGGCGAAGCCGGTGGTCATCTCCGCGATGGGCTCGCACGGCGGGGCCAACGCCGCCGGCCAGCGCGAACTCCTCGCCGGCTACGACATCGACGAGGCGCACCTCGGCGTGCCCGTGCTCACCGACATGGACGCGGTGAACATCGGTCACAACAGCTGGGACCAGCCGGTGTGGTGGGACCAGAACGCCCTCGGCTGCGACGCCGTGGTGACGGTGTCGCGGGTGAAGCCGCACACCGACTTCCGCGGGGCGTTCGAGAGCGGCGTCGTGAAGATGCTGGTGATCGGCTTCGGCAAGCGCCACGGTGCCGATCAGGTCCACAGCTTCGGCACCCGCGGCCTCCGCGACATGATGCCGGAGTCGTGCAAGGTCATCGTCGAGAAGACGCCATTTATCGGCGGGCTGGCGATCCTGGAGAACGCGAACGAGGAGACGGCGAAGGTCGAGGTCGTGGACCGCGACGACCTGTTCGCCCGCGAGCCGGTGCTGCTGGACGAGGCGCGGAAGATCATGGGCCGGCTGCCCTTCCCGGCGATGGACGTGCTGGTCGTTGGTGAGTGCGGCAAGAACTACAGCGGCGCCGGGATGGACCCGAACGTGGTGGGCCGGATGCTGATCGAGGCGAGCCCCGAGGCCGAGACGAACGACCCGCGGATCACCCGCATGGCGGTGCTGGACGTGTCGCCGGAGAGTCACGGCAACGCGACCGGCATCGGCATCGCCGACCTGACGACGGACCGGGCGCTGGCGGCGATCGACCCGGTGCCGTTCCGCATGAACAACCTGACGGCCCGCTACCTGTGGCGGAGCAAGCTGCCGATCAGCTTCCCGACCGACCGCGAAGTCATCGCGATGTCCGTCGAGACGTGCTGGCAGCCGGTGCAGGAGAAGGTGAAATTCGCGGTGATCCCGAACACGCTGGAGGTGGCCGAGGTGTGGGTGTCGCCGGGGCTCGCGGCCGAGGCGAAGGCCCACCCGCACCTGGAACTGGTGGGCAGCCCGCGACCGCTGCCGTTCGACGCAGCAGGGAACTTGCGGCAGGAGGAGCTGTTCCCGCACAGCGTCCGCGGGCGTCGCACAGCGGGGCACTGAGTTTCACGGACTGAGCCGACCACGCACGGGCCGGCTCAGTTCTCGACGCGGAAGCCGTTTCAGCGGCGCGGACCCTGGCTACGATGCAGGTCGTCGCGGAGGCGCTCCAGTTCGTCGATGATGCGGTTGAGGCGCTGCTCCACGTCGCCGGGGCCGGCACCGGGGCCACCCGGACCGCGACCCTGGGCCGTCGCCGGCGGCCCGAACGGCCCGCCGCCGAACGCCGGCCCCTTCCCCATGCCGCCCGGCCCGCCCGGCCCGCCGAACGGCGGGTTCGGACCACCCTTCCCGAAGCCCTGCCCGAACCCGCCGGGACCACCAGGCCCGAACCCGCCACCCGGCCCGCCCGGCCCGAACCCGCCGCGGCCCCCCATCGGCCCATCGACCTTTGGGGCCGGGCCGCGCCCTTCGGCCTTCGGGGCCGGGCCACGCTCGTCGCCCTTCGGCCGCGGCGGCGGGGCAACCTCGCGGCCGTCCTTCTTCGCACCACCCTCGGGGCGGCGGTCGCCCTCGCGGTCCCGGGCCAGCCGGGCTTCCATCTCACGCAACTGCGCCCGCAACCGCTCGACCTCGGCCTGCAGGTCGCGGCCGGCGTCGGCCTTCGGGCGGTCTTGCGGCGCGGGCCGCTGCGGGCCCGGGCGCTCCTGGGCGGTCGCGGTGCCGGCGAGCGCCAGCCCGCACACCAGGGAGAGGATTCGCTTCATGTTCGACTCCGGTTCAGACGGGGCCGGACCACGGCCCCTACACCTTGAAACGGATTTCAATCTGGCAGGCGACCGATGAATTACGAGTGAGAGCCCGAGTCAGGCGGCGGTGAACGCGTCGCGGTGTTTACGTGCGAGGTCAAGAAGGGATTGAACCGCGGCCCGCGCCGCCGGGGTGGTCAGCGCGGCGATGTCAGTTTCGAGCGCCGCGATGGCTGCTGCCCGATCGGCGACCACCTTCGCCAACAGATAACGGACGGCCACGCAGTTCAGGTCGGTGAACACGACCGGGAACGACCCTGTCGGCGGGAGCGGGACGCGGTGGGCGTCGAGAACGACGCCGAAGGCGTCGAGCGCGGCGGCGGCCTCGTCGGCCGCGCCGAACAGCACGTCGCGGCGCTTGCGGTCGGCGCCGGCGGCGTGAGGCGCCGCCGAGCGGGCGTAGCGCAAGAGAGACACAGCCTCGCGGTGGTAAATGCCCTGAAGGCGGGCGGCATCGGCCGGGGTCATCGCGTCGGCACCCCCGGCGAGCCCGGACGGGCGATCGCGGTCGCGGCACCGTCGGCGACGGTGGTCAGCGGGTTCCACACCACGCCGAGGGCGACAACCCCGGCCGCCAAAGCGGCAATCAGAAACGATGCCGCCCCGCCCGGCGCGACGGGTTGGCGATCGGTCGCGTCCTCCAGCACCATCGCGCGGACCACCTTCAAATAATAGACGGCGCTCACGGCAGTGTTGACGGCACCGACCGCGAGGAACACGCCGAACGCGGCGCCGACCCAACCGGGGGCGGACCGGGCGGTGTCGTACACGGCCGCGAACACCTGGAACTTCCCAGCGAACCCGGCCAGCGGCGGAAATCCCAACAGCGAGAACAGGAAAACCGCCATCGCCACCGCCGCGGTCGGCGACCGCCATGCCAGCCCGCGGACCGCAGTCACGTCCTCGGCGCCGGTCGCGTTCCGAACCACGGCCACCACCGCGAACGCGCCCAGGTTCATCAGCAGGTACGCCGCGAGGTAGTAAAGCAGGGCCGACGCCGCCCCCGCGCTCAGCGCCGACAGCCCGAGCAGCATGTACCCGGCGTGCGCAATCGTGCTGTACGCCAGGAGCCGCTTCAGGTCGGTCTGCGCGAACGCGGCCAGGTTCCCGAACGTCACCGTTACCGCGCCGACGACGCCGAGGGCGACGCCGAGCGTCCGCGGCACCAGCCACGGGTCCGGGCAGCTGGCGTGAAAGGCGTACACGAGCCGGGCCGTGAGCGCGACCGCCGCCGCCTTCGACGCAACCGACAGGAAGCCGGCAACTTCAGCGGCCGCGCCGGCGAACACGTCCGGGCACCAGAAGTGGAACGGCACGGCGGCGAGCTTGAACCCCATCCCGACGAGCGTGAGCACCACGCCGGCGAGGAGCAGCGGGTCGAAGCCGTCGGACCCCGAGAGCCGCGCCGCGGCCCCGGACGCCACGTCCGGCAGGTAGCCGGTGCCGAACGTGCCCGCCGTCAGGCTGATGCCGTACAGCATCACGCCGCTCGCCCCGGCGCCGAACACCACGTACTTCAGGGCGGCCTCGCCACCGGACCGCCGGCCCTTGAGGAATCCGGCCAGGGCGTAGCTCGGCAGGCTCGCCATCTCCACGGCGATGAACGCCGTGAGGAGGTGGTTCGCCGACGCCATCAGCATCATGCCGAGCGCCCCGCCGAGGAGCAGCGCGTAAAAGTCGGCCGAGTCCTCGGCGTCCGGCAGGCCGGTGGCGCGGGTCAGCAGCACGGTGACGACCGCGGCCGCGAGTACGACCACACGCACGTACCCGCCGAACGGGTCGGCCGTCAGCATCCCGGCGAACAGACTCGCCTGGCGTGCCGAGCCGGTGTGGGTCGGGAAGCCGTCGACAGCGGCGTAGAGGGCGACGGCGAGCACCGCGACCGCGAGGCCGCCGAGGTGGCGGCGGTCGAGTTGGCGGACGAGCCGGGCGAGCAGTAACAGGACCACGCCGGCGCAGACGACCAACTCCGGGAGGAACCGGATCAGGTCGTCGCCGAGGCCGGCCTGGAGGGCGTCGATCCGGGAGCGGGTGAACATCGGTTGGCGGGCGCCTGGGAGTTGGAACTAACGTACCCACCGCTGCCGGCCTGGGAAAGGGTCAACCCCTTCACCCGCCCGCGCCGACGTGGTACGCTGGCCGCGGTCCCTCCCACCCCCCGCGAGCCTGACGATGCGCCACCTCCTCTGCGCCGCCGCCACCGCCCTCCTCGTCGCGATCCCCGCAGGTGCCGACGACTTCGCCCCGGAGCCGGGTTTCAAGATGCTACTGAACGGCAAGGACCTCTCCGGCTGGAAGCCGAAGGGGGCGAAGGGCGGCGAGTCACTCGACGGCAAGGCCGAGGCACACAAGGGCCGCTTGAAGGTCTCGAAGGACGGCACCCTCGTCATCGACCCCTCCGTGAAGGGCGACGTGCGGATCGAGACGGTGCAGGAGTTCGGCAAGGAGACGACCATCCGCTTCGACTTCCTACCCGGCACCGGCTGCAACAACGACCTGTTCCTCCTCGGCAGCAAGTTCGACGTCAACCCGACGCAGTTGAAGATGGTGAAGCTCGGCGAGTGGAACACGATGGACATCACCGCCGCGGGCGGGACGACGGTGTTCAAGATCAACGGGGAGACGGCGCGGACGGACAAGGCGAAGACGGAGAAGAGCACCTTCGAGATCCGCGCCGAGTTCGGGCCGATGGAGGTCCGCCGAATTCGGGCGAAGACGGGCGGCTAGGTCGGCGGCGTGTGCTCCTCGCGGTACACGTCGGGCAGCACGTTTCGGCGGACGGGCGGCGCCGGTCCGCCGGCAGCGGCCTCGGCGGCCAAAGCGGCGTCGAGATCGGCTCCGAACAGCAGCTTGAACTTCACCGTGCCGAACCCGACCGAGTCGTTCGGTAGCAGCGCCGCCCGCCGCACCCGCTGGCCGTTCACCCGGGTGCCGTTCGTGCTGCCGAGGTCACGCAGCAGCAGCAACCCGTCGGTCTTCACCAGCACACAGTGACACTTCGACACGTTCTTGTGGTCCAGACGGACGTCGCACTCCTCGCCGCGGCCGACGAGCGAGAGGTCCTTCACCAAATCGATCGGCGGGCCGCCGTCGGCGGGAACCAGTCGGGCGCGCATTGGGTCCGGCTCGCAGGACGGTCGAGGATACACGATTGTTCCCGCGCGGCGGCCGCCGCACAAGGGGCGGTCAGGTAGACACGGGGAACGGTGTCATTGGTTGCGGAGGAGTGCGACACCCCTTCCCGCACAAATTGAGTCTCCTGCACAAATACCCGTCAGAATCGAAGACCTCTTCGCAACAGCTGCTCCCCGCTGTCGTTACCCCACCTTCGGCGCCAGTGACTCGGCCCGGGCCGCCAGACGCCGGGCGTGCGCGACACGGGCCTCCAGACCCGGGAGGGTTGCCGCCTGATCCAGGTACGAACGCCAGGTGTTTGCCGCCTCTGCCCACGCGTTCGCGGCCGTCGCTCGCGCCCGGCTCGCGTTCGGTTCGGCCGCCTTCTCGGCTCGTAACTGATGCCGTTCGGCCTCCTCGTGCTTTGCCAACGCGAGCAGGTACGACGCCTCGGCCAACCCGATCCGCGCCGTGATCCGCGCCGCGATCGCCTGTGCCACTGGCCCCGTCGTCCGCCAGAACTCCTCGACAGCCGCCCGTGCCGCCGCAACGGCGGGGTCGGTCGGCGGGTTCGGCCGCGGCTGGTTCGGGTCGGGAAACTCGGCCTGCCTCAGGGCCCCGTAGACCCGGTTCGCCGTCCTCACCCACGCGTCGAGTTGTTCGGGCGTGACGTTCCGCATCTGCTCCTGGCCACGGGCGAAACCGTCCTGACGTTCCGTGAGCATCCGCGTCGCGTCCTGGAGTTGGCCGCGCTGGATCCGTTCGATCGGGGTCGGCGGGGCAAGGAACGCCGTGTCGTACCCGTGCCCGGCCGCCCCGCGGAGTCGGTCGCCGATCGTTGGGAACATCAGGCCATCGGGGAGGACGCCGGGCGCGAAGATCAGCTCGCGCGCGGGGATGCGTGAGGTCGGGTACAGGTCCACGAGCCGCTGCCCCGGCGGGCGGCGGTCCGTCCCGCCGTCCTCCGGCGGCAGGAAAGACGCCAGCACGCGCGGGTAGGCGAGCCCGTCGCCGGGCGGGTTCCACGCCTTGACGTCGTCGAGACCGGGGCCGACGGGCGACGCGGCCGCGAACCGGTCGCGCAGTGCCTTCACGTCCACGGCCAAAACGGCGCCGAGTTCCGCCCTCGTCTGCTCTTCCAAAACCGTCATCCGCGGGGCGAGCGCCGGCAGCGGCACAGACAGGTACACTGTCGCCTGCTTCACCACGTCGGCCGGCACCTTCCACGGGTGCTCCTTGTCGTCGGCCCACGACTTGAGCAGATCGGGGTTGGCCTTCAGTTGCGCTAGTGGGGCGGGGAAGGTGCGGCCGCCGAACGGGTCGAACAGGAGCACGTCGGCCCCGGCGCGCACGGCCACGGCCCAGAACGGGCCGGGGGCAGTGGGCGATTCGGCCGCCGTGAGCCACGGCGGCGCGTACCCCACGGACCGGTCGGCGGCGTCGTTCGGGCCGACCAACCCGGCGTCGAGGCCGAGTTGCTGGAACAGCGCGAGGGCGACGGTCGCGCGTTCCAGGCCGGTGCCCCAACCGCGACGGAGGACGTAGGTCGGAGGCACGGCGGGGACGAACCGGCCGTCGATGAGCCACGGGCGGACGTACACCTGCCGGCACACCCAGGCGAACGCCGCCCGCGCCTGCTCGGCCGGCGGGAGGCCGACCGGGTCGAGGGCGCGGGCCGAGTCACGGAGGTACAGACACTCGGCGAGGTAGACCGCGTCGCCGGCCGAGTACGTTGCGGGCCGGACGACGTCCAGGTCTTCGGGGGCCAGCCGGGCGAGCGGGACGAGCGCCTTCTCAGCGTCGGCGGACAGCGCCGCCGGGCCGGGCACGTCGGGCCGCGCGGCCAGTTCTTCGGCGAGTTTGTTGAGCGCCCCGCGGACGCCGGCCGGGTCGGTCTCCTTCGCCAACCGCTTCGCCGCACCCTCCCACGGGTCGGCCTTCGCCCCGGACGTGCGCACGTTGGGGTCGATGGACTTGGTCTTGGTGTCCGTGTTCGGGCAACCAGTGAGGGCCAGAGCCGTCAGCGCCACGGCGACCGACCCCACGGACGACGCGACGGCGAGGCGGCGGGCAGAGAGGTTCATGAAGGCGGACCCGTGGGGGCGTCGGCGGCGAGGGCGTCGCGGAGGCGGAGGCACGAACGGACCAGGTCTTCGAGGTCGTCGAGCGGGACCATGTTCGGCCCGTCGCTCGGGGCCGTGTCGGGCGTCGGGTGCGTCTCGACGAACAGCCCGTCACACCCGGCGGCCACGGCGGCGCGGGCGAGGACCGGGACCATCGTGCGGTCGCCGCCGGTTCGGTCCCCGAGCGCACCCGGTGTCTGTACGCTGTGGGTGGCGTCGAAGATCACCGGGGCGCCGGTTTGCTGCATCCACGGCACGCTGCGCATGTCGTTGACGAGGAGCCCGTAGCCGAACGTGGTCCCGCGTTCCGTCAGCAGCACGCGGCGGTTGCCGACCTCGGCGAGCTTGGCGACGACGTTCTTCATGTCCCACGGGGCCATGAACTGGCCCTTTTTTACGTTCACGACGCGGCCCGTCTTGCCGCACGCTTCGAGCAGGTCGGTTTGTCGTGCGAGGAAGGCGGGGACTTGCAGAATCTCGCACACCTCGGCCGCGGGCGCGGCCTGTGCGGCATCGTGGATGTCGGTGGTGACGGGGAGGCCGGTTTCGTTCCGAACGGCGTCGAGGATGGCGAGGCCGTCGTGGAGGCCGACGCCGCGGAAGGACTTGCCGGAGGAGCGGTTGGCTTTGTCGAACGACGCCTTGAAAACAAGTGGCAGCGTGAGCCGTTCGGCGAGGTTCTTGAGTCGTGCGGCCACGGCGAGGGTGAAGTCACGGCTTTCGATGACGCACGGGCCGCAGACCCACAGGAGGGGGTTACCGGCCCCCACGTTGTACGGGCCGACAGTCACCGGTTGAACCGCGGCCATGCGGGATGCCTCCGTGCAGGAGCCCTAACCCGGACAGGATAGCGTGGGAACGGAAGAACGGCCGGGGGCACGGGGGCCCACGCTTGCGGCGCTTCCGGCGATGCCGCGCCGCAAGCGCCGGACCCTTACGGCCGGCTCATGCCGACGAAGCTGCCGTCGTTCTCGCGGGCCAGTGCCCACAAGAACGCGCCCAGGTCCGGGCTCTCGTAGTAGAACCCGATCGAGTGGATGCGGATGCGGGCGGCGGCGGGCGGGTTCCACGTTGAGCGGAGCTTCTCGCGGATGAACCGCCCCATGATCTCGGCCTGCCGCGTTTCCTCCAGTGGCGGCACCGCCGCCAGCTGAGCCGGGGAGAGGCCGGGGCCGATGTTCGGGAGGCCGTCCGAGAACAGGTAGATGGTGTCGAGCCCACGCGGGCGGAGGCCGAACGCCAGGTCGAAGCCGGCGTGCATGTTCGTGCCGTCGGCCGGCTTGATGCGGCCGAGCGCCTCGCGGACGTCGGCGACGGTCTTCTCACCCTCGAACCGCCGCCACTCGCCCGACCCCAACAGCCACCGGGCCTCCTTCGAGAAGACGATCACCTGGTACTGCTCGATGGTCGGCACGCTCCGCATGACGCGGGCGATCGTGTCGCACACGTTCGGCCACTTCATCGGCGCCGCGGTCTGGCTGTCGGTCTTCTCCATGCTCCCGGACGTGTCCACCAGGAACACCACGTTCCGGCCGGTCATCGAGATGCCGGCGAACCGCTTCTCGTCGCTCGGGTCGAGCTTGTTCGTCTTGTCCGCCAGCTTGGCCTTCTGCCCCTGGAGGTCGATGATCGTGGCGTTGGCGTCGTCGATCTGCTTGCGGAGGTCGCGGATCTGGCCGCGGGCGGCGAGGAGGTCGGTGTCGGCCTTGCTCGCCGCCGCCTTCGCCGCGGCCGCGTCGGTGGCGGCCTTCTCGGCGACCGTCCGCGTCGCGGTCAGGTCCGCGGCCGACTTCGACGCCATCGCCTTGGCGTCCGCCGCGGCCGACGAGAGTCGAGCGTCGAGGTCGGCGAGCGTGACCTTCAGTTCGGCGGCGCGGCGTTCGAGCGCGACTCGCTCCTCTTCGGTGGTTCGGACGAGCCGGGCCAGGTCCTCGGCGGTGGCGGCGGACGCGGCCGCCTTGCGGGCGAGAACGTCGGCCTCCTTCTGCTTGCGGCGCAGGAGGTCGTCCGCGTCGTCGGCCTGCTTGCGGGCGACGACCAGGTCGTTCGCGGTGACGTCGAGCTTCTTCTCGGTGGCGTTGAGCGCGGTCGTTGTGGCGTCGAGGAGTTCCTGCGCGGCCTTCGCCTCGTCGCGGGCGATACCGAGGTTGCGGGCGAGGTCGGCCTTCTCGACCCGCACGGCGCCGAGCTCGGTCGTGAGGTTCTTCACCTCCGAGTTCAATCGCAGCTTTGTGGAGTCGAGGCTGGTGACGGCGAGTTTCAAGTCGTCGCGGACCCGGGCGAGATCGGCGAAGGCGGACTGTGCGGCGGTGGTCTGGTCGGCGGCCTGCCGGGTGTTGAGGAGCCACAGCAGGGTGACGCAGCCGAGGGCGCAGCAGAACACGTCCAACATCCACATGCTGACCAGGGTGGGCTGCTTGTGCCGGACGCGCATCGGGGTGGCTCCGCGGGAGCGGGCGGGCTAGCGGTTCGTGGAGGACCGCGGTGCTGCGGCGGTCACGTCGGCCGGGAGAGGGAGGGAGCCGTCGAGGTGGGAGCGGGGCAACTCGCCCGCGGCCCACCGGGGCACGAGCGCCGCTGCGGCGTGGGCGACGGCGCCCGGCGGCAGCACCTCCACCGCCGTCCCTTCAGGCGTGTGCAGGTGAACGGCCCGGCCAAAGCCCGGCAACCGGCCGGCGGCGTGTGTCAGCCAGATGACCCGCGGCGGCACCGGCACCCCGGAGGCGGTGACGAACTCTCTCAACGTCTCGGCCGCGGAGCGGGCCAGCCCGGCGGTGTGCTGTTCGAAGTCTTCCGCGGGTTCGGACAGGTCCTGATACCAGTGCCCGATCCGTGCCGACAGCGACGCGGCACCGGCGGTGCGGTAGTTGTCGAGTGTGGCGTCGAGTTGCTCGTACAGCGCCTGCTCGGCGTCGGCCGAGTCGCGCGGGTCGCGGCGACAGAGGCGGACGCAGCGGTCGGATACGCCGTCGATGAGCCGGTCCATCCACAGCTTGAGTGCGACCTGCGGCCAGTGCCCCGCGGCGAGCACCTTCGCCGCGGTCCGATCGACCTGCACGACCGTCGCCGTCAGGGCGAACTCGTCCGCGTCGATGACGACCGCCGCCCCCGGCCCGGTGGCCCCGGGGCGGAGCGGGATGACATCGCCGTCGCCGGTCGTGCCAGGCCGGCCACTGAGGACCGACCCGGCCCGGTGGGCCGCGACCGCGAGCGCGGCGGCGGCCGTGCCCTTGAGCGGCACCTTCACCTTCGCGGCGAGGGCCGCCACTTTCGCCGCCTGAGGGGCTGTCAGGTACGACGGCACGACGAGCCCGGCAGCATCCGTTTCCGCGGCGATCGTGGCGCCGGCCTTCGCCAGCGCGAGTTCGACGAGTGCGTCGGCGGTGAGCGAGTGCCGGCCGGCGGGAAACTCGCGCGGCTGCCCCACTGCCGGCAGGAACCCCGTCCCGACGGAGTGGGGGGCGGTGCGCCGTAGCGCCGCCCCGGCGTGACCCACCTCGGGCGTGCGGCGGTCGCCTGCGACGGCGAGGACGAGTTCCTCCGCCGGGTCGTCGAGGACGAGGACGCGCACCTTCCCGCCGCCGACGGACACGGCCCGGACTCGCGACGCGGTCAGGTCGATTCCGACGACGCGGGACTTGTCGTGGACCGGAGCAGGCTTCCTCGACCAGAGCATCGGTGGCCGCCAGTGGGGATCAAGCCGCAACACCACCCGCCGTCGTTCGTGTCAGCCCGGGTCGTACAGCCGCAGCAGCAGGTGTTCCTGACAGTACTCCTGCGCGTCCACGACCAGCGTTTCCTCCGCTCGCTGGACGGTGTGGACCAGGTACATCAGCACGAGGCTCAGCAGCAGCGCCACCAGCGTGCAGTCGAACGCGATCTTCAGCTGGTCCGTCGCCTGTCGGGTGAAGTCGGCCATGCCCACATCGGTGACTCCGGCCATGCCGAATGCACCTGCCAAACCCCGTACAGTTCCAACGAATCCGATCGCCGGGATGGCCCAGGCGAGGTAGTGGACCGTGCCCATGGTGCTGACCAGCCGACTCGTCTCCACGTCGGCCTGGCTGCGGACCACCTCGGCGACGTCCGGCGCGGACTTCGAGATGGCGTACTTGCCGAGGCCGAGGCGGATCATGTTCGCCAGGATGAACGGCCGCCGGCCGGTCACGTGCTCGACCTTCCGGGCCAGCGGCCGGGCGTCTTCCGGCAGGATGCGGGCGCCCTCCTCGTCCGGCAACAGGCCGTACCCGAACGCCTGCCGCTGCCGCCACACCTCGCGGTAGCGGCTCTGGAGGATGAGCGCCGCCCACACGAACGCCAGATAGCACAGCACCTGCTCGGGGCCGAGGAACAGCGCCCGCAGCCGTTCCGGCGTCCACTTCGCCGCGAAGTCCTCGCGGCTCTCGCCCCCGGCCAGGTGCCACAGCGGCACCACTGCACCGCCGACGATCGCCAGCGCCAGCACCAGCAGTAGCCACTCGCGGGCCGGGCGCTGCGAGGCGGGTGTGGTCATGCGTCGTCCTTCCGCGGCGGGGCCGGACCCAACCCCATCATTGTCCCGATCCGAACGCCCCGGTCAACCCGGACGATTGGCCCGAACCGCTCCCGGACGCGACCGGGGTGACGGACGGTTCCAGGTGGGTAAACTGGGGGCACGCCTGAATCCTGTCAACCCTAGTTCGCACTCCAGGGTGTTCGCATGAGGCTCGCCGGAATTGTGCTCGCCGGGTTCCTCGCCGCGGCCGGTTCTGCCGCCCGCCCGGACGTCCCCGCCCCCCTCCGCTTCCGCACACAGGAGATCGACACCAAACTCTCGATCGGCTACGCCGTCCTCGCCGCCGACCTGAACAACGACGCGAAGCCCGACGTCCTCGTCGTGGACAAGGAGAAGGTGGTCTGGTACGAGAACCCGACCTGGAAGAAGCGCGTTATTCTCGACGGCAAGTCGCGACCCGACAACGTCTCGGCCGCCGTCCTCGATATCGACGGCGACGGGTTGCTCGACATCGTTCTCGGCGCGGCGTGGCGGCCCTTCGACACCGCCAACCCCGGCACGCTCCAGTGGCTGAAGCGCGGCAAGACTCTCGACGACGAGTGGACGATGTTCCCGATCCCGTGCGACGAGCCGACCGTTCACCGGGTGCGGGCGTTCGACATCGACGGTGACGGCAAGCCCGAAGTCGTCCACGTCCCGCTGATGGGCCGCGACGCAACGCAGAAGGGCAACTGGCTCGACGGCCGGCCGGTGCGGGTGATGGCGTACAAGGTACCCGCCGAGCCGGAGAAGGCAGAACGCTGGAAGGCCGAAGTGCTGTTCGACGAGTTGCACGTCATGCACAACTTCGCCCCCGTCGCCGGCCGCGGCGGGAACGAGATCCTGGTGACGAGCTACGAGGGCGTGTACCGCCTCACCCGTGCCCAGCCGAAGTGGCAGGCCGCAAAGGTCGGCGCGGGCAACCAGACCACGCCGACGGGGAGCCGCGGGGCGAGCGAGATCAAGATCGGAAAGACCGGTAGTGGCCCCGTGATCGGCACGATCGAGCCCTGGCACGGCAACCAGGTCGTGACGTACACGAAGGGCGCCGGCGAGTTGTGGGACCGCACAGTCATCGACGATAAACTGAAGTGGGGCCACGCGGTCGCGTTCGCGGACCTGGACGGGACGCCGGGGGACGAGTTGGTGATCGGCGTTCGCGACAACCCGAAGGCCGGCGAGCCGTTCATGGAGAAGTCGGGGGTACGCGTCTACACACACGCCGGCGGTGGTTGGACGCGGCAACTCGTGGACGAGGGCGGCGTGGCGGTCGAGGACCTGACCACTGCCGACTTCAACGGCGACGGCAAGGTAGACATCGTCGCCTGCGGCCGGGCGACGAAGAACGTACGGATTTACTGGAATCAGGGGCGGTAAGTCGGCTCGGATCCCGACCGTATGCGGCGTGGGAGTCCAACAATGGGTCGTGATGTGGCTGCAACTGGTGATCGGTGAGTGTTCCGCGGGAAGTGACCCGGCCGCCGGGCGTGAGCCGGCGGTCGGGTGAGGTCATACGACCTCGAACACTAATTCGGGTGCGCGC
>JBGAQM010000117.1:0-15762 GCA_044220735.1 Urbifossiella sp. | reverse complement strand
GCCGCGTCTTCGTCGTCGCCGACCCCACGCTGCAAAAGGTCGGCACCCTCGACGCGGTGGTCAAGCCGATCCTCGCCGCCGGGATGGCGGTCGAGACCTACCTCGTCGAGAAGCCGGAGCCGGCGGTGGAGGTCGTGCGGGCCGCGGCGGCGAAGGCGCGGGCGGTGGCGCCGGCCGTGATCCTCGGCCTCGGCGGCGGGTCGAACATGGACGTGGCGAAGCTGGTGTCGCTGGTCCTGGCGCACGGCGGCGACCCGCTCGACTACACCGGCGACTGCCGCGTGCCCGGCCCGGTGCTGCCGACGATCGGTGTGCCGACCACGGCCGGGACGGGCTCGGAGGTGTCGGCCGCGGCCGTGTTCGGCGACACGGCGCGGCAGATCAAGGTGAGTTGCCTCAGTCCGTTCTTGCGGCCTGACGCGGCGGTCGTGGACCCGCTGCTGAGCGCGTCGTGCCCGCCGAAGGTGACGGCCGACAGCGGCATCGACGCGCTGACGCACGCGATCGAGGCGTTTACCGCGATCGACAACAACGACTTCCCGCTGCCGAGCGGCGAGAAGACGGTGTACCAGGGGAAGAACCCGATGGCCGACGTGATGGCGCGGGAGGCGATCACGCTGGTCGGCAAGTTCCTGCGGCGGGCGGTGGCGAACGGCGACGACCTGGAGGCCCGCGACGGCATGGCGCTGGCCGGCACCCTCGGCGGGCTGGCGTTCTCGAACGCCGGCGTGGCGCTGGTGCACGCGATGGAGTACCCGGTGGGCGGCGCCGTCCACGTGTCGCACGGCGCGGGGAACGGCCTGCTGCTGCCGTTCGTGATGGAGTTCAACCGCCCCGCGGCGGTGCGGACGCTGGCGAAACTGCCGGCGCTGCTCGGCGCCCCCGACGACGACGAAGCGGCCGAGGACGCGGCGGTGCGGGCGGTGGCGATGGTGGCGAAGCTGCGCGAGGACATCGGCATCCCGACGCGGCTGCGCGACATCGGGGTGACGGAGGCGATGCTGCCGGGCTTCGCGGAGAAGGCGTTCGCGATCAAGCGGCTGATGCGCGTGAACCCGCGGCTGCCGCAGTCGGCGGCGGAGATCGAGGGCGTGTACCGGGCGGCGTTCTGACGCGGTGTGGGGCCGGTTTCCAACCGGCCGGCGATACCAGGGTTTCCAACCGGCCGGCGATACCAGGCCGGTTGGAAACCGGCCCCACGCAACACGCACGGCCCGGCGAGGCGGCGCGACGCCGGGCGCAGCGCCCACGACGCCGCCGCGAGCGCCAGCATCACCGCCGGCGCGATCAGGTCTTTCGCCGGGTCGCCGATCCCGACGTGCGTCACGGCCGCGCCCGTCAGGTTGATGACGAACCCGGCGTACGCCCACTCCTTCGCCCGCGGCAGGCCCGGCAGCAGTACCACCACCGCCCCCGCCAGCTTCCAGAAGCCGAGGATGCGGAAGAACAGCGCCGGGTACCCGAGCTTCGCGGTCTCCTCGTCGAACCCGGCCGGCTGCACCAGGTCGCCGAACCCGCCGGCCAGGTAGCCCAGGCCGAGCAGCGCCGTCGTCACCCAGTACGCGATCGTGCGCATCACGCCGTCCCCCGTTCCAATGGTCTGTCCGGGCGTATACCTGCGCCCCGGCGGTCGGTCAACATCAGCCCCACCCTCGCGGATCAAGCCACGTTCCCGGCATTCTTCCGGGCCCGTTGCCGCTCGCGGCTTCGGGTCGCCCGGCGCGAAGCCGAGAGCGGCAGCGGGCCTCGCCGTTGATACCCGTTTCCCCGCCGCGCGGGTAAGATGACGCCGCCGCCGGAGCCGGAACCGATGCCGGATGCCCCGTCCGACCCCACCCTGCCGCCCGACGCCACCCGCGCCGCCGAGCCCGCCGACCTGTCCGGCCGCACCCTCGGCGGGTTCCAGGTCGTCCGCAAGCTCGGCAGCGGCGGGATGGGGCAGGTCTACCTCGCCCGGCAGCTGTCCCTCAAGCGGGCCGTCGCGCTCAAGCTCCTCAAGGCCGACCTCACCCGGAACCCCACCGCCCTCAAGCGGTTCGAGGCGGAGGCGCACGCCGTCGCCAAGTTGAACCACCCGAACATCGTCCAGGTCTACGAGTTCGGCGAGCACGACGGGCTCCGCTACATGGCGCTGGAGTACGTCGAGGGGCGCAACCTCCGCGAGTACCTCGCCCGCAGGGGGCCGCCGGAACTCGCCGTCGCCGTCAGCATGATGCGGCAGGTCGCCACGGCCCTCGCCCGCGCCCACGACCAGGGGCTCGTCCACCGCGACATCAAGCCGGAGAACATCCTCGTCACCAGGCGCGTCGAGGTGAAGGTGACGGACTTCGGGCTGTCGCGGTTCTTCGCCCCCGGCGAGGCGCTCAACCTCACGCAGAGCGGCGTCACCCTCGGCACGCCGCTGTACCTGTCGCCGGAGCAGGCGCAGGGGAAGGCGGTGGACCACCGCAGCGACCTGTACTCGTTCGGCGTGACCGCGTACCACCTGCTCGCCGGCGAGCCGCCGTTCCGCGGCACCACCGCCGTCGAGGTGGCGCTGAAGCACGTCACCGACCGCCCGCCGCCGCTCGCCGACCTGCGGCCGGACCTGCCGCCGGACCTGTGCGGGCTGGTTCACAAGCTCATGGCGAAGGACCCGGCCGACCGCTACCAGACGGCCCGCGAGGTGCTGCGCGACCTGGCGCGGGTGAAGGAAGGGCTCGCGGTCGGGCTGCCCGCGCGGCCGCCGGGCGTGCCGCTGCCGCCGACGCCGTCCGGCCCGCAGCCGCCGACGAGTACGACCCTGTCGGGCACCGTCAGCGGGTCGGCGGCGACGCTCGGGTTCTCCGGCGCGGTGCCGGTCCCGCCGCCGCCGCGGTGGGGCCGGTGGGTGGCGGCCGGGTGCCTGGCGGTGCTCGCCGTCGCCGGCGGGGTGGCCGGGTACGCCGCGCTCCACCCGCCGCCGGCGGCGCCGACCCGGCCGACCCCGCCGCCGCTGGTGGGGCTGCCGGACGTGCGGTCGCCGGAGCGGATCACCACGGGGCGGGAGCGCGAGCTGGTGGCCGTGCTCGACCGCCGCAAGACGCCGGCGGACGAGTGGAACCTGGCGGCGATCGACCTGGCCCTGCTGTACCTCCGGGAGGGCCGGCTCGACGACGCGGCGGCGCGGTTCGCGCAGCTGGAGAACCTGGCGCTCGCGGCGCCGGTGGCGACGGCCGAGGGGCGGCTGGCGGGGCGGCTCGGCAAGGGGGTGGTGCTGGCGTAC
Organism: Urbifossiella sp.; assembly: GCA_044220735.1. Lineage (GTDB taxonomy): Bacteria > Planctomycetota > Planctomycetia > Gemmatales > Gemmataceae > Urbifossiella. The sequence continues at coordinate 12,518 of JBGAQM010000117.1, read as the reverse complement.
CGCGACGGCGACCCGAAGCACCCGGCGGCGGCGAAGGAGTCGGCGGACGCGTTCCAGGCGGCGCTGGGGTCGCCGGTGCCGCCGGGGGCGGGGAAGGTGGGGAAGGCCGACAAGGGCGTGTCGCCGGCGCTGCTGTGGACGAAGGACTACCTGTCGCGCAACCCGGACCTGGCGCACGCGGTGTCGGAGGCATTGACCCGCGACGCCGCCAACGGGGTGAAGCTGTCGCCGCCGCTGGAGGCGCTGCGCGCCCCGCGCGGCCTCGGCAAGTAGGAGCGGGTGCCCTCACCCCTTCGGGTACACGCTCACCGCCGACCCCGCCGCCAGCACCACGCTCGCGGGGTCGCGGCCGGTCATGGCGGCCCACGCGGGGCCGTACAGCGTGCCCCAGTCCACGTCGGCGGCGAAGTCGGCGACCGGGTACACGTCCCACTCCGGGTGGCTCACCTCGTACCGGAGCAGCCGGCCGCGGCGGCTCGTGCCGTAGCCCCAGCGGTGCTCCTTGAACCAGTGCTCGGCGCTGTCCGGCCCCGGCCGCACCGCCGGCTTCGCCCCCGCGGCGCGGAGCGCGTGCGTGCGTCCGCCCCACGCCACCGTGTAGCGCGCCGTCACCTCGGCCGGCGTGTCGGTCACGTCCATCGTCATGCGGGCGGCGCGGTAGGGCTCGTTGTAGACCAGGCGGGCGAGCCCCGCGACGAGCCGCTGCGGGACGAACTCGCGGACGAACACGACGCCGCGCTCGTCGCCGCGGCGGGCGTAGAGGCGGAGGTTCCACTCGGGGAAGTGGCGGTAGCCGGGCCAGCCGACGCCGAGGACGCGGGTGTCGAGGAACTGGAAGCCGACGAGGCTGCACCACGCGGCGCCGTCGCGGCGGTCGGGCTCGACGCCGGGCGGCAGGTGCGGGCGGACGAGGTCGTCGGGCACGGGGTAGTTAGCGAGGACGAGGTTGCACCAGCGGGCGGTAAGGAAGCTGCGGCGCGGCGGGCTCATGCCGGCAGTGTAGCCGGCGGGGCGAAACCGGGTCGGGGGGAGTTGCTGCCGCGGCCGCGCGGGTGTAGAACGAACGTGTGGCGACTGCGGTCGCCGCTGTCGGTGGCTGTAGCTCAGTTGGTTAGAGCGCCAGATTGTGGATCTGGATGTCGCGGGTTCAAATCCCGTCAGTCACCCTCGCAAGTCCTGAAATCGTAAGGGTTTAAGTAGTCTAGACGGTCAAGCATCCACGCTGCCGACCTTGAGTTTACGGACGGCGTCCGTAAACTCGGGTCGGTTGCTCCGTTTACGGGGGTGCGACATGGGCCGTCCGAAGAAAAGTCACCTCGGCAAGCCGACCGTCGTCGGCGGTCGCGAGCGGGTCTGGTGGAACGGGAAGTGGCACATCCTCGGGCCGGCGGGCAGCGCCGAAGCACGCGCCGAGTACGGCCGTCTGGCCGCCCTGTGGGCGATCGACCCGACTGCCGCCGCGCTGAGCCCCGACGATTACCTCGTGTCGGAACTGTGCGCCGACTACCTGGAGTCGCCGGACTCCCCGCAGGAGGGGTTGCAGCGTGAGCGGGCAGTGCTAGCTGTGGACCTGCTGCTGGAACTCTACACCGCGACCGCCGTCGCCGACTTCGGCCCGAAGGATCTACGTGCGTGGCAGACGTGGCTCTGCGGCCTCCCGAGCCTCAAGAAGTCCGGGGAGAAGCGGTTCAGCGTCTCGACGGTGAACTACCACGTGGACACCGTCCGCCGCATCTGGCGGTGGGGCGTCCAGGCCGAGCGGACCACGCATGAGCGCTGGCAGGCGTTGAAGGCGGTGCCGCGGCCGAAGGTCGGCGAGGCCCGGGCGCCGAAGATCGTGGACCCGGCCGACCCCGAGCACGTCAAGGCGGTGCTGCCATTTCTCCGCCCGCAGCCGCGGGCTATGGTTGTGTTGCAACTGGCGAGCGGCGCCCGCCCCGGCGAGGTGTGCGCGATGACGCCCTCCCAGGTCCACCGCGGCGGCGTCATCAACGTCCCCGGGGCCGGCCGGCACAACCTCGACAAGCTCGGCGTCTGGGCCTACGTCCCGAAGAAGCACAAGTTGTCGTGGAAGAACAAGCCCCGCGTTCTGCTGTTCGCCGGCGAAGCCCAGGGCGTTCTCGCACCGTTCCTCGACCGAAACCCCGAAGCGCCATGCTTCTCGCCGAAAGAGGCGACGGAGGGGTTACGCGCCGAGCAGAAGGCCGCGCGCGAGGGCCGGGGTGGAGGGTCGGGCGGCAACCGGAAGGTGCCGAAGGTGGCGGCGCCGCGGCGGGCGCCGAAGGACCGGTACACCGACAACAGCTACCGGGCCGCGATCACCCGCGCGTGTGAGAAGGTTGGGGTGCCGGCGTGGTTCCCGTACCAACTCCGCCACCTGGCCGCCGCGGAGATCCAGGAGGTGTTCGGCCTCGACGCCGTGCAGGCGCTGCTCGGCCACCACACGAAAAGCATGGCCGAGCACTACGCTGGCACGGCGGTCAAGACTGCGGCTGAGGTAGCAAAGGCGAGGGGCGGGTAGATGAACTCTCCCCCTCTCCCGCCGTGGCGGTATGGACCTTGAAGGACGGCATCAACGTCCATCGCCTCGGTCGGGCGGAGCGGCTGGTCCTGCTGCACCTGGAACCCCTGTTTCGAGCGTTGCGGGCGACGACCCGTCGGCGGCGGGTGGGGCGGGGGCGTCCTGCTCCGCCCGCCCCCGTTCCCCCTCCGGCACGCCGGCGCAGAGGCGGCCGTAGAGCATCCGCATCTGGATCTTCTCGCTTAGCGCGGCGCACTGGGCCAGGAAGATCGCGAACAGCTGGTCCCCGCGCACCTTCTCGCTCGTCAGCTCCTGCAGCGCCTCCCTCTTGGCGTGCGTCACCCGGCGGAGGAACGGGCGGAGCTGCTCCGGGTCGGCCACCTCCATCTGCTCCACTTCGACGGCCAGCGTCCGCCCGATGAACTCGTCGAGCTTCCGCTTCTGCTCCTCGTCGGCCGCGGCTGCCCGCCGCTCCCGCCGCCGGCGGACCCACCCCCAGACCAGGACGGCGAGCGCCCCCGCCCCGAACACCACCTCCTTGGACTTCGCGGCGAGTTCCGCCGCCCGGGTCAGTTTGGCTAACCGGGCGGCCGGGTCGTGGTACGCCGCCACGCCGGGGTGCATCACCGCCCCGTCGTACTCCCGGGCGGCCTTCGGCGACTGGACGGCCGGGAACTCGGCCCGCAGGTCCGTCTCGTACAGCGCCGCCAGCGCCTCCCGGACGAGGTCGTCGGGGGCGTCCGCCCGGGCCGCCAAGAGGGCCGTCGCCGCGACCGTCCGGACCGGCGCGGCCGGGACCGCCGGGGCGCCGGAGTACAGCCCCGCGGGGACGGTCGCCGGGACTAGCCACGGGTGCCGGGCGGCGACCGCCTCGGGGTCCGGCAGGCCGACCAGCTCGACGCCCCCGTCCCGGAGGATTGCCTCCAGTTGGGGGTTCATCCACCCGGTTGTAACCACGGCCGCGTCCACCCCCGGGTCCGCCCCGACCGCCGCGAAGTGCCTGGCGTCCGCCACGTCCCCGCCCGCCAGCCCGTAGTGGGCGAGCACCGCCGCCGCGTTCTGCCGCATGCTCGACGCTTCCAGCCCGAGGGCGACCCGCCGCCCGCGGAGCTCGGCCGGGGAGGCGACCGCCCGGCCCCGGCGGACCAGGAGGTGGACCGGCTCGGGGAACAGCGGGGCGACGCCCGCGACCCCGTCCGGGTTGAGGGAGGTGGTCTGGATCAGCGCCAGCTCGGCCCCACCGCCGCGGAGCAACCCGACGTTCTCCGCGCTGCCGGCGGTCTCGACCACCCGGACGGGGCGGTTGACACGCGCCTGGAGCCGGTCGGCGTAGGCCCGAGCGAGGGTGTGGTACAGCCCGCCCGGCTGGCCGGAGGCGACCCGGATCTCGGGCGGGAGAACCTGCCGGGAGCTCGCCCAGACGCCGACGGACGCGGCGAGGACGGTGGTGGCGGCGCAGGCGATGAGGAGCCATCCGACCCGAGACATGGGGCGCTCCGTGGCGGCTCCGGTCCCGGAGCCGCAGTCCTATTCGCCGCGGCCCGTCTGACTTTGGGCTTTCTCAGCGGGACGGCCGACAAGACTCGGGGTGTCGGACGGAACTAGACGTTACTTCTTGCGGCGGGTTCCCGATTCTCGGCGGGGCTCCCGCTTCGGGGCGTTGTAACGGACCACGCCGATTTTCACCCCGACGATGCTGTCGGCGGCATCCTTGAAGTCCACCGGCGGCATCTCGCTGTTGCACGGGTAGAGCCTCAGCACGCTTTTGCCCGTCTTGCGGTCCACGTCGAGCCTCAGTTGCTTCAGAGTCGGCTCGTCATCCACCAGCGCGACGACCACGTCCCCGGGTTGTGCCTCGGGGGATCGCCGCAGAACAACGTAGTCGCCTGGCGCGATGTGGGCCTCGATCATGCTCTGGCCCTTCACCTGGAGCATGAACACGTCCTCACCGCCGAAGGCGGCGGTGAAGTTGAACTCGTCCGACAATTCGTAGGCCTGGGTGGGGCGGCCGGCCGCGACCCGCCCGCAGAGGGCGACTGTGAAGTCGGCGTCGGGGGGCATGGCCCGGGTGCGCTTCGCCTCGTCCCGCAGCGCCGGGACGTACTCCTCGTAGGCCATCGCCCGCAGGTACGGATCGACCAGCTTGGCGATGCTCGTCTGGCAGTAGCCGGCCTTCCTCGCAAGGGGGGTCGCCACGGCGGCCGCGACGTTGAACGGGCCGACCGCGTCGTTCGGGGTCAGGTGCGCCAGCGCATTCGCCCGCCGGGTCACCGCATCGACGCCGTCCCGCGCGATCTCCTCGTCCACCCGCTGCGCGCACCGCACCAGCAGCGGCTCGACGAATACGTCCACCTTTGTGTCGGTCAGGGCCGCGGTGCGCTTGACGATGGCGACGATGTCCCGCGCCACCTTCACACTTCGCCCCTTTTCGGCCGGGGCACCGGGCGTCCTTGCGCGATTCTGCTTGGCCACTGGAGGTTCCACGATCACGTCGAACCCCGTCGCTCCGCCGAATCGTCCGGCGGCGGGGATGGACTCAGGGTAGTCGCCAGCCCCAGTCGGCTCAATCGTGGTAGCGGTCGCGGCTGTTGACGGCGACTCTCGACGAGGTAGAATATCTCGGCGAGATAAAAAAGTCTGAGGGTTAAATGCGTCGCAAGAACTCGCCACCTGAAGGCTGGGTCGCCCTCAAGGAGGCGGCCGACCGCCTCCGCATGCACTTCGAGACGTTGCGGACACTCGTCAAGGCGGAGCAGTTCACCCGCCTGCGGAAGACGCCTGCGGAGAACGCTGCGATCTACGTCCCCGAGGACGAGGTGACCGCATTCGTCACGGGCGGCGGGCTCGACGCCGTGGCCCGGCTCAGGCGGGCGAAACTGGCCCGGCAGATGGCCGAGGTGGGGGCGTGAACATGGTCACCAAGAGCATCGGCCGGACACAGGCCCGTGGCGTCGTCCGCGACTGGCAGGAGGTCCAGCCCGGTCGCGTGTACAGCGCGGCCGACGCGGCGGCGCTCCTCGGCGTGTCCGTCGCTACGGTCATCAGCCGGGCGCGGGGCGGCCGGATTCGGCACCTGCCGAGGCTATCGCCGAAGGAGCCGCTGCGGTTCTTGGGTGCGTCGCTCCTGGCGTTGTTGGGGGACGTAGGTGCGGCCCTGGCCCGCGGGGGCGAGACGCCGGGCGAGCGGGCGGCCCGGGCCGAGGCGGCGAAGCGCCGCGTTCGTGAACTCGCTGCCGGAACGACGGGCCGGGGCTGATAGGAGCGATCGAGAACGCGGCGCCGCATCCCTGACCGGATGCTGATGACGCGGCCTGTCTCGTCGTGACGTGAAACGAAAAACCGCCGGCGAGATGGGGGTCTCGCGCGGCGGTCAAGGGTGCCCTCGCCTACCAGGACTCGGGCATAGGAATGATACCACTCAGCGGCGAGGCGGCACGGCCACATTCCGGTTATTCACCGGGTACTGAATGCCCTCTGGGGCGGTGCCTCTCACTCGACGACCGTGAGCCCGGGCTCACCGACTTCCATCAGGAGTCGTTACTCCTGCGCAGCTGGGGGATGACCACGATTCCCGTCGGCCGGGACAAGAGGTCGGTCGGCCGCTGGAAGCACGTCCAACACCGTAAGCCGACCGACCGCGCCATCGGCCGGTGGTTCGAGTGGGCCAGTTCCAGGGTTCGCGGGATCGCCGTCGTACACGGGCGGGCGAGCGGAACACGGGGCCGGATCCACGCGCTCCGGGATTTCGAGACGATGGAGCAGTATCGCCGTTGGGCGGACGGAAAGCGAGCGCTCGCGGCCGACTGCCCCACCGTTTGGACGCCCGGGGGTGGTGCCCACGTCCACCTCCTCGTGTGCGGCCCCGAAGCGTTCATCGACTACCCCGACGGGTCGGGCGAGCTTCGCGCCGACAGCGGCCACTACACGCTGCTCCCGCCCTCGCTGCACCCCAACGGCCTGCGATACCGGTGGCGGGACGGCGCCCCCGTGTCCCCCTTCGACTTCCCGGTCGTCCGGTGGGCCGACACCGGGTTCGTTCCGACCGCAGCGGCAGTCGAAGCAGTGACCCGAACCACCGGCAGAGCCCGGCCGGCCAAGCCGCATTCACACCCAAATGGCTTGTGTCCGCGGGTGGACATCACGGGCTTGGACGACCTCCCCGCCGGGGTGCGGGAAGCGGTGCTGAAGAGCCAGCCTAACCGGTCCGGCGAGCGAGAGAGGAAACTTTTTTACCTCGCGCGGCTGCTCCTCGACATCGACTCCGCCGCCGACCCTCGCTCCTGGGTGGCAGCGGTGCGGTACTGGTGGACGCTCGCGCAACCCGTCGTCGGGACACAGGAATGGATACCGACCTGGCGGGCGTTCTGCCGCGGGTGGGGTCGGAGCGAACGCCCCGTGTCGCGGTCGCGCCCGCTGGTCGTGATGGCCGAAGCTGCGACCGGCGCCGGCAATGACCCTGAAACCCGCCTCCGTGCCGCGTGCCGCGCGAAAGCCGCCGACTCACCGGACGGCACCTTCTTCCTGGGATGTCGCACGGCGGCCCGGGTCGCCGACGTGGGTAAGTCCCACGCGGCCAAGCTCCTTACCCGCCTGTGTGAGGTCGGCTTTCTGGAACAGGTCACCGAGGGCGTTCGGGGGGCGCGGTCCCGCCGGGCGGCCGTCTACCGGCTGGGCCGTTCCGCAACACACCACGAGGACGCTACGTGAGTACGGCTGCCCCGCGGAAGTCGAAAGTGGTTCACGATCCACTTCCGCAGATCGAGCTGGCCCAACTCGACGGCATTCGGCCCGCGAGTGTCAACGACGCGATCTACAAGCCGGTCGATCCCGACGACCCTGACATCCGAGACCTGGCCGAGAGCATCCGGCAGGACGGACTCCAGGAGCCGCTGGTTATCTCTCGGGACAATGTTCTCGTGAGTGGACACCGGCGGCGGGTCGGGTGCCTTCTGGCCGGCTTGCGCCGGGTACCGGTCCGTCGGCTCGGCATCCTGTCCACCGACCCAGGCTTCGAGCGGCTGCTCGTGACGTTCAACAAGACCCGCGACAAGGACCCGGCCGAGCGGGTCCGAGAACAGCTCGTCCTGACCGACCCCGACGACTGCTACGCCTCGCTACTCAGCCACAGGGTCGAGGCGGCGCGGGTGAAGGTCGCCCCCCTCAGCCTTGAAGATTTCCGCCCCCGGAAGCGGATCAGCGCGGCGAAGTTACCCTTCCTCCGGGCCATCCAGAAGGTACTCGATGACCTGCGCGACTACTGGCCCGTGTCCGACCGTCGGGTCCATTACAACCTGCTCAACGACCCGCCCCTCATCCACGCCAACAAGCCGGGGTCGGTCTACAAGAACGACAAGAACTCCTACAAGGCGGCGATCGACATCCTCACCCGCGGCCGACTCACCGGGGACATCCCGATGGAGGCGATCGGCGACGAGACGCGCCCGATGGTGACGTGGGCGGTTCACCCGAACGTCACGCCCTACGTCCAGGCCGAGGTCGAGGAGTTCCTTGCCGACTACCACCGCGACCTGACCATCGGGCAACCGAGCCACGTCGAGATCGTCGGCGAGAAGCTGACGGTGGAGGGCGTGATCCGGCCGGTGGCGTCACGGTTCTGCCTGCCGTACACGATCGGCCGCGGATTCTCTTCGCTCCCGCCGAGGAAGGAGATGTTCGATCGATTCAAGAAGTCCGGCAAGGAGCGGCTGGTAATCCTGTTCCTCAGTGATCACGACCCGGAAGGGGAGAGCATCCCCGAGTCTTTTGCCCGGAGCATGCGAGACGACTTCGGGGTCGGGAATGTGCATCCCGTGAAAGTAGGGCTAACCGCGGAGCAGGTCCGGGATCAGCGCCTCCCCCGGAACACCGAGGCCAAGGAGGGCAGTTCGCGGTTCAAGTCCTTCGCCCGGCGGTACGGCCGCTACGCCTATGAGCTCGAAGCCGTCCGCCCCGACCTGCTCCAGCAGTGGTTGGATACGGCAGCCCGCGGAGTTCTCGACACCGACCGCCTCAACCAGCAGATCGAACTGGAGCGGCGAGACGCTGCCACTCTGGCGGCATACCGTAGCACGGCGTTCGAGTTCCTCCAGCGCATGACCCGCCGCGGGAGTGGGTCATGACCCACTCCCCAGCGCCGACAAGATGACCGGGTCTTTGCCCGGGCGTGCCATCGTTCGGCGTCGTGCTGATAGATAAGGTGCTGCCGAGCGGGGGCGACCTCGTCGCTGCTTCGTGGACACAAGCCATTTAGGTATCATCCGCGGCTCTACGGCGGCGTTCGCCGCGCGTGTCCGGTCTGCTCTGGCCTTGGTTTCTTTGTGTGTTCCGCGTGTCGGGGCGGCGACGCCCGCCCCTGCGCCGGCAAGCGGGGAACGCGCCGCAATGTTGCACATGCACCTGGCATGATGCGGCATGGGCTGGGAGCGCCGCGGGAACCGACAACACTTCTATACCGCGTGCCGGGTCGGCGGCCGCGTCATCAAAGAGTACGTCGCCGACGCTGTCGCCCCGTTCGCCTCCCGACTCGCGGCGGAGCAGAGGGCCGAACGCGACGCTGCGCGGGCCGCGGAACACCGATCCCGCGCGAACGCCCAAGCTGAGACGCCGACAGCCCCTCGCCGCAACACCGTGACCAACACCCCGTAGTGGCGGCATGGGCCTCGGGGCGGTAAACTCCATGCCGGGAGGTGCCCCGTGTCCGACCTCGACGCCCTCGTCGCGGCGGCACTGGACCGGCCGGGTGACGAGACGCCCCGGCTCGTCCTGGCCGACTGGTTCGACGAATTCGGCGACCCCGGCCGGGCGCTCGTCCTCCGCCTCCCGGGGTGGTGGACGAGCGTCCCGGCCGTCGTCGCCCGCGGGCTGTACCGCCACCCCACCGCCCCCCGCGCCCGTTACCTGGTGTGGCGACTCGACGCCGCCCACCGCCACGAGTTGCGGCCACACGTCCACGACCCGGCGTGCGTCGTCGCCCGGGTCCGCCGCGGCGCCGCCCGCCGGGCGGGGGTCGCGTGCCACTGCGGCGCGGCCGGCGGGCTGCTGGAGTTCACCGGCGGGGCGTGGCACTGCACCGCCGTGTGCCCGCCGTCCGAGGACCGGCGGGCCGAGTGGGAGGCCGAGGTCCGGGCGTACCGGGCGGCGGCGGTCAACGAGCTGCTCCCGGACTGTTGATCCGCAGCGGGCGGGGCCGGGTCAGTCGCGGCGCGACGCCGGGCGGCCAGATTCACGGGGGGCGGCCGTCATGACTCGCTGCTGGTGTTGCGAGGTCCGCCTCGGCCACTCGCTCGACCCGTGCGACTGCTCCGGCGCGTACCGCCCGTCCTGCGGGCGGTGCGAGGAGCACTGCCGGTGCGACACGGCCCCACCCGCCGGCCGGGCCGAGCTCCCCGCGTCGGACACGACGGCGGGGCGCGGAATTCGGTTGCAACCCGGCCCGGGGTAGTGGATACTCGTTCACCACCCCCGCGGAGGACCCGCCGTGGCCGCCAACCAGCCTCCCGTGTCCCGCGTCCTGGTCGCCGGCTCGCGCGCGTTCGCCGACTACCCGCGCCTGTGCGCCACCCTCGACCGACTCCTGGCCGGCCGCGGCCCGGTCACGATCGTGTCGGGCGGGGCCGGCGGTGCCGACCGGCTCGGCGAGCGGTACGCCGCCGCCCGCGGGCTGCCGGTCGAGCGGTACGTGCCCGACTGGGACGCGCATGGCCGGGCGGCCGGGCCGATCCGCAACCGCGAGATGGTCGCCGGGTGCGCCCTGGCCGTGTTCTTCTGGGACGGGCAGAGCCCCGGCACCGCCGACGCCATCGCCCGCGCCCGCAAGGTCGGGGTGCCGGTCGAGGTCGTCCGGTACGCCGACCCGGCCCCACCCCCAACCCCGGCCCCGGTGTGCGCGCCCGCTGCGGCCACGCCCCCCGCCCCACCGGCCGGTCCATCACCCCCGCCGCGGAAGCTGCTCGACCGGGTGCGGGACGCCCTCCGGGTCCGCCACTACGCGATCCGGACCGAGCGGGCGTACTGCGACTGGGTCCGCCGGTACGTCCTGTTCCACGACAAACGGCACCCCCAGGAGATGGGCGCCGCCGAGATCACCGCCTTCCTGACCCACCTGGCGGTCGAGGGGGAGGTCAGCGCCAGCACCCAGAACCAGGCGTTCAGCGCGCTGCTGTTCCTGTACCGCCACGTCCTCGGGGCCGAGCCCGGCACGATCGCCGGGGTGATCCGGGCTGCCCGCCGGCGGGCCGCGCCGGTCGTCCTCACCCGGCCGGAGGTGACCGCCGTCCTGCTCAAGCTGCCGGACCCGTACCGGCTGATGTGCGAAGTCATGTTCGGGAGCGGGCTGCGGCTGATGGAGGTTCTCCGGCTGCGGGTCAAGGACATCGACCTGGACCGGAAGGAGGTGACGGTGCGGATGGGCAAGGGAGGGAAGGACCGCCGGACCATGCTCGCGGCCGCGGTCCGGCCGCGGATGCTGCTCCAACTCGAAGAGGTGCGGCGGGTCCACGAGGCGGACTTGGCGGCCGGGCGGGGGCGGGTGTGGCTGCCGGAGGCGCTGGCGCGGAAGCTGCCGGGGGCGGCGGCCGAGTACAAGTGGCAGTGGGTGTTCCCGTCGGGTAGACTGTCGATCGACCCGCGGAGCGGGGAGGAGCGGCGGCACCACGCCCACGAGTCGGCCCTGTCGCGGGCGGTGACCGGGGCGGTGCGGGCGGCGGGGCTGGTGAAGCGGGCGACGAGCCACGCCTTCCGGCACAGCTTCGCGACGCACCTGCTGGAGGCGAATTACGACATCCGCATCATCCAGGAGTTGCTGGGGCACGCGGACGTAGCGACGACGATGATCTACACGCACGTGCTGAACAAGGGGGGCCGGGGGGTGGTCAGCCCGCTCGACGCGGAGTAGGCCCTCGCAATGTGCGTTAGCAGGATAGATTGCATGGGTTTCGGCTGATGTGTTGCAGGTAACCGCCGACTGGGGCTGCGTTTGCGGCCGGCGGAGCGTTCCGGTCTGCGGCATGTGATAGATTGCGAAGCTGCAATCTAACCAGTGGTTCGGCCACCGGAGGCGTGACACTGATGGATATCGAATACGTGAAGCGTGGCTCAAAGTTTCTCGCACCATGCGAGTCTGCCATCCGTGAGCAACAACAGCAACTTGAAGATGGAGGAACGGTGCGGGTGGTCTTCCAAGACTCCGGCGGATTCGACGACGATGTGACGGTGACAATCCGCGATGGTGACCGATCCACCTTCGGGTCGAGTTGGGAGTCAAATGACGCAAGCTGGTTTCCTCGCCGTATCACGGCGGCAGCAACCGCACTCCTCAACTGCGGCCACACGGGTAGCTTTCACATTGGGCACGACAACGGAGCGCTAACAATCCGGCCGGCTTGAGGTGCCTCGGTAGAGGGGCGGCGTGGCCGAACCCGGCGCTGCAGCAGACCGCGGCCGCATAGGTGGTTCGTGACCCGTAGCCGCCACGGGCCGCGGCTGCTGAGCTTCCTGTTCGGCCCCAAGAGGCGACGCGGATGGACTTCGGATCGCTGCCGCGGTTCGACCGAGACTCCGCCCAGAGTGACGGCCCCCGACGTGGGCGCAATCGGCGGCCACGTGCCCGGGTAGCGGGGCGTGCCTTCGCACTCGCCGTTGCCACCCTCCTGCTCGGCGGGGCACTCCTGTCCGCTGGTGTCAGGGCCGCGTGGGTAGTTCTTGGGCCAGGGTTCTCGGTCGCGTTGGCCGGGGCCAAGTCAGAGGTCGGTGGCTGGGTCGCGTTCATCGGGGTGAATCTGGCCGTGTGGTGGGCGGCCTGGACGTTCATCCTGCGGATCCGGTGGGTAAGAGCCAGCCCGGGCCGGGCCGAACCCGGCGCTGCAGCAGACGGCCCCCGCCTCAAGGTTTTTCGTGACCATCGCTCGCACGGCGGGGGCCGCTGCTGAGCTTCATGTTCGGCCACCGGAGAGCGGCACGATGATCGTCGGCGGGGTGACTGCCGAGCTGACGTTTCTTC
>JBGAQM010000116.1:0-16030 GCA_044220735.1 Urbifossiella sp. | reverse complement strand
CGCGCGAATCTCTCGGAATGCGATCTCACGCAGAGACGCGGCGCCGCACAGAAAACAGGCTACTGGCCTTCTTCCGCGGCGCCGCGCCTCTACGTGATCGGGATTTCAGAACCGGCAGAGCCCTTCCACGAACGCCGCGGAGCCGTCGCGGAGCCAGCCGTCGAGCTGGGCGGGGTCCTTCAGCTGCTGGCCGCGGACGCGCGGCACCGCGGCGAAGCCGCACTCCGCCCCCGCCACCGCCGTCATGTCGCCCCACAGCTTCTCGAACTGACACACCGGGTACACGTCCTCCTGGCCGTGGCCCCAGCGCTTCTTCACGTCCTTCAACGTGACGTAAGTGGGAAGCCGCGCCGCCATCCGGTTCACCGCCGTCGCAACGGCCGCGTCGTCGGTGAGGTCGGTGCGCGACAGGCCGAACAACTCCAGCAGCGCGTCGATCGTCACCCACGTCGTCAGCGAGTTGTAGAAGCTCAGGTTGAACTCCTCCTCCTCGCGCGGCATCGCCAGCCCCTCCAGGATGCGCGGCCGGCCGTCCACCCGCGCCAGGCCGCCGCCGCGGTCGTCGATGCGGCGGCCGATCACCTCGAACGTCAGCGGCCTCCCCGCGGCGATGTGCGTGCCCAGCAGCCCCGCGTCGGGGTCGGCGCCGAGCGTGTCGATGTTGTGGACGAGGAGGTACTTCAGGTTCGGCCGCTCGCCCAGCAGATCGCGCAGGACGCCGTTCCGCAGCAGGTTCGGAATCTCGTACCAGTGGCCGACGGGGTGGAGGCACTGGAGCGGCTCGTTGTCGGTGTAGTCGCCGCCCTCCCCCGCCGCGGTCGCCCAGCCGATGAGCGCCTGGTGGGCGCCCTCGCGGACGCGCTGCTTCCGCTCGTCCAGCACCTGGTGGGCCGTCTCCTCCCACGCGAAGCGGAGGTCGCGCACCATCGGCACCAGCCGCAGGCCCACGCTCATCGCCGGCGACAGCTTCACCGGGCCGCGGTAGCCGTAGTTGCCGGTCGAGGTCAGGTGCGCGCCGATGGGGCCGTGGGTGAGGTAGCCCGTCGTGAATACGTGCGGCACGGCGGCCCCCGCGCGCTCCGACGCCTTGCGGCTCTTGGCGAGGTGGATTTCGAGGAACGTGCGGTGCGTGCCGGCCAGCCGGGCGAACGGGTGGAGCGCCTTCACCACGCCGGCGCCCTGCGTCCAGCGCGAGCCGGCGCCCGCCGAGAGCGTCACGACGGCCAGTTCGCCCGCGGCCAGCGCCCGCTCGCCGAGCTTCACCACGCCCGCCGGCACGCCGCGGCGGCAGTCGGTCACGTCGCCGGGTTGCACGTCCTCGACGACGGTCGATGCGGGGAGGCGGTTCTGGGCCAACCCGATGCGGCCGCGGCGAAGGTCGTCGCGGATGCGCTCGTGCTCGGCGCGGTCGAACCCGTTCGCGGCCAGCAGGCCCGCCAGCGCCTCGGGGCGGGCGCTCGACGACGCCGACGCCGCCGGCACCATGCGGTCGAACAGCGACTCCACCAGCCCGGCCAGTTCCGGCGCGCGGGCCGCGGCGCCGACGCGCTCCAGCTCGCCGCGGCGCGACGCCGGGATGAGCCGCGGGTCCTCGCGCAGCCAGCGCGGTACGAGTAGCGCGTAGTACCCGCGCGGCAGCAGCTCGGCGCCGGCGGGGAGGAGGTCGGCGTGCGTGCCGCGCGGGTTCACGGCGAAGTCGTACACGACCGGCGCCATGGCGAACGGCAGCGAGTGCTTCAGCGCCTCGCGCTGCCGCCGCATCGAGTTCAGCAAGAAGTCCTGCGCCTCGGCCTTGCGGTGAGGGGCGACCATGAAGCCCATGCCGCCGCCGCTCATCCCGCCGAGCATCCAGAAGCCCCAGAAGTCGGCGCCGAAGCGGTCCCGGCTCGCGGCGATCAGCGCCTCCGTGTAGGCGTTCGACGCGGCGGGGATGATCGTCTGGATCGGGCCGGCGAAGTTGCGCGTCGTGGCGGCGCCTAGCGCCGGGATGTCGCCGCGCTGGAGATCGCCGGCGATCTCGTCGAAGATGCCGAGCGCCGCCTGCCGGGCCTGCCACTCGGCCGCCTCGCGCAGCAGGTATTTTTCCGTCACCATCTCCAGCACCGGGCCGACGTTCTGCGCCATGCCGCCGTGCACGAGCACCAGACTGTCTTCGAGCTTCTTGCGGTTCGCCTCCGACACCTGCTCCGGGCCGAAGACGGTGTGCCGCGGCAGCAGGCGCCCGCGGCTGACGCCGTGTTCGGGGTCGCCCTCCGACGCAATCATTCCTTCGATCAGCTTGATGCCGGGCCAGACGCCGCCGCTGTCCTGCCAGCCGCCGCCGCTGCCGCCGATCCACTCGCCGAGGATGGCGCGAGACGCGACCAGCCGGCGTTCCGACTCCGTGAGCGAGCCCGTGAGCGCCTTCGCCTGCCCGGTGGCGCGCATGCACACCGCGATGAGGCCGGCCAGCAGGTTCGTCGAAACCGCGAGGCGCGAGCCCTTCGGGATGTCGTTCACGGCGCTGACCAGCTCGATGCCCAGTCCGGGGCCGACGAGCACGTCGAGCACCTGACGCAGGTCGGCACGCGAGCCTTCGAGCCCCGGCGGGATCAGGCCCGACGCGATCACCGCGGCCTTCAGCAAGCCCAGGTAGTCCCGCGCGAAGTCGAACACCTCGGGGAGCGACTTCACGTCCGCGGCGGCGTCGAGGTCCACGCTGACGAGCCGCAGCACGGGCTCGTCGATGACGCGGAAGTACACCTCGATCGGCGGCTTCGGCGCGGCGTCGCGGCCGTGGACGCCGAGGTCGATCGACACGTTCAGGACGCGGGCGCCTTCCGGGTAGTCCATGCCGAGGAAGAAGATGTCCGACCAGCACGAGTGGGACAGGTCCATCCGCACCGGCGTGCGCTCGCGCAGGACGGGGAACGGGGCGCCGGCGTGGGCGCGGGTCAGCAACTCGGGGCGGACGCGGAGGGGGTGGTCGGCGGGGTCGCCGGCGCGGAACATCCAGCGGTTGCCGGCGGCCCCGCGGACGCTGGCGCGGACCTGGTCGGCGAGCGTCTGGAAGGCGAGGGCGTGGTACGCGGCGGCGAGGGCACTGCACAGCGGGTCGCTCGGGCCGTGCTCGGCCTCGGCGGCGCGGAACACGCGGATCGCCTCGTCGAAGCGGCGGTTCATCAGCCGGTCGACGCCGGCGTGTGGGATGCGGCCGGTCGCGGGGAGTTCGGGTCGTGACGGGAGGTGGAAGCGGTCGATGGCGGACAGGAAGAACAGGGCGCGGACGCGGTCGTAGAGGTTGCCGCGGTCGCGGCGGAAGCGGTCGAGGGCGTGCCGCTCGGCGAGGACGTCGGCGTACGAGAGCGAGGCCGTCGCGGCCGCGAGAGACTGGTTGCGGACGGTCGGGTCGGGGGAGGTAATCAGATCGGTGAGCATCAGGAAGTCGTAGGGGGCGGCACGCTGCGCGGCGAGCCGACCGGCCGCCCGGCGTGGGGCCGGGTTCCAACCGGCCTTGCGCGAACCCGTCGGGAGCGGACCGAGGGTCAGCTGCAAGGCCGGTTAACCGGCCCCACGACCAAGCCCCGCCCCCCGTCAGATGTGGTACATGAGGCTGATGTCGTCCGCCGCCGGCTTCGCGCCCTTGAGGCGCAACCGCGGCTTCTCCAACAGCACCGTGGTGTCCGCCGGCACGCTCTCCGTCAGCCACACGTTCGAGCCGATCACGCTGCGCTCGCCCACCACCGTGGCGCCGCCCAGGATCGTCGCGTTGGCGTACACCACCACGCCGTCGCGTAGCGTGGGGTGGCGCTTGTAGCTGCCGTGCGTGAGGTTGCCGTCGTCGTCCTTCGTGAAGCTCAGGGCGCCGAGCGTCACGCCCTGGTACAGCTTCACCCCGGCGCCGATCTCGCACGTCTGGCCGATCACCACGCCGGTGCCGTGGTCGATGAAGAAGGCCGGCCCGATCTGCGCCCCCGGGTGGATGTCGATGCCGGTCTTGGCGTGCGCCGCCTCCGTCATCATGCGCGGGATGAACGGCACGCCGAGCGTGTACAGCTCGTGGGCGACGCGGTACACGCTGATCGCCTCCAGCCCGGGGTAGCTGAAGATGATCTCGTGGTGGCTGCGGGCGGCGGGGTCGCCGCGGTAGGCGGCGTCCACGTCCTGCTCGAGCACCTTCCGCACGTCCGGGAGGCGGCGCAACAGCTCCATCGCCTTCGGCTGGGCCATCGCCTCGCAGTCCACGTGCGGGCTCTCGTCGCACAACTCGTGGCGAAGGGCGCGGGCGATCTGCTGGGTCAGTTTGTCGTGGAGGCCGTCCACGAGGGCGCCCACGTGGTAACCCACGTTCCCGTAGTGGAGGTTCTGCTTCCGGCCGTAGCCGGGGTACAGGACTTCCGACAGGTCCGAGAGGATGTCGGCCACGGCGTCCCGGCTCGGGAGCGGCTCGTGGCCCAGGTGGTTCATCCGGCTGCATTCGGTGTACGACTCGACCAGGAGGTCGGTGATCGTCGGCAGCTCGTCCTTCAGCCGGAGGTCGGTGGCCATGGTGGACGCCAGAGGACAGTGGACGGACACCGGAACAGATCGGCCGCGGGCGGGGGCCGACTTTCCCATCTCCCCAGTTTATGCAACTCGTCCACTGCCCGCGCCCGGGGCACGGCTGCACCCGCATCTGGCACGCGGCAGTGGTGCGGCAGGCGGCGCGGAATTTTTTTCGCGCCGCGATCGGCGGGCGGATGCCCCACGATTCCCGGCGTTTTCGCGCGGATCGACGGCGGGCGGTGGGGCGCCGGCGCGGATTGGCACCGGGGCTGCTTTACCCCCGGGCGGAGAGGTTGAACGGGACGCCGGGGTGAGCCGAGGGGAGAGGCGGTATCACCCCGGGTCGTGATCTCAGCCTCGCCAATACAGCAGCCCGGGTGGTCGGCCGAGGGGAGAGGCGGCCGATCACCCGGGCTGTTCGTTTTTTCCGGCGAGCCCCGTGCGGCGTCACGGCGCGAAGCCGTCAGCGGTTCTCATTTTTGCCGCGGAACGTCGTACACTGATTCCTGACTCGCTCTTTCCGGTCCGCGCAGGCTCCTCATGCTACGCCCGCGCCTCCCCGCGGCGGTCGCCGCCGCATTCGCCTCCGCCGCCGTCGTCGCGCTCGCCCAGGAGCCGACGGAGTCGCCGCTCGTCGGCGTCCGCAAGGGGACCATGCCGGTCGTCATCTCCGCGCCGCACGGCGGCACGCTCGAGGTCCCGGGTGTGCCGCCGCGGCGCGGCGTCGGCCTGCCGACCGGGCCGAACGGGTTCTACACCGGCCGCGACCCCGGCACCGAGGAACTGGCCGGCATGATCGCCGTCGAGGTGTTCCTGAAGACCGGCAAGCGGCCCTACCTGGTGACGGCGAAGTTCGGCCGGCGGTACGTGGACGCCAACCGGCCGTCGGACATCGCCTACGAGAACCCGAAGGCGAAGCCGACCTACGACGCCTACCACGACACGCTGGCGGCGTTCTGCAAGGAGGTGCGGAAGAAGCACGGCCGCGGGCTGCTGGTGGACGTGCACAACCAGGCGTCGTTCCCCGAGTCGGTGGTCCGCGGCACGCTGGACGGCAAGACGGTGGCGCTGCTGCGGCAGCGGTTCGGGGAGAAGGCCCACACCGGCCCCGACAGCCTGTTCGGGCTGCTCGGCAAGGCCGGGTTCAAGACGCACCCGGCGAAGCTCGACGGGAAGGAGCACGCGGACTTCAACGGCGGCCACATCGTGAAGACCTACGGCGCCGGCGGCGACTTCGGCCTCGACGCGGTGCAGTTGGAGTTCGGCTGGATGTTGACGACGGCGGCGGCGGCCCCGGACACGGCCGCGAAGGTGGCCGCGGTGATCGACCAGTTCCACACGCTGTACCTGCTCGACGCGAAATGACGCGAGCCTACAGGTACTTCCGCGGCAGCTCCGCCCCCGCGACGAACGCCAGCTTCCCGAGCTTGCACATCTGGTACACGTTGATGCGGAAGTCGGGGCACGTCGTCACCAGGCAGTAGGCGTCGGTCGGGGTGTAGCCGTGCTCGGTGATGAGCCAGTCCATCAGGTTCACCGTCGCCGCCTCCACCGCCCCCTCCAGCGGCCGCTCGGCGTACACCGACACCACCGACCCCGGCTTCTCGATCCGCATCCACGGGATGCGCTTCTGCTTAATCACGTCCAGGCGCAGCCGCACCGTCGCCATCGTCTCGGCGGCGGTGCCGGTGAACTCGGTGTCGCCCTGGCTGGCGTGCACGTCGCCGAGGTACAGCAGCGCCCCGGGGTGGAACACCGGCAGCAGGATGCGGTTCCCAGGCGCCACGTCGCGGATGTCGAGGTTGCCGCCCCACGGCCCCTGGCCGTCGTTGCTGGTCGTCACCTCGCGGTCCGGGGCGACGCCGATCGTCCCCACGAACGGCGTGATCGGCCAGCTGATGCGGTCGCTGAAGTGGAGGGTGCCGTCCACCGTCGTGCCGCTCGGGCCGGGCGTGTGCTTGAAAATCTTCGTGGTGTACCCGCCGGACAGTTCGGGCCAGCGCGTCGATTCGCCGAGCGGGCCGCGGCGCGGGCCGGCGGCCGTCCACGAGTAGGATTCGACCTCGATCTCGTCGATCGTGACGGCGAGCACGTCGCCGCGCTCGGCGCCCTCCAGGAACACCGGGCCGGCGATGGGGTTGACCATCGGCGGGAAGCGGTCGAACCCGGGGCGCTTGGCGGGGTTGGCGTGGTCGGCGGGCGTCTTGAAGTAGCCGGTGCTGGCGTCGAACGTCTCGACGGCGAACCGCTCGCCGGGCGCGACGCGGAGGAGCGGCTCGTCGCGCCAGTCGAACGCGTACTTCTTCGCCTGCTCGCGGCGGATGGTCTGCACGGCCGGCCTCCGGTGGGGGTGGGGTGTACCATAGCCGCGAACGGGTGCGTCGGCCGGCTCGGGGTTTGAGCCCGGAGGGCGACGGCGAGTAGCCCCGGGTGGAACCCGGGGCGGACCCGTGGCGGAGTTCGAGGGAGGCACGCCACGCATCACCTTGACGCCCGCCCGGGTTCCGCAGCTACTTCGCCGACGCCCTACCGGGCTAAGAACCGGCACATGACTCGCGCCCTGCCGCTCTTCCTGATCCTGGCATCGGCGCGCCCGCGGGCGCGGACGACGACCCCAAGTCCATCGCCGCCCGCAAGGCCACTTGCCGACCGCGGATGAGCTTCCTCGACAACGGCACCGTCAAGCTCGGGGTCGATCTGAACCTCGGCGGCGCGATCACGTACCTGTCGCCGGCCGGCGCCGACGCCAACGTCGTGAACAACTGGGACTGGGGCCGACAAATCCAGATGTCGCACTACGCCGGCCCGGCGCCGTTCCGCGTGCCCGGCAAGGAGCCGGCGAAAGCGTGGGCGAGCTTCCCGTGGAACCCCGTCCAGGCCGGCGACCACTTCGGGTTCGCGTCGAAGGTGCTCGATTCGAGCAACGACGGCACGGAGTTGGTGGTGCGCTGCCGGCCGATGCAGTGGTCGCTCCCCGACGTGCCGTGCGAGACGACGTTCGAGAGTCGCATCAAGCTCGACGGCAACACGGCCCGCGTGAGCTGCACCGTCACCAACACCCGTGCCGACCGCACCCGCTACGGCGCCTTCGACCAGGAGCTGCCGGCGGTGTACGTGAACGGCCCGTACCACAAGCTGATGAGTTTTACCGGCGACCGGCCGTTCACCGGCGGCGCCCTCACGCAGGTCAAGAAGCAACCGGGCGAGACGCCGGGGTTCCCGTGGGCGCGGTTCTTCGCCACCGAGCGCTGGGCGGCGCAGGTGAACGACGCCGGGTGGGGGCTCGGCGTCTACCAGCGCGGCTGCGTCCGCTTCCTGGGCGGCTTCGTAAACCGACCAGAGAAAAGGCACGACCGACACCCGACCGAATATCGCCCCGGTCCGCGAGGAGGTGCTGGACCACGACATCGAGTACCGCTACGAGTACGCCCTGATCCTCGGCACGCTCGACGAGATTCGCACGCGGGCGCTCGCGCTGCACGGGAAGCCCGAAGCGCCGCGCTACACGTTCGACGCGAGCCGGCAGGGCTGGCACGTCCGCGGCGGCGCCGACCGCGGCGGAAAGCTGACGGGTGAATGGGACGTGACCGGGAAGGCTCCCGAGCTGGTCGGCCCGTTCGACTTCTGGCGCGCCGACGAGGCGCCGACCCTGACGCTCGACGGGGCGTTCACCGCGGCCGAGGTGCGGGTATACTGGGCGACGCTCGACGACCCGACGTTCCACGCCGACCGGTCACTCATCGTGCCGGTCGTCCGCGACGGCGTGACGAGGGTGAACCTGGCCGCGGCACCCGGCTACCGCGGCGCGCTGGTGCGGTTACGGCTCGACCCCGGCGGCCCGGCGCGCCTGCGGTCCGTCTCACTCGTCCGACAGGGGGATAACTGATGCGCCCGCTGTTTGCGTTCGCGGTGCTCGTCGCCGTAGCCCCGGCCGCCCAGGCCGACGACCCGGTGAAGGTGTTCGAGCAGCGGCTACTGCCACGATCTTCAAGTCGCCGAACCCGAGCAGCTGCGTCCAGCAATTGCCACCTCGCGGCCGTGGACCTGAAGGACGACATCCTGCCGAGCTCCCGCGACACGTTCCTCGCCCTCCGCGACCAGGGGCTCATCGACCTTCGGCTGGAGCGGCGACGACTCGCGCATCCTCAAGCTCATCGGCCGCGGCAAGACCGACCCCGGGGCGAAGCTCATCCCGGCCGGCGTCCGCGACGCCGAGTACGCGGCGTTCTCGGCGTGGATCAAGGCGTGCGCCGACGACCCGGCGCTGAAGGGCGCGAAGGCCAAGGCGCCGGCGCTGGCGCTGAGGCCGGTCGAGGTGGTGCGACACGCCCGCGCCGACAACATGACCGAGTCGTTCGCGTCGAACGTCTGGGCGATGCGGTTCCGGTGCATGAACTGCCACACCGAGGGGAACCCGGCGTGCGACAAGCTGGTGAAGGAGCACGGCGCGCGCGTGGCGTGGTTCAAGCGCGGCGGCCCCGAGGCGACCATGAACGACCTGCTGCGGAGCGAGCTGATCGACTTCACCAACCCCGAGAACAGCTTGCTTCTACGCAAGCCGCTGGGCGTGGTGAAGCACGGCGGCGGCATCAAGTTCGTCAAGGGCGACCAGGGCTACCGCGCCTTCAGCAACTGGATCGAGGACGCGGCGGCGATCCGCGCCGGGAAGTACGCGAAGAAGAAGGAAGGGCTGCCCCCGGCCGACAGCGTGCGGCGGTTCGGCTCGGAAGGCGTGGCTGAAAGTCGCCTTTACGCCGGCGGACTGGGGCGACAAGCTGTTGCAGGCCGACGTGCATGCCTGGGACGCGGCGGCGAAGAAGTGGGAGGCGGCGCCGGTGGCCACGTCCGACCGCGTGGTGTGGGGCAAGGGGAAGGCGTGGCAGCACACGCTGACGCTGCTGGCTGCGCCGGGCTCGGAGCGGGCGAAGGCGTGGAGCGCGGGGAAGGCGGCGCTGCCGGCGGGGAAGTATCTGGTCAAGGTGTACGTGGACCGCGCCGGCCGCGCCGCGGCCGACTGGCGGATGACGCTCGGCGCGGCCGAGTACGTCGGGGCGGTGGAGGTGGAGTCGCGGTGGCCGGAGGGGTACGGGACGATGACCACCGTGGACGCGGCGCGGGTGCGGAAGGAGTGACCGCTCAAGTTCGGTTGCCGCTTGCGGCTTCGCGTTACGCGGTATGTACCGCGTAACGCGAAGCCGCAAGCGGCAACGGACCTTTCACGCGAGCGCCTCGCGGATGAGCGGCGCGTCCTCCACGACGAGCTTCACGGGCCGGTTGGCCGGCGTCGTCACGACCGTGTCGGGGTCGATGCCGAGCAGGTGGTACAGCGTCCGGCCGAAGCTCTCGACCTTGTAGAACTTGTCGGTCACGCGCTCGCCGAGGCGGTCGGTGGCGCCGACCACGCAGCCGCCCTTGAACCCGCCGCCGGCCGCCAGCACGAACTGCGCGTAGTCCCAGTGGTCGCGGCCGGCGCCCGCCGCCTTCGGGTTGTCGATCTTCGGCTTCCGCCCCATCTCGCCCAGCGCCAGCACGATCGTGCTGTCCAGCAGCCCGCGCACCTCCAGGTCGTCGAGCAGCGCCGACAGGCCGGCGTCGAACATCGGCATCTGCTGCCGGCCGGCGGTGAAGTTGTCGCCGTGCCAGTCCCAGTAGCCGAGGTTGAAGTGGACGACCGGCACGCCGGCCTCGATGAGCCGCCGCGCCAGCAGGAAGTGGAGCGGGTCGCCGGCCGGGTAGCGCGTCTGCTTCGGCTTCACCCGGTAGCGGTCGACCGAGCGCGTCGGCTCCTTCGACAGGTCGAGCGCCTGCCGCAGCTTCGGCGACCGCAGCAGGTTGAACGCCGTCTGCTGGTACTGGTCGAGGCCGGCGATGAGTTCGTCGGCGCGGTCGTGCTGGCGGAGGCGGGTGTCGAGCGCCCGCAGCAGGTCGGCGTTGCGGTCGAGCGCCGGCACCTCCAGCTCGGGGGTGAGCATCCGGGTGACGGAGTCCTTGTCCTTCATCGGGTCGAACACGAGCGGGGCGTGCGCCGGGCCGAGGAACGAGCGGGCCAGTGAGTTGTGGGTGTGGACATCGACTTCGCCCAGGACGGCGTGCGTGGGGAGGTCGGCGGGTCCGGGGCGGAGCCGCTGCACGACGCTGCCGTACATCGGGTACTCGTCGGACCCGGTGGTGAGGCGCGGGTTGCCGGTGAGCCAGTAGAGCGGCGCCTGGCTGTGGTCGCCGGGCTTGTTCAGCGTGCTGACCGAGCGGATGACGGTGTAGCGGTCGGCGCGCTGGGCGAGCCGCGGCAGTAACTCGCCGACCTGGAGGCCGACGACGTTCGACGGGATGGGCCGCCAGAGGCCGCGGTACTCCTCGGGGGAGTCGGGCTTCATGTCGAACATGTCGGTGTGCGGGGGGCCGCCTCCCATCCAGCAGACGATCATCTGGCGGGCGCGGGGGGCGGCGCCGGGGGCGGCGTGGGCGCGGAGCACGTCGAGCGCGCCGACGCCGCACAGGCCGAGCCCGCCGGCCCGGAGGAAGTCGCGGCGAGAGGAACGGGGAGCAGGCATAAGTCGCCTCGGTTGGGTGATCGTATGTTCGGTCCGGCGAGCCGACCGCCGTCAGGCGGCGGGTGCGTCCGACGCACCCGCCGCCTGACGGCGGTCGGCTCGCGCACTAATGTTGCAGCACGAACTCCCGCGTGTTCAACAGCCCCCAGAGCACGCCGTGCAGCCCGACCTCTGGCGTCGGCGCCGTCCGCACGTACTCGGCGCACGCCGCCCGCTCCGCGGCCGACGGCAGCCGCCCCAGCGCCGCCAGGAACAGCTCCTCGACCCTGTCCCCGTCCGCCTTCGCCAGCTTCGCCACGCGGCCGTTCGGGTCGCGGATCTTCAGCCACACCTGCGGGTGGTTCGCCAGCGTCAGCACCTGCAACACCGACGCCCCGCCGTCGCGCTCGCAGTCGCACTGCACCGCCGCGTTCCGCGTCGGCCGGCCGTACTGCTCCAGCACGAACACCACGAACGGGTTCTTCGGCGCGAACGGCACCTCCACCGCCTTCATGTCGGCCGGCCAGTGGTGGTACTGCATGTCCATCTTCTCGGACACCCCGGTCGCCGTGCTCAGCGCGTCGAGGAACACCTCGGCCGGCAGTCGCCGCAGCGGGAACGCCGCGTAGTTCGCCCGGTCGGTCGCCGCCTCGGGGCGCGGCGTACTCGACTGCTGGTACGTGCGGCTCAGCAGGATCGTGCGGTGGAGCCAGCGCAGGTCGTACTTGCTGGCGACGAACCCGTCGCACAGCGCGTTCAGGAGCGCGGGGTGGGTGGCGGGGTTGAACGCCGACAGGTTGTCCGGCGGGTCGATCAGGCCGCGGCCGAAGTAGTGCGCCCAGACGCGGTTCACGATCGCCCGCGCGAAGTACGGGTTGTCCGGCCGCCGCATCCACGCCACGACCGCCGCCCGCGGGTCGGCGTCGGCCGGCAGCTCCACCAACTCCGACGCCCCCGGCAGGCGCAGGCCCGCCGCCTCGCGGGTGCCGAGCGGGCTCGTCACCGACGCCGCCTTGGCCGTCGGCAACACGCGAATCTCGGCGTGCATGACGCGGCGGGCGATCTCGGGCATCAGCTTCGACTTCTTCTCCAGCTCCTGCGTCTCGCGGCGGAAGTCGTCGGCCATCGCCAGCACGGCCTTGGGGTTCGCCAGCACGTCCGACGGCCGCTTGCCGAGCTTGTCGAGATCGGCCTTCGCCGCCTTCGCCAACTCGTCGAGCCGCTTGCCGTCGCCCTCCTTCCGGCTCTTCACCAGCGCTTCGAGCCGCTTCCCCTCGGCGTTGTAGCGCGTCTGCTCCGCGGCCGCGTCGGGGAAGCGCTTCTCGTTGTCACCCTGGAAGCCGACCTTCCGCACACGCGTGAAGAAGTTGGCGAACTGGAGCAAGTCGTCCTGCTGCCACACGTCGTGCGGGTGGCGGTGGCACTGGGCGCACTCCAGCCGCAGGCCGAGGAAGCTGTGCGCCACCTGCATCGCCCCGCCGACGCCGTCGGCGCCGCGGCGCTGCCAGTACAGGTCGAGCGTGCGGCGGTTGCGGTACAGTTCCAGGTCGGGCCGGCCGGCGCGATACCCCTCGAACAACCCCTGCACCTCCGTGGCGTACTCCGCGGCCGACCGCCCTTCCCGGCTCGTCGCCGTCAGGATGCGTTCGACGAACACGTCGTAGGGGGTGTTCTCCTCCAGCCGCGCCCGCACCCACGCCTGGAAGCGCGGGGCGTCGGCCTCCAGCGTCAGGGCGTCGGCGTAGACGCCGAAGTCGGCGGCCTTCAGCAGGTCGCAGAAGCGGAGCGTCCACAGCGCGGCATGACCCGGGCGGCGCAACAGATCGTCGATCTTTTTCGCCCGCTTGTCGGCGGCGGTGTCGGCGAGGAAGGCGCGCACCTCGTCGGGCGTCGGCAGCTCGCCGGTCACGTCGAGGTGGGCGCGGCGGAGGAACGTGGCGTCGTCGGCGAGGTCGGCGGGCGGGAGGTTGAGTTGCCGCAGCCGGGCGAGGACGTGCGTGTCCACGAAGTTGTTCGCGGGCACGTCGGGGAACACGCTCGCTGCTGGGCGTGGGATCAGTACCCGCGCCAGCGCCGGTTCCGCCCGGTAGCGCACGATCACCGCCGCCTCGCCGGCGGACTTCGCCGTCACGCGGCCGGCGGCGTCCACGGTCGCGGCGGCCCGGTCCAGCGACTCGAAGGAACAGTACGCGGTCACGTCCTCGGCGCGGCCGGACGCGAAGGTCGCTTCCACCTTTAGCGCGTAGCCGTCGCCGGCCTTCGCCACGTGCTCCGCGGGCGTGACCCGCAGCGCGGTTACTCTCGAAGGCGTATCCGCGGGGGCGCCGGCGGCGATCCAACGGAGTAGCACGTCGTACTCGGCGCTGCCGGGGCGCAACCGCACGCCGCCGCCGTGCTCGGCCTCGCCGGTCGCCTTGCGAAGCAGCAGGCTGGCCGCCGGGTCGGCGACGTTCAGCCGGCGGCCGCCGAACTCGCGCAAGAGCCGCTCGCGGTCGCCGGCGGGGTCGGCGCCGAACAGCGACAGCTTGAACCCGTTCTGCCCGCGCACCGCCCCGTGACACGCGCCGCCGTTGCAACCCAGCCGGCTGAACAGCGCCGCGACGTGCCGGTCGTAAGACGGCGCGTCGTCGGCGCGGGCCGCGGCGGGGGTGAGGAGCAGCAGCAAGGCGGCGAGGCGTGTCATCGCGGGAGGGTCCACACTTTCACGGTCTTGTCCCAGCAGCCGGCGGCGAGGCGGGGGCGGGTCGGGTCGAAGGCCAGCGCCAGCACCTCGCCGGTGGTGCGGAGGGCGGCGCGCTCGGTCCAGTCACTGGTGTTCCAGAGGCGGACGTCGCCGGGGCGGTTCCAGTCGCCGTCGCCGCTGGCGAGGGTGCGGCTGTCGTGCGAGAACGCCACCGCCCACACGTCGCCAGCGTGGCCCTTCAGCGACGCGGCTTCCTCGTTGGTGGTCGTGTTCAGCACCTTGACGACGCCGTACCGGGTGCCGGCGGCGACCCACTTCCCGTCCGGCGACACCGCCAGCGACCGCACCTCGGCGGCCCGAATCTTCGTCGTCCGGCCGCCGTGTGGCAGGTCGTCCAGCCACCAGTAGAGGACGGTGTTGTCGGAGCTGGCGGAGTAAAAATGCTTCCCGTCCGGGGTGAAGGCCACGGCGTTCACCCACGACCGGTGCCCGGGTTGCCGGTCGAGCCGGCTGGTCTCCTTCCCGGTCGCGGCGTCCCAGAGGCGGATGGTGGTGTCGATGCCGCCGGTGGCAACGGTCTTCCCGTCGGGCGACACGGCCACGGTCATCACGACGCCCTTGTGGCCGGCCAGCGTGTGTCGCACCTCGCCGGTCGCGGCGTCCCACAGCTTCGCGGTGCCGTCGAAGCTGGCGGTGGCGAGCGCCTTGCCGTCGGGCGTCCAGGCCACGGCGGTGACCGTATCCATGTGCCCCTTCAGGACCGCCAGCTCGCGGCCGGTGTCGGCGTCCCAGAGCTTCACGGTCTTGTCGGCGCTGGCGGTGGCGAGGCGCTTGCCGTCCGGCGAGAAGGCGACGCCCCCGACCCAGCCGGTGTGGCCCTTGAGGGTGCGCGTGTCGTCGGCCGGCTGCGCGGCGACGAAGGCGAGCACGGCGGACGCGACGAGGAGGCGGGGCAAGGGGAGAGTCCCCGGTGGTAGGCAGGTGGGATTATCGCACACCCGTTCGGCGGGGGCAAGCGCCCGGTGTGGGGCCATGCGCACCGCCGTCCTCCTTGCCGCGCTCGTCGCCGCGATCCCGGCCCCGGCCCAGCCGCCCGCGCCCGCCAACGCCCTCTCCGACCTCCGCGACTTCTTCGCCAAGACCGCCAAGCCCGACGGCAGCTTCCGCCCCGGCATCGACCCCGCCTACGAGGGCATGTCCGACAGCGCCTTCAGCGACCTCGCCCCCGTCGCGTATGCCGTCGTTCTCCACAAGACGTTCGGCTGGAAGCTCCCCGACGAGGCCAGGACGCGCGAGTTCCTCCTGAGCCGCCAGCGCGACGACGGCTCGTTCGCCAACGTCGCCGGCACCGTCAGCCCCGACTCGCCCGCCGGCCGCGCCTACAACACGACGATGGCGCTGATGGCCCTCAAGGCGCTGGACACGAAGCCGCGCCGCGACCCGCTCCCCGTCTTCGACTCCGTCCTGAAGGCCGACTACAAGGACCTGCCGGCGTACATGACGAGCTTCTTCCCGCTCGCGTACCTCGCCAGCGGCCGGCCCATTCCGCCGGAAGCCGACAAGAAGATCAAGGCGATCATGGTGCAGGACGCCGACGGCTACCTGCACGACCACGTCGCCGCGACGTTCCACGCCGCCCACTACTACCGGCTGATCGGCGAGGAGGTGCCGCGCGGCGAGGCGATGCTGGCCCGGGTGCTGCGCGACCAGAAGCCGGACGGCAGCTGGATGCTCAACCCGCCGGCCCGCGACCGCCACGCCACGTTCGACGCCGTGTTCGTCGTGCGGCAACTTGGTGGCAATCGCCCCGCGGCCCGCACGGCGCTGGCAAAGGCGGCGGCGTGGGCGCTGACGTGCCGCAACCCCGACGGCGGGTTCGGCCACTACCCCGGCAGCACGTCCGACGCCGACGCCTGCTTCTTCCACGCCGGCACGCTGGTGATGGCCGGCGTGCTGCGGCCGGCCGACCCGCTCCCGCCGAACGCCCACCTGCTCGGCTGGGGGCACCTGTTCCCGGCCCGCGACTGACCCGGCGCCCCCGCCCGCACAACCGGCGCCCGCGGACGCCCGGGACCACTTTAACGATTCCCGAAAGAATCCGTGTCACGTCGGTCGGTCCGACACTTGAGGCCGGTTGTTCCGGCTGGTAGGCTACATTCCGTTCCCGCGGGTCCGGCCGGCCCGGCCGACGCCCCGCGGAACCCGGAGTGCAGGCCATGCGCGCCGCCGCGGCCGTCGCCGCCATCCTCGGACTCGTCGCCGCCGTCGTCGGCCAGCCGCAGCCGCCGCTCCC
>JBGAQM010000571.1:0-2058 GCA_044220735.1 Urbifossiella sp. | reverse complement strand
GACTGAAGTGTCCGACACGTATCAGGCGCCGACGAAGGCCGCCCGCGCCGTCGTGGAGCTCGGCCTCCAGTGGGCGCCGGGCGGGAAGGTCGAGTGGGCCGAGGCGTCGTTCGCCGAGGTGCCTGCCCCCGCGCCGCGGACGGTGCGGCTGGCCACCGTGCATTACAAGCCGACCGGTAAATCCGCGCGTCAGAACTGCGAGGAGTACGCCCCGCTGGTCGCGGACGCGGCGAAGAAGAAGGCCGACCTCGTCGTGCTCGGCGAGACGATCACCTACGTCGGCGTCGGAAAGTCGTTCGCCGACCTGGCGGAGCCGATTCCCGGGCCGTCCACGAAGCGGTTCGGCGAGATGGCGAAGGCGCACGGCCTGTACATCGCCGTGGGGCTGGTCGAGCGCGACCGGCACCTCGTCTACAACGTGTGCGTGCTGATCGGCCCGGACGGCGAGGTGGTCGGCAAGTACCGCAAGGTGTGCCTGCCGCGCGGCGAGGTCGAGGCGGGCATCGCCCCGGGGAACGACTACCCGGTGTTCGACACGCGGTTCGGCAAGGTGGGGCTGATGGTGTGTTACGACGGCTTCTTCCCCGAGGTGGCGCGGGAGCTGTCGAACCGCGGGGCGGAGGTGATCGCGTGGCCGGTGTGGGGCTGCAACCCGGACCTGGCCGCGGCGCGGGCGTGCGAGAACCACGTGTACGTCGTCAGCAGCACGTACGAGGACGTGTCGCGGAACTGGATGATTTCGGCGGTGTACGACCACGACGGCCGGCCGCTGGCGCAGGGCCGGGAGTGGGGCACGGTGGCGGTCGCGGGTGGAGGTGGACCTGGGCGCGGCGAACTGCCGCGGCACCGGAACAGCCCTGACAGCGACTTCAGGGCCCTGGGAAGCTGAAGCACCCCGCGCCGAAGGCCGGCGAGCCGCTGCAGGCCTTCAGCCTGCAATGAACACCAACCCCCGGGCGGCGGCCGACCGGGGCCGTGCCCTGGGCTGGCCGGTTGGAAACGGCCCAACGACAATCACCCGAAGTAGCGGCTGAGGAAGTTCCGGCTCTGCCGCAGCGCCCGCTGGCGGTCGGCGAGCGAGCCCTCGTAGGCTCGGTCCTCGACCTCGACGCACACCGGGCCGCTGTACCCGGCGTCGGTGAGGGCGCCGAAGAACTCGCCCCAGTTCACGTCGCCGAGTCCCGGCAGCTTCGGGACGTGCCAGCCGAGGCCGAGCGCCCCCACCTCGTACAGCCGGTCGCGGTCGATGCTCGTCCTTGGCGTGGACGTGGACGAGCCGCGCGCCGAACTCGCGCACGGCCCGGCCGCAGTCCACGAACTGCCACACGAGGTGCGACGGGTCGAAGTTCAGGCCGACCGTGCCGGGCGAGATGGCGTCGAAGGTGCCGAACAGGTCGCGCCAGACGGCGGGCGTGGTAGCGAGGTTCTTGCCGCCGGGCCACTCGTCCTCGGTGAACAGCATCGGGCAGTGCTCGATGCCGACGCGCACGCCGGCCGCGGCGGCCTCGCGCACCAGCGGCGCCCACACGTCGGCGACCTCCGCCAGGCTCTTGCTCATGGGCTTGGCGGGGTCGCGGCCGATGAACGTGTTCACGACGTTCACGCCGATCATCGGCGCGGCGCGGACGAGCTTGCGGATGTGGTCGGCGACGCGGGCGCGGTGCTCGGGGTCGGGGTCAAGCGGGTTCGGGTAGTAGCCGAGGCCGGACACCCGGACGCCGTGGATGCGCAGTAGTTCGCGGACCTCGGCGGCGCGGTCGCGGGTGAAGTCGGACACGTCGAGGTGGGTGACGCCGGCGTAGCGGCGGTCGGCCTTGCCGGGCGGCCAGCACATGAGTTCGACGACGGAAAGCGCTCGTCGGCGGCGAACGCCAGTACTTCCTCCAGCGGCAGGTCGTGGAGGATGGCGGACACGAACCCGAGTTGCATGGGGCGCTCGGGGTGGGGCGCCGTCAGCGTACCACGCGCGACAGCCGGCTGTCACGCGCCGAGTTCGGAGCCGGTACCGCGGCGGCCGGCATCGTCGGCTCGGCGGGGCGAACGGCGGCGGCTTCGGCC
>JBGAQM010000115.1:0-16078 GCA_044220735.1 Urbifossiella sp. | reverse complement strand
GTGGACGTGACGCTGTACGACGTGGCCGCCCGCAACATCCTCTCGGGCGGCGTCCACTACCGCGACGTGTTCGACACCAACCCGCCCGGCTTCACCTGGCTGCTCTGCCTCATCCGCCCGCTGTTCGGCCCGAGTATCGAGGCCGTGCGCGCCGTCGATCTCGTCGTCGTGGGGTCGATCGCGTGGCTGCTGCTGCGATTCGCCAGGCGGGGCGGGGCGACGTGCGCCGGCGTCGCGTGGGGGGCGGCGGGGATGGCCGGGTTCTACCTGTTCATCTCGGAGTTCAACCACGCCCAGCGCGACACCTGGATGATGCTGCCGGCTCTGCTCGCCACCGCGTACCGACTCCGCCGACAGCGGTTTGCCCGCGAGCAGGATCGCCCGCCGGGTTGGGTGTTCCGCACGGCCATTCTCGAAGGACTGATCTGGGGCGTGGGCGTGTGGATCAAGCCGCACGTGCTGCCGGTGGCGGTCGCGGCGTGGGCCGTGCTGCTGACCCGCTGGGGGACCGGCGAACCCAACGACCGTCGAGGACGATGGATTTCAGCCGACCTGTTCGGCGTGTTGCTCGGCGGCGTAACGGCGGGCGCGCTCGGCCTGGCGTGGCTGGTCGGCAGCGGGACGTGGCCACACTTCCTCGACGTGTTCACCCGCTGGAACACGACCTATCAGATGCGAACGTTCGACGAGTTCGGCTCGCGCCTTGACTGCCAACTTGGCTACTTCCCGCCGTGGAGCCTCCTCATCGTCCTCGCCGTGCCTGTTGCGGTAGTGAACCTCATCGACGCGCGCCCGTGGCGCTCCCCCCGCCAGACCGACGGTGACGGCCCGGTCGGCCGAACGTTTTCGTCGTGGCTCTACTCGCCCGCCCCCGACGCCGACGGGCGAACGTACCGTGCCGTGCTTGCGGCGCTATACCTCGCGTGGGTCGCCTCCGGGCTGTTCCTGCAGCGGCAGTTCCACTACGTCCACGTCCCCGAGACGCTGCTCATGATCGCCGTGTTCGCCGCGAACCGCTGGGCGGTCGCGGTACTCGCCCTGCTCGCGCAGGCGGCGGTGATCGGGTGGCTGGCGTTCCGGCCCGACGCCGAGTTGGCGCCGTGGCGGCACGAGGGGAAGTACTTCCGCCACCTGGTGTGGACGTACCCCGACCGCTCCCCGAACCGGCTGCGGTGGTGGGCGGCGTGCGTCGCCCCGGGCGTCACCGGCGAGGTCCGCAACGGCGTTGCCTTTCAGTCCGACTACTTCTCGGGCACCGACTCCGCCGGCCTGGAGGAGGTGGCCGCGTTCCTGCGCGAACACGACGTCGGCGACGGCGAACTCCTGGCGTACAACGACTCGCCGCACGTCCTGTACCTGATGCTGGACATCAAGCCGGCGTCCCGGTTCATGCACTTCAGCACCGCCCCCGCGATGGGCGACGCACAGTTCACCTGGGTGCAGGACGAGGTGAAGGAGTTACTCGTCCGGCCGCGCCCGCGGCTCCGGTTCATCGTGTCCGACCTGCGTCGGCTGTCGCTGCACGCCGGCCCGGCCCACGAGCGTGAGTACGACGAACCCGGCCCGGGTCCGCACGACCACCTGCCGCCGGCCGTGCCGCCCGAGTTCCGCGCCCTGTTCCCGTACGACCGGCCGACGGTGTTCCGGTCGGGGAACGGCCGCGGGCGCTACGTCGTCCACGTCCCCGGCGACATCACGCCTTGGTACCTGGAACACGAACTGGAGATTTGGGCGCCGCAGTGAGGCGGTCGCTTCAGCTGACCAACTGAAAGAACAACTCTTCGAGGTCGGGCTGGTCGTGCATCGTGCGCAGGTCGTCGAGCGTCCCGCAGACGACGAGCCGGCCGCGCGACAGGATGGCGACCCGGTCGCACAACTTCTCCACCTCGCGCATGATGTGCGTCGAGAACAGGATGGTCTTGCCGCGGCCGCGGAGTGCCTTGATGCTGTCGAGCACGGCCCGCTGCACCAGCACGTCGAGCCCCGCCGTGGGCTCGTCGAAGATCAGCACCGGCGGGTCGTTCACCAGGGCGCGGGCGATCGACACCTTCTGCCGCGTCCCGGTGCTCATTTTCGCCCCCGGCACGTCGCGGTACGCCGTGATTTGGAGCGTCTGGAACAGCTCGTCGATCCGCGGCCGCAGCACGTCCGCCGGCACCTCGTGGAGTCGGCCGTAGTACTCGACCATCTCCCACGCCGTCATGCGGTCGTAGACGCCGGTGTTGGCGCTCAGGAAGCCGACGTGGTGCCGCACGGCCGACGGCTCGGTCACGACGTCGTAGCCCGCGACGGTGGCGGTGCCGGACGTGGGTTGCAGCACCGTACACAGCATGCGGAGGGTGGTCGTTTTCCCGGCGCCGTTGGGGCCGAGGAGGCCGAACACCTCGCCGGGGCGGACGGTGAAGCGGAGGGCGTCCACGGCCGTGACGCGGCCGCCGTCCGGGCCGCGGAACCACTTGCTCAGGTCGCGGACTTCGATCATCGGGGTCCGGTGGGTTCGCCGCGGGCGGTCGCGGCCCAGGCGCGGAAGTTGTCGAGACTGGCGGCGTCGATCTCGAACGGGGCCGTGATCTGCCCGTACAGCAGCAGCACGACGCGCTCGCCGTAGCGGCCGGGCTTCCCCTTCGGCACGAGGTCGATGTCCCACGGCCCGGCCAGGACCGCCGACGAGCCCTTCGCAGCGACCAGGAACGCGGTACTGCCCAGGAGCTTCGCCTTCCAGTGCGGCCGCGCCGGCAGGTCGAGCGCGGTCGGGTCGCTCTCGGGATCGGAGCGACGAATCTCGGCGGCGAGGTCGTCGAACCAGGCGAGTTGGTCGCGGGTCGGGCGGTCGGCGAACAGCCGGCGGAGTTGCCCGTAGGAGCGGAACCGGCCGACCGCGCCCCAGACGAGGAACAGGCCGATCATGATGCTGAAGCCCTGCCCCTGAGCGCCGCCTCCCGCCTGAACTTGCAGCGCGGTGCGGGCGAGGTTCCAGCCGCCGAACGCGAGCAGGACGACGCCGTCGAGCAGCACGCCCTCGGCGGACGGGGCCAGCCACTTCCACAGGCCGATGAGGAGTTCCGCGAGGGCGAGGCCGCCGAAGATGTAGCCGGTGAGGACGACGCCGCCCTGAATCAGGTTGACGGCGAGGAGCAGCATGAGGGCGGCGAACACGGCGTTGTGTCGGCCGCCCCGGCGGACGGTGGCGCACAGCTCCCGGTACGCCGCAACCCGCTGGAGTTCCTGCCGCATCTCGGCGTCGTCGGACATGCCGTCATTCTGCCGGGTCAGGCGAGTACCGGCAACGCCCGATCGGGCCGCGGCCGCGGCGCCGGCTTCGGGTCAACGAGGCGGTAGTACACGTCGCGCTGCCGCGGCTCCCAGCCCGCCTCGCGGATGCAGCGCTTGATCTCCTCCAGTGTCAGGTAGTGGACCGTGCCGGCCGACGCGACCACGTTCTCCTCGATCATCAGGGAGCCCATGTCGTTCGCCCCGTAGAACAGGGCGACCTGGCCGATCTTCGCCCCCTGCGTGACCCAGGACGACTGGATGTTCGGGACGTTGTCGAGGTACAAGCGGGCGATCGCCTGCGTCCGCAGGTACTCGAACGCACCGGCCTCGGGCTGCTCCGTCATCTTGTGGCCCGGCTGCATTGTCCAGCAGATGAACGCCGTGAACCCCCCCGTCTCGTCCTGGAGTTGACGCAGCCGGTCCAGGTGCTCGACGCGCTCGGCCTCGGTTTCAACGTGGCCGAACATCATCGTGCAGCTCGACCGGCCGCCCAGCTCGTGCCACACGCGCATGACTTCGAGCCACTCGTCGGTTAGCGCCTTGTTCTTGGTGATCGCCTTGCGGACGCGGTTCACGAGGATCTCGCCGCCGCCGCCGGGGATGCTGCCGAGCCCGGCGGCCTTCAGTCGCGTCAGTACGTCGCGGAGCGGCAGCTTGTTCAGCTTGTGGAAGTGCCAGAGTTCCGGCGGGCTAAAGGCGTGCAGGTTCACCGCCGGGTAGCGGGAACGGAGGTCGCTCAGGAGCTCCTCGTACCAGTCCAGCTTCAGCGACGGGTGCATCCCGCCCTGCATCAGAATCTGGTCCCCACCGAGGGCGATCGTCTCCTCGATCTTCTGGTACAGCTGCTCGCGCGGCAGCACGTAGGCGTCGGTGTCGCCCGTCTTGCGGTAGAACGCGCAGAAGTCGCAGACCGCGGCGCAGACGTTCGTGTAGTTGACGTTCCGGTCGATGTTGTAGGTGCGGTACGGCTCCGGGTGCAGCCGCGAGCACACGGCGTGCGCGGCCCGGCCGAGCTTCAGCAGGTCGCGGCTGCGGAACACCTCGACGCCCTCGTCGGGCGTGAGTCGGCCGCCGTCAACGGCTTTCGACAAGATGCGGTCGATGCTGTCGGCCACCGGTTGCCCCCTTCGGCGCGAGACCGAGTTCGGCCGCGAGGTCGTGGAACTTCGCCATCCCGGCGAGTTCCCGCGGGCCGAGGTCGTAGCGGATGACTGTTTCGAGATAGCGGCGGCAGAAGCCCGGGTCGAGTCCGAGGCCCGACGCCTCGCGCTGGGCGATGGCCCCCGCCGCGGCCATCCCAGCGTCCTTGGCGGCGTGGAAGGCGGCTTCCGCGTCGCCGAGTTCGACGCCGGGGCGGACGGCCCACAGGGCGTAGACGAACGGCAGACCGGTCCAGTCGGCCCACTCCTGCCCGAGGTCGTAGGCGTAGCGGTAGCCCGGCAAGCAGGCCCGCATCGCCCGGTCGCCGATCAGCAGGACGGAGTCCGTGTCGAGGTTCTCGGCGGCGGCGTCGATCGGCAGCGGTTCGACCCGCGGGCGCACGCCGTACCGCTTCCGCAGCAGGATTTGCGTCAGCGCGGCGCTGGTGCGAGAACCTTCGTCCAGCGAGACGCTGCAAACCTCTCCCCACGGCACGCGGCTGAACAGCGTGACGCTGAGCACCGGGCCGCGGGACCCGATGGCAATGCCGGGGACGAACGTGTAGTCGTGGCCGCGGAAGTATTCGACGACGGGGACGAGGCCGACGTCGATGTCGCCGCGGGCGAGTTGGTCGGCGAGGCGGCTCGGCAGGGCGAACGACAGCTCGACGCGCGGGGCGAACTCGGTCAGGCGCTCGACGAGCGGCTTGGTGTTCAGGTAGTTGACCGCGCCCACGCGCAGGGTGGTGGTCATCGCTCCCGGTCCTTCCCGGCTGATCGTCAGCCGTCGTTATAAGAACCGCGGACCGCCGGGGAATCGCAACACCACCAACGCGAAAGCCCGGGAACCGTGGTTCCCGGGCTCATGGTGGGGCCGGCATTCAGCCGGCCCTGTCAAGCACGGCCGGCCGGAAGCTGGCCGGCCCCACATCGATCACGGGCAGGCCGGGGCGCACACCGGGACGCACCGGGTGACGCAGTACGTCACCGTGTACGGCTCCATGCTGCACGTCGTGACCGGGACCATGCGGCAGTGCGTCTCGGGGATCACCTTGCAGGTCGTGTGCGGCACGTAGCGCACGCGCTCCTCGCAGACGTGGTTCACCCGGCACTGCCGGATCACCTGCTGCCGCTGCTCGCACTCCACCCGGCACGTCGTCACCGGGATGTGCCGCACGATTTCCTGCGGAACTTGGTCGACGACGCACCGCGTCTCGTACCGGGTGTGGTGCTCGGGCACCATGCGGCAGGTCGTGTACGGCACCTGGCGGACGACCGTTTCGGGAACCATCGTGCAGTGCCGCCGCGTCTCGTAGCGGACGTGCTGCTCGCACTCCCAGCGGCACGTCGTGTACGGCACCTGGCACGTCCGCACCTCGGGGACGCTGTAGCAGCGCTGCTGCGTCACCATCCGCACGTGGGTCTCGGGGACCATGCGGCAGGTCGTGTAGCACTGCCGGTGGACGCGGCACTCGGGAACCGTGTAGCAGCGCACCCGCGTCTCGTAGCGGACGTGCTGTTCGGGGACCATCCGGCACGTCGTGTACGGGATGTGACACACCTTCTCTTCCGGCACGGTGTAGCAGCGCGTCCGCGTCTCGTAGCGGACCTGCTGTTCGTGGACCATCCGGCACACCGTCCGCGAGCAGGTGCGGTACTCGGTGCAGGGCACCTGGCGGCACACCGGCACCTGGACCGTCGTGCAGACCGGCTTGCACACCGTGCGGCACTCGCGGACGACGCGGCACTCCTCGTGCGGCACCCACACCTTCCGGCACACCGTCCGGCCGGGGCACTGCACCTGCTGCTGTACCACCGGACCCGGGCAGTAGTGGCTGGTGCAGGTACACGGGTCGAACACGCACGTCCCGGGCATCCGCACGCAGCGGGTAATCACCGGGCCGGGGACGTGCTCGGTCACCGTCTCGTAGCGGCCGGTGCAGACCTTCTCGACGCGCTCCGTGACGACCGGCTCCTGGACGTAGCTGACGCGCTGCTCGGTGCGGTACGACACCTCCGTCTTGTACGTCGTCACCGGGACGCAGTACGTCTGCGTCTCGTAAACGGGCCGGCACGTCGTGTACGGCACGCACACCTGGTACGGCTCGGTCACCGTGCGGTGCGTCACGTACCGGTGTTCCCGGACGTGCTGCTGGTACTCGGGCCGGTACGTCGTGTACGGGATCGCCACCTGGTAGCACTCGCGCTCGGTGCGGTACGTCGTGTACGGCACCTCGCGGACGTGCTGCTCGTACACCGGCCGGTTCACCGTGTACGGCACCGCGACCTGGTAGTTCTCCACGACCGGGCGGTGGACGGTGTAGCTGTGCGTGCGGACGTGCTGCTCGTACACCGGCCGCCGCGTGGTGTACGGGATGGCGACCTGGTACTCGCTCACCTGCGGCCGCATGACGGTGTGCGCCACCTCGCGGCAGTGCTGCTCGAAGACCGGCTTCATGGTGACGTACGGGACCGCCACCTGAAACGTCCGCGTCACCGGCCGCATGACCGTGTGGCGCTGCTCCTGGAGGTGCGTCTCGTACACCGGCTTCTGGACGGTGTAGTTGCGGACCGTGTCGAAGTACTCGACGACGGGCCGGCTGACGGTGTACTTCTCCGCGTGGCAGGTCGTCTCCTGCACGGTGCGGTACGTGGTGTACTGCTCCGGCTGGTAGCACGTCTTGTACACCGGGCGGTAGCACACCTTCTGACACTGCTCAACGACCGTCTGGTACTGGACGGCCGGGGCGCAGGCGTCGGGGACGCACTGGTCGGGGCTGACGCACGCCCGCGGGAACCGGCACGCGCCGACGTGCCCGGCGTCGGCGTCCCCCCCGGTGCCGACCAGGCCGCCCGCGGCCAGCAGCCCTGCCACGACCCACGTCCTCATGGTGAATTCCCTCGCGACGCTCGTCTGGTAAGCCCGCCCGTGCCGCCGGTCCCCGACCGACTCCGGACGCTGCCACCAGTTTTCACCACGGGCCACCCGGGCAACAGGCAATCCGGCCCGAACCGCGCACCCTCCCGGCCTTTCCCCGCCGCGCATCCCGCGCCACGCCCGAAACCCGGCCGACCGCTACGCCGCGCCCGGGCCGCACGACCCGCCTTTCCAGCTCACGCGGAACGGCCGTATTCTGACGGGATGACCACATCCGTGCTCGACCGCGAGGAGTACGTCGAACAGGCGTACCTGTTCCGCACCGTCCGTGAGCGGCTGGGCGAGAACCTGCCGGTGCAGGACATTCTGCTCGCCGGCTACGACGAGTTGCTGACCACCACGCGGCTGCCGTTCGCCGTGCAGTTCCTCGTGACTGAACTGAAGCACAGCGGGCTCGTCGGCAACGGGTTCGCCAAGCTGCCGCACTACTTCACGCCCTTCCAGGCGTTCCTCGTGACGCAGGCAGAAACGGCCGGGCAGAAGTTCGAGATGCGGACGGCGTTCCTCGTGTTGGAACGCGAGGCCGCGTACAAGGCTGCCGGTGTGACGCCGGCGGGTCTGTTCGTCTACCAGTTCGAGACCGTCGCCCGCAACCGACTCGGGTACAACCCTGCCCTCGACGCCATGAGCCTCGACCCGCATTACGACGCCGTGTGGAAGGAGTTCATTACGTTCGTCCGCCGCCAGATGGGCGTCCTCGACCTGGGGCAACTGGTTTACCTGCGGTCGGAGCAGTACGTGGCCGACGTCCGCCGGTCGGAACCGGATTACACGCCGCCGGTGCCGCCGGTGTTCGGCGCGAAGGAGGGGAAGATCGGCAAGGCGAGCCGCGGCCGGGAGCCGGTGTACCTGTTCTCCGCTCTCCAGCGACAACTCGGCTACCCCGAGGTGCCGAAGCCGAACCAGCGCGACGACCTGAAGACCAAGCTGGACGTGATTACCGGGAAGCTGAAGGAGCTGGAGCAGCGGCTCCGGCTGGCCGAGGGCGAGCTCCGCGGGAGCATCGACCTCAGCCAGTTCGGCAAGCCGGACATCCTGAAGAAGGACGACGAGGAGTAGCCGTCAGGCGCTCGACGGCTTACTCGGGCGGAAGGCCTGCATCACCTCGTAGAGGTCCTGGCTGACCATCACCTCGTCGTCGAGGAAGTCGTTGATCCAGACGTAGTTCATCCGCTGGGCCATCGCCGCGACGGGGAGCAGGTCGGCGAGCCGGACGCGGACCTCCGGGTCGGGGCGCTCCTGCACGTCCTCGCTCGGCGGCTTGTAGAGGCGGAGCCGGGTGACCATCTGTACCTCCCTGAACCCGCCCGGGGCGGTCGCGTATCCCGTCGCGGGCCCGGAAGGGTGCGACCGAACCCGTGGCTCGTCTCTCCTTTTCGACCCGCCGGCCCCGGCCGCTTCAGCCCGGTTGGCGGGAGTGGGGCATTCCGGCGCCCGGCCCGGTAAAATATGTCGGGTGGTCAACCGGCCGGGGGCGGAGGCGGCGCGATGGCGACGGTGGCGTTCAAGGAGTGGGCGGTCATCTGTCGGGCGCTCGCGGGCGGCCGGCAGAGTGTCATCCTCCGCAAAGGCGGCATTTCCGAAGCGGGCGGCGAATTCCGACCCGAGCACGAGCGGTTCCTTCTGCTGCCGACGCACTTCCACGAACAACACCGCACCGGCATCAAACCCGAACTACAACCGCTCCTCGACGCGGCCGAGGCCGACCGGGCGCCCGCCGGCACGCTCCGTTTCACCCACTTCGCCGACGTGACGGACGTGAGGAAGGTCGTGGACCTCGACCGTCTCATAGCCCTCGACGACCTGCACGGCTGGACCGCCGACACCGTCCGCCAGCGCTTCCACTACCGCACGCCGGGCCTCTTCGTGCTGACGGTTCGCGTGTCGGCGATACGCGCGCCTGTGGAGGTTACCGACCGGCCCGAGTACGCCGGCTGCAAGACGTGGGTTGAACTTGCAGACGACGTTCCGACCGACGGCGCGCAACCGGTGCTGAGTGATGGGGCGTTTCTCGCTTACTCGGCGAAGGTGACCGCGACCCTGACCGCGGCTAGTAGTTCGTCTTCTTGACGCTCGAACACGGTGCGCAGGTCGAGCAGCAACCGCCCGTTCTGAACGCGCCCGACCACCGCGGGCGACCCGCCGCGCAATTGCGCCGCCAGTGCGGATTCGTTCGCCCCGGCAACCGCAACCACGGCCGTCGGCACAGCCACGTCCGGCAGGGAGCCGCCCCCGACGTAGGCCACGTCCTCACGCACCTCGGCTCTGATGCCGGCGGCCGCCAACCGGGCGGCGAACGCTTCGGCCCGGCCCCGTAGTTCCGATAGAGGTGTGGTGAGCATTCGCAGCACAGGAATCTCGCGGCGAGCGCGGCCGGGATCGCGGTAGAGCCGTAGCGTGGCTTCGAGCGCCGCGAGCGTCATCTTGTCGAGCCGAAACGCCCTCATCAGCGGGTCGGCCTCGATCCGTCGAATCAGATCGGCCCGGCCCGCGATGATGCCCGCCTGCGGACCGCCGAGGAGCTTGTCGCCGCTGAACAGGACGAGGTCGGCCCCCGCCGCGATGCCGGCCGAGACGATCGGCTCACCGGGAAGACCGAACGGCGCCAGGTCGAACGCCTGCCCGCTGCCGGCGTCGTCGATCACCGGAATCCCGTGCTTGCGGCCGAGCGCGACGAGGTCGGGCAGGGCGACCGCCTTCGTGAACCCGCGGACGCGGTAGTTGCTGGTGTGGACGCGCATCACCGCCGCCGTGTTCGGCCCTACCGCCCCCTCGTAGTCTGCGAGCCGGGTGATGTTCGTCGTGCCGACTTCGCGGAGTGACGCCCCGCTCACCGCCATGATGTCGGGGATCCGGAAGCCGCCGCCAATCTCGATCAACTGGCCGCGCGAGACGATCACCTCCCGACCCGCGGCGACCGCCCGGAGTACGATCACGGTCGCGGCGGCGCAGTTGTTCACCGCCGTCGCCGCCTCGGCCCCGGTGACGGCTCGAATGCAGTCCCGGACCGCGTCCTGCCGCGAGCCGCGCTTTCCCGTTGCGAGGTCGAGTTCGAGGTTGAGGTAGCCTCGGCCGGCGTCGAACGCGGCCCGGGCCGCCGCCTCCGCGAGGGGGGCGCGCCCCAGGTTGGTGTGTAGTACCACGCCGGTCGCATTGATTACCGACCGCAGACGCGACAGCGCGGCGGCGTCGAGTCGCGCCACGGTCCCTGCCGCGACCGCCTCCGCGGACAGATCCCCTGCCTCCCCGCCGGCCGCGAGCACGGCGCGAACGGCGTCGAGCCGCGCGCGCACCCCTGCGGTCAACTCGGCGGCCGAATGCCGCTCCCGGGCCGCGACCGCGGCGGGCGCTTCCAGCACGCGGGCGACCGCTGGCAGGTCGCGGTACGGGTTGCTCATGGCGCTGTTCTATCAACCCGCCTACAATGGGAGAAACGATCCACCGCCGAAAACCGATCGGTACTCGTGATGGAACTCCACCAGCTGCGTTACTTCGTGGCCGTTGCCGAGACCGGCAGCTTCACCCGAGCCGCGGAGCGCGAGGGCGTCACGCAGCCGACGTTGAGTGAACAGGTGATCCGTCTCGAAGGGAAGCAACACGGCGTCGGCCGCCGCCTGTTCGACCGGCTCGGCCGCAAGGTCGTCCTCACCGACGCCGGCCGCGAACTCCTGGGCCGCGCGCAGGGCATCCTCGCCGCCGTGGACGAGGCCGAGCGCGCCGTCCGCGACTCGGGCGAAGGCGGCCGGCTGCGGGCCGGCGCGATCCCGACGATCGCCCCGTTCCTCCTCCCGGCCGTCGTGTCGCGGTTCACGAAGGCCCATCCCGCGGTTCAGATGCAGATGTACGAGGAGCGGACGGAACACCTCCTCGCCGCCCTCAACGCCGGTGAGTTGGACGTCGGCGTAATGGCACTCCCCGTCCGCGACGATCACTTGCACGTCGAGAAGCTGTTCACCGAGCCGCGACGTGCACTGCTTCGGCGACCAGGTGCTGAGCCTGTGCCGCCGCGGCGGCGCGGAGCCGAAGGTGGTGTGCCGCGGCGAGCAGATCGCCACGCTGCTCGGGATGGTCGCGGCGGGGCAGGGTGTGTCGGTCGTCCCCGAGATGGCCGCGGTCGGCGACGCGCACCCGGGCCGCGTCTACCGGCCGATGGCGAAGCCGACGCCGACCCGGTCGCTCTGCGCGGTGTGGCACAAGCAGCGCTACCGGCCGCCGTCGCTGCGGGCGTTCGTGGACGTGGTCAAGGGGGCGGGGTAGTCAGTCGACGAGCCCGAGCGCGGCCTCGCGCATCCGCTCCAGCGCTTCGGCCGCGGCGACGGCCGTGTCGGGGTCGGCGTGGTCGGCGACGAGGTCGAGGTCGGGCCAGAGCCAGCTAACGCCCTCGTCCGCGGCCGACAGCGCGGTCGCCTGCCGAACGGCCGGTTCCTCGGCAAGAAGACCCTGCGCGTACTCCCGGAGCGCCGCCAACTCGCCGAACCGCGCCAGCGCAGCGACCGCCGCGCGGCGGACGGCGCCGTCCGCGTCGTCCCGCGCGGCCTTCAGCGCGGCGACCACGGCGGAACGGTCGAACGGTTCGGTCC
Organism: Urbifossiella sp.; assembly: GCA_044220735.1. GTDB lineage: Bacteria > Planctomycetota > Planctomycetia > Gemmatales > Gemmataceae > Urbifossiella. Next base: position 4,148 of record JBGAQM010000115.1, on the reverse strand, counting down.
AACCCAGGGACGCGACGGCCGCCCGCCGCGCGGCCGCGTGGGAATGCGACGCGCCGGCGAGCAGGACGCGTTCGACCGCCGGGGTCCGCGACCCGCGCATGCCGGTGAGGATGGCACCAGTCGCCGCACCGGGGCGCGGGGCGGAGAGGAGCCGTTCGGCCTGTTCCGCCAGGGCCGGACCGTAGTCGCGGGCGCGTGCCCAGCGGAGGCACCGGACCGCGTCCGCCCACCACGACAATCGCCTGTCGGGGAGCGACGGGAGCAAGTCGGACACGTCGGCCCGCAGGTCGTCGAGCAAGCGAAGCGCTGCCGCCTGCTCGTCGGCGGGTGCGGAGTGGAAGCGAGCGATCAGCCGACCGGGGATGTCTCGCAACCCGCGCTGTCGGCGGTCGCGGGAGTGCGCCAAGCGGCTGACCGCGCGGCCGGCGATCTCGCGCTCGGAGGCGGGGAGGTGCTTGACCCATACGTCGGCCCGGCGTGCGACTCGTTCGGCCTCGACCAGCGCGGCTGCGAGCCACGGGTCGGCGTCGCCCGGCGCGAGCGCGGCGAGGTGATCGAGCAGCCCTGCGCGAACGAGCGAGACGACGTCGAGGGCGCCGTCGCGCCCGCCGCGGGCCGTGCGGGAGAGTGTGCGGAACGCCGCCTGCCGGTCGGAGCGGGCGGGGCTGGTGAGGAGGACGGCGAAGTTCGGGAACCCGACCGCCTCGGCGGCGAGGAGCAACCCGCGGGGTAGGCCGGCGGCGGCATCGGCGCAGCGGATTACCGCCGGGAGTGCGTCCGACCGACCGACCCGCCGGAGCGCGGCGGCGACCTCGGCCCGACGGCCGGCCTGTTCGTCCGCGTCATGCCCGATGGGTTGGTTCAACTCGGCGACGAGTGCCGCGGTGTCGGACGTCGGGAGGGGCGTACTGCCGCGTCCGGCGGCGGTACGTACACCGACGGGTTGGCGGCGCGGAATGAGCCACCGCCGCGGCCGCGGCCGGCGGTACGCCAGCCAGAACAGCCCCGCCACGACGACCAGCGCGAAAACCCCGGCGAGCATGACCCCGACTCCGTTACCTGCCCCCGGCTGTCCTCCCGGCGGGGCTCGAACCCGCGACCACCGGCTTATAAGGCCGACGCTCTGCCGCTGAGCTACGGGAGGGGCGCGCGGGCCGACGTATGTCGTCGCGTACCATCGCACCCTCCCTTCTCCCGCGTCGGGCTGTTAAGTCCGGACCTGTCCCTCGCCCACGACGACGTACTTGTACGTCGTCAGTTCCCGCAGCCCGCACGGGCCGCGGGCGTGGAACTTGTCGGTGCTGATGCCGATCTCGGCCCCCAGCCCCAACTCGAAGCCGTCGTTGAACCGCGTGCTCGCGTTCACCACGACCGCCGCGGAATCGACCCGCTCCGTGAACCGCCGCGCCGCCGCGAGGTCGGCCGTGACGATCGCGTCGGTGTGCTTCGACCCGTACTCGTTGATGTGCCGCACCGCCGTGTCCAGGTCCGGCACCACCTTCACCGACATCACCAGGTCGAGGAACTCGGCCCGGTGGTCGGCGTCGGTCGCCGGCTTCGCGGTCGGCACGCGCTGCCGCGTCTCGTCGCAGCCGCGCAGTTCCACGCCCTTCGCCTGAAGGGCGGCCGCGACGCGCGGCAGGAGCGTGTCGGCGACGGCGGCGTGAACGAGCAGGCTCTCGGCGGCATTACACACGCCGGGCCGCTGGCACTTCGAGTTCACTACGATCTCCACGGCCATGTCCGCGTCGGCGTGGCGGTCGAGGTACACGTGGCAGTTGCCGTCGTAGTGCTTGAGGACCGGCATCGTCGCCTCGCGGGCGACGCGTCGGATCAGGCTCTCGCCGCCGCGTGGGATGGCCAGGTCGATGCGGTCGCCGAGCCGCAGCAGGTGCCCGACGGCCTCGCGGTCGGTCGTCGGCACGAGTTGCACGGCGTCGGCCGGTAGCCCGCACGCGGCTAGCTCGGCGGCCAGAACGCGGTGGAGGGCGGTGTTCGAGTGGATCGCTTCCTTGCCGCCGCGGAGGATGACCGCGTTGCCGCTCTTGACGCACAGCCCGGCCGCGTCAACGGTCACGTTCGGGCGGCTCTCGTAGATGAAGAACACGACGCCGAGCGGCACGCCGACCTTGCTCACCTCCAGCCCGTTCGGCCGGCGCCCGCCCTCCCGCAACTCGCCCACGGGGTCGGGTAGTGCGGCCACTTGCCGCAACCCGTCGGCCGCGGCCTTGAGGCGGGCCGGCGTCAGCGTGAGGCGGTCGATTGCGGCGGCGTTCAGGCCGTAGCCGGGCGCGGCGGCCACGTCTGTGGAATTGGCGGCGACGATCTCGGCGGAACGACTTTCGAGGGCGGCGGCGGCGGCGAGGAGCCAGCGGTTCTTGGCGTCGGTACGCACGGACGTGAGGGCGGCGGCTGCGGCACGCGCCCGGTCGGCCAGGCCGCGGCACAGGCCTTCGAGATCGACGACGGGTTCAGCGGCGAGGGCGGCGTTCAAGGCGGTTCCGGGTGCGTGTCAGGGCGGCGTCGGGATTGTACCAGGGGCGGCGGCCGGGCGGCGAGAGCGGTCGATCGCGTCCAGCATCACGACCGCGTCGCGGGTCGCCGCGACGTCGTGGACGCGGAGCACGTGCGCCGACCCCCGCGCGGCGGCGACGCACGCCACCGCCAGCGATCCGGCGCCCCGGTCGGCGGAGGCGCGGCCGCACAGTTGGCCGATGAATCCCTTGCGGCTCACTCCCAAACACACCGGCCGGCCGATTCGGGCGACCGCGTCGAAGTGGGCGAGCAGCGCGAGGTTGTGGTCGAGCGTTTTCCCGAAGCCGATGCCGGGGTCGAGGCACACCGCGTCGGGAGAGATACCGACACCGGCGAGGGCGTGCAACCGCGCTTCGAGATAGCCCGCGACCTCGGCGACCACGTCGCCGTAGGTCGGGTTCCGCTGCATGGTCTGCGGCGTGCCCTGCATGTGCATGACGACCACGCCCGCACCCGCCGCGGCGACGACGGCGGGCATCCCGGGGTCGGCCGTGAGGCCGGACACGTCGTTCACGATCGCGGCCCCGGCGTCGAGGCAGGACTTCGCGACCGCCGCCTTCGTCGTGTCCACCGACAGCGGCACGGCCGTCCGCCTCGCCAGCCCTTCGACCACGGGAAGGACGCGCGACAGCTCGTCCGGTTCGCTCACCGCAGGCGCGCCGGGCCGCGTGGACTCGCCACCGATGTCGAGAATGTCGGCCCCTTCCGCGACGAGGGCCAGGGCGTGGTCGATCGCGGCCGAGCGGTCGAGGAAGCGGCCGCCGTCGGAAAAGCTGTCCGGCGTGACGTTCACGATGCCCATGACCAGCGGGCGCGTCTCGATTGCGAAGCAATGCCCGCGGATTTGCCACCTGAGTGTCATCACACCTCCTCGGCGCGGCGGAGTGTGTCGCGGTCGAGGGCGGCGCGGAGCTCGGCGACCAGCGGCGGTGCCGCGGTGTAGCTCCGGCCGTAGTCGAGGTTGAACCGGTAGTCGAAGCCCGGCGGGTTCGCCCCCTGCGTGTGCTGCAGGATCGTTTCGAGCTTGTCGAGCGCCTTCGCCAGCTTCGCCTCCGGCGTCGCGGCGGCCTCGTACTCGTCCCACAGAGCGGTGATGTCGTCGCGGAGGCGCGTCGGGAGGGGTGCGAGGAGTGTGAGTAGGTCGGAGCGCTCGCGGTCGGACTTCGGCGCGTCGGCACGCTGGTTCACTGCCGGCACGTCGCCGCCGATCGCCTCGCCGAGGTCGTGTACGACGCAGATGCGGACGAGGCGTGCGAAGTCGATGCGGGGGAACTGGTCGGCGAGCACGACGGCCATCAGGCACAGCCGCCAGGTGTGGTCGGCGACGCTCTCGGCGCGGCCGGTCGAGGTGAAGCCGCTGCGGGACTGCGTCTTGAGCGCCTCGGCGGCCCGGAGAAAGTCGAGGACGCCGGCGAGGTCGGTGGTCGTCATGGGAGCCCCGGGAAATGATACGGCCCGCCCCCGAACGGAGGCGGGCCGCGGCGACGGGTTCACCGGAGGTTACTTCTTCGCCAGCGCGTCCCGGATCGCCGTCTGGAACTCGTTCGACTCCGGGGCGACGGCGGACTTATAGCGGGCGATCACGCGGCCGTCGCGGCCGATCAGGAACTTCT
>JBGAQM010000114.1:0-16671 GCA_044220735.1 Urbifossiella sp. | reverse complement strand
GCCGTGGTGCACCTTCGCCGCGCCGATCGCCGCGGGGATGCTCCAGCCCATCGCCTGGTTATCGACCGGGTTGAAGTACGTCCGCGGCCGGCACACCCGGTAGAACTCGGCGGCCAGGTGTTCGGTCACGGACACGTCGGTGAACAGCAACGCGTCCTCCGGCAGCACGCGACGCAGGGCTCCGACCACGGCCAGCGGGTCGGCACCGCACTTCGCCGCCGGCACCGAGCAGAGCGTGCGGTCGGCGTCGGCCTTGAGGCGGCGGATGCGCTCGGTGAGGCGCTGGTCCGGGGCGCGCCGGAGCTGATCGGCGCAGGCCAACAGCCGGCCGAGGAAGATGCCGGCGTCGGCGTGGACGCACACGTCCGCGCGCACGGCGCGGCCGAGGTTGCAGTGGTTCGCGTCGACGTGGATCAGGTGCCGTGGCTGCGGGTTCCCGTAGTAGCCGGTCGAAACTTCGGAGTACTTCACGCCCACGGCCAGCACCGTCGTCACGCCCGTGCGGAGCGGGTGTGCGCGTTCGCCGTCGAAGGCCGCTTCCGCGACGGCCGAGGCGTGCGGGCCATAACCCCAGCCGACCGCGAGCGGGTGCGCCTCGCTGATGACGCCCTTGCCCGATACGCTGGTCGCAACCGGCGCCTGCAGCAACTCGGCGACGGCGGCCAACTCCCCGTGGTAGTCCATGCATCCCGCGCCGGCGTAGATGCCGACGCGCTGGTGGGGGTCGCGCAGGATGGCGTGGGCGCGCGCGAACGCGGCGTCGTCGAACGGCGGGGCGGGGACGGCCGGCGGCGGGCAGCGGAAGTCCGCGGCCTCGATCAGCAGGTTGTACGGCACCACGACCGCGACCGGGCCGGGCTCGCCGCACATGGCCGTCACGAACGCCTGCCGCACCAGTGCGGGAATCTGATCGACGGTACTAACCGGGTACACCGCCTTGCAGACCGGGCGCAGGATGTCGGCGTTCGGCAGGGCGTGGACCTGGAACGGTCGATACTTCTCGCCGTTCGCCACGTCGCCGACGATGGCGACCACCGGTGACGAGTCGAGGAGAGCTTCGCCGAGGCCGGTGAGGCTATTCGTGACGCCGGGGCCTGGGACGACGCACATCACCCCGGGCCGGCCGGTCGTGCGGCCGTACGCGTCGGCCATGACCGCCGCGCTGAACTCGTGGGTCACCAGCAGGTATGGCAGGTTTTTTTGCTTGAACGTGTCCCAGAGTTCGTTCCCCTGCGCGCCGGGGATGCCGTAGACGCAGCCGGTCCCTTCGAGCATCAGGGCTTCGGTCAGGGCGGCGGCCCCGGTCATGCGGCCGAACACCCAGCCGGGGTGTCGGGCGGCCTGGACGCGGGTGATGGGGTTGGCCGGGACCGCGGTCGCCGCCAGCACGCCGCCGACTGCCGCGGCGCCTTCCAGCCAGCCCCGCCGGGTGAACCCGCCGGCCATACGTTTCCCTCCGCGCACGTCCGGGCGAATCACGCGGGTTGTATCGGCAGTCGGGGCCGTGGGAATTCGGTGAAGATGGGTGAACCGGCGGCCGGCGGCTAAAACAGTGGGATGCGAACTTCCCTGCTCCTCCTCGCCGTCGTCGCCGGGTGCGGACCGCGTGGCTCGTCAACCTCGCGCCCGGGCGGCACTCCGGACCTGAATTTTCCGGTCGGCTCGTTCGGCCTCACGGAGCGGTCGGGAAAGACGGTCACCGACAAGGACTTGCTCGGCAAGGCGTGGGTGGCGTCGTTCGTGTTCACGCGCTGCCCGGGGCCGTGCCCCGCGGTCACCGGCACGGTCAAGGAACTTCAGACCGACCTGCGGGACGTGACGGACGTGCGGTTCGTCACGTTCACCGTGGACCCGAGCCGCGACAACCCGGGCGAGCTGACGAAGTATGCCGTGAAGTACGGCGCCGACCCGGAGCGCTGGCTCTTTCTCACCGGCTCCGAGGAGACGATTCACGCACTGATGAAGGACCGCTTCAAGCTCGCCGTCGGGCGGAAGGAGACGCCCGAGAAGGAGGGCGACGACTACGACCACAGCACCCGGCTGACCGTGGTGGACAAGAAGGGCGTGATCCGCGGCACGTTCGCGGGGATGCGCGACGACGCGCGGCCGGACGCGATGGAGGCGTTCGCCGAGAACCTCACGCGGCTCAAGGAGACGGTGCGGCGCCTGGCGGCAGAGTGAATTGCCCTGAGCCGGCCCCGTGAGGGGTCGGCGCCACGCACTCCGACCCCTCACGGGGCCGGCTCGGGGAATCGAATCGAGTCACACGTTGTACGCGTTGCTCGTCGTGTTCCCGCCGCGGCCCGTCCAGTTGGTGTGGAAGAACTGGCCGCGCGGCTTGTCGGTCCGCTCGTAGGTGTGGGCCCCGAAGTAATCCCGCTGCGCCTGCAACAGGTTCGCGGGTAGCGACGCGGTGCGATAGCCGTCGTAGTAGCTCAGGGCGCTCCCCATCGCCGGCAGCGGGATGCCGCCCGTCACGCCGGCCGCGATCGCCCGCCGCCAGCCGTGCTGGGCGCGGCCCAGCTCGCCGGCGAAGTACGGGTCGGTCAGGAGATTCACCAGCTTCGGGTTCTTGTCGAACGCCTCCTTGATCTTGCCCAGGAAGGCGCTGCGGATGATGCAGCCGCCGCGCCACATCAGGGCGATGCCGCCGTTGTTCAGCGTCCACCCGCTCGCCTTCGCCTGGGCCGCCATCAGGGCGTACCCCTGGGCGTAGCTCACGACCTTGCTCGCGTAAAGTGCCATCTCCACGTCCGCGACGAACTGCTCCTTGTCGGCGACTTTTGCCAGCTTCGGCCCGGCCAGCAGCGGGGCGGCAGCGACGCGCTCGTCCTTCTGCGCCGACAGGCAGCGGGCGAACACCGCCTCGGCGATCAGCGTCAGCGGCACGCCGTGCTCGGTGGACGCGTCCACGGTCCACTTGCCGGTCCCCTTCTGGCCGGCCTTGTCGAGGATGAGGTCCACCATGTCCTTGCCCGTCTCCGGGTCCTTGTACCCGAAGATCTCGGCGGTGATTTCGACGAGGTAGCTGTCGAGCACGCCCTTGTTCCACTTCGTGAACACCTGCTGCACCTCGGCGTTCGAGAGGCCGCCGATGTCGCGGAGCAGCTGGTAGCTCTCGCAGATCATCTGCATGTCACCGTACTCGATGCCGTTGTGCACCATCTTCACGAAGTGCCCCGACCCCTCCGGCCCGACCCAGTCGCAGCACGCCGCTTCCTTGCCGTCGGTGTCCTTCACCTTTGCCGCGATGGCCTGGAAGATCGGCTTGATCTCGGGCCACGCGGACTCGTCGCCGCCGGGCATGATGCTCGGCCCCTTCAACGCCCCCTCCTCGCCGCCGCTCACGCCGCTGCCGACGTAGCGGATGCCCTTCGCGGCCAACTCCTTCATGCGGCGGGTGGTGTCGGGGAAGTGGGTGTTGCCGCCGTCGATGAGGATGTCGCCCTTCTCCAGGAACGGGGCGACCGAGGCGATGGTGTCGTCCACGGCCTGGCCGGCCTTCACGAGCATGACGATCTTGCGCGGCCGCTTGATGCTGGCGACGAACTCCTGCGGGGAGTGGGCGCCGACGAACTTCTTCCCCTTGCCGCGGCCGCCGACGAACTCGTCCACCTTGGCGGTGGTGCGGTTGTACACGGCGACGGTGTACCCGCGCGACTCCATGTTGAGGACGAGGTTCTCGCCCATGACGGCGAGTCCGACGAGGCCGATGTCGGCGGTGGGGGTGGCCATGGGCTGCCCTGGGGTACGGGGGTGTGGGGTCGCGTCGGGGGGCATTCTAGGGAGTGCCCCGCACGCCGACACACGCGAAGGCTACGCTAGCCGACGTGAACGCCCGGGAGCAGCCCCGGCAGCAACTCCGACCCGCCGGCCGGCCGCGGGTCGGCGGCGTTCAGGGAGTCGTTGCCGTACACAAACACGGCGGCGGTGTCGCCGGAGCCGGTGACCAGTTCCGTCCGGCCGTCCCCGTCGAAGTCTTTCGCCGCGACCCGTACGCCGCCGCGCAACGCGCTCGGACCCGCGAAGAAGTTCGACACCGGCGCCGGGACGCCGGTGGTGACCAGGTCGTACCCGCTGTACACCACCACGCGCGGGGCGCCGCCGGGGCCGGCGCCGCCGATCACGTCGCCGTACCCGTCGCCGTCCACGTCGCCGACCGTCACGTACACGCCGTCGCGGAGGTCGGGGCGAACAGGAAGAAGTCGTTGAACAGTTTCGTCGGCAGCTTTCCCGGCGCCGACCGCGGCGCCGTCGAACCCGGCCACGCGCGGGCCGCCGCCGAACCCGGCGGACACCAGCAGGTCGGCCACGCCGTCGGCGTTGAGGTCGCCGACGGCGACGCGCGCGCCGCCGCGGAAGTTCGGGTCCTCAATCCCGAGGAAGCTGGCCAGCTGGCCGCCCGTCGCGCCGTCGAACACGAGCACGCGCGGGCCGCCGTCCTGGTCCGGGGTGACGACGAACTCGGACTTCCCGTCGCCGTTCAGGTCGCCGGCCGCGACGAACACGCCGCCCCGGAACCCCTCGAACACGCCGAGCGAGTAGACGGTCTTGCCGGTCGCCCCGTCGAGGACGCGGACCGTGGCGGGTGCCCCGGCCGCGGTGCCGGCGATCACGTCGGGCACGCCGTCGCCGGTGACGTCGGCGACCGCGACGCGCACCTCGAACGGCTTGCGACTCGTCGCGGGTGAACAGGACGGCCGTGCCGCGGACGGACCCGTCGGCGTCGAACAGCGTCACGACGGTGCCCGCGACCGCGGCGTACACGGCGGTGCTGTTCTGCCCCGCCGGCAGTGCCGGGAACACCCCGACGCCAGCGGCCGCGGAACTGTCGAGGAAGCCGCCGCTGCCGGTGAACACGGCCGTCGCAGTGTACGTGCCGGCCGGTAGCCCGCCGAAGACCACGACGCCACGACCGCCCGCGTCGAGCGCGGGTGCGGTCTGCGTGATCGTGCCGCCCGGTCCGCTGAGCGTGACGGTGACGGTGCCGGAAGCAGGGATGCTCGCCCCATGACGGACGACAACGCCGACCGGGATCGACTGGCCCGCGCGAACGGGACCGGTTGGCACGTCCAGGGTGAGGGTCGTGTCGTACTGCACGGCGACGATCTCGCCGGCCGGTGCGGCGAGGGTCGGGTTGCCGGCGGCATCGGCTCCGGCCCCCGCGGCGACCGCGACGGTCACACCCCCGGGGCGAGTGATGCCGCCGACCGTGACCTGGAACACGAAGCCGCTGCCGGTCACGCCGGTGACACTCCCGCCGGCCGTGCCGACGACCCGGACCGCGGTTTGACTCAGCGAATCGACGGGTTCCGACGTTGTGACGACGAAGCTGACGCTGACGCCGCCAGCGCCACCGAGTACGGCATCGGCCTGGCCGGGCGCGCGGGTGACACTGGCCGTCGGGCGCGTCGTGTCGATCCGAACCGTGACGGGCGCGGAGTCGATGACGTTGCCGGCCGCGTCGGTGGCCCGCGCGACGATCGTGTGTGGGCCGTCGGTGAGCGTCGGGCTGCTGATCGACCATCCGCCGGCGGTGGCGGCGGTCGTGCCCCCGAGCCGGGTGCTTCCCTCGTAAAGTTCGACCGTCGCGCCGGGCTCGGCGGTGCCGGTAAACGTCGGGGCCGCGACGGCGGTGACGCCGTCGGCTGCGCCCGTGTCGCTGGCCGGGTCGAGGGCCGGCACGCCGACGGCCGGCGGGGCCGTGTCGAGTGTCACCACGTTGTCGCCACCCGCGGAGGCGGCGTTGGCGTTCCCGGCGGCGTCGGTGACGACGCCGGCCGGGACGGCGAGCGCGACCGCCCCGTCGGCCGTCAGCCCGGACACGGTGACGACGAACGTCCGCCCGTCGCCCGTGACGCCGACGGCGGCACCGGCCGTGCCCGGCCCGGTGAGCTGAACGCCGCCGGGGCCGAAGCCGACGACCGGTTCGCTAAACACGACCGCGAACAGTAGCGGTTGTGTGTTGGTGACCACGGATTGCTCCGCGGGGCGGGTAACGGCGACGGACGGGGCCGCGGCGTCCACGGTCAGCGTGCGGCCGGCGACGACCGGCAGCACCGGCCGGTTCCCCGCCGCGTCGGACAGCGAGCCGGACCAGAGGCGCAGCAGGAGACTCCCCCCGGTCGTCGGCGCGACGGGAACGACGAAACGCAGCCCGCCGGCGATCGTGGTGCGGGTGACGAGACCGACCGAGATGCCCGCGCTGCCGGCGTTCTCGAAGTCGGCGTCCGTGAGGGTGCCGCTCACTCCACCGGCGTCGAGCACGTCCACCGTGAAGGTCACGACGGCGGCTAGCGGCACGAGGCCGTCCGCGTCGCCGTCGCTGATGACGACCGTCGGCCGAACGTGATCGACGGCGGTCACGCCGCTCACGGCGGGAAGGCCACTCACGGCATTCCCGGCGCCGTCGGTGACGACCGAGTTGGCGTCGAACCTCAGGCCGACAGTTCCCTCGCCGGTGCCGGTGCCGACGGTGACCGTGTACACGCCGGGCGCCCCGGGCTCGACTGCGACGACGGCCGCGCCGGGGGCCGTTCCCGTTACTGCGAAGAAGTCGAAGCCCCCGACCGGGTCGGTGTCCACCCCGTTCACCGACTCACTGAACGCGACCGTAAACGCGACCGTGGCCGCGTTCGTCGGCCCGGTGCCGGCCGGGGTGATCGTGACGGTCGGGGGTGACACATCGACAGAAAACGTCGTGGTCCCGTCGGCCGAGAGTAGGTTCCCGGCGGCGTCGGCGACGCCGGACCCGCCCGCGACGAGCGTGAGGACGTAGACGCCGCCTGCCGAAGTCAGCCCCGCGAGATTGTCGAGCATGTAGGCGGAGCCGGTGCCGGTCAGTCGGGCGCCCGCGAGGTCGAGCGAAACGCCGTCGCGGGTCAGGAAAAAGTCCGCGGGGTCGAGACCCCCGACGGCCTGGTCGAACGTAACGACGAGGCTCGCGACCGGAGTGTTCCGCAGTGCCGGGGTGGGGGCCGCGATGGCGACCGTCGGGCGGGTCCGGTCGATGTCGAATACCTCGCCGGACCGCCCGCCGGCCGCGAGCAGGTTGCCGGCGGCGTCGGCCGCGGTCGCGTCGGATCGCAGGTCGAGCCGCAGCGTTCCGTCGCCGCTTCCGGTGTTCAGGGAGACGGTCCACACGGTCCCGCCGCCGCCGACGCCCGTGACCTCGGCGCCCGACAGGCCCGTCGTGACGAGCGCGAAGTCGCCGGAGTCCAGGCCGCCGACGGCTTCGGTGAAGGCGACCTGATAGCTGACCGACGCGGCGTTCGTGGGCGATGCCCCCACGCGGGTGATCGAATAGACGGACGGCGCCGTCAGGTCGAGCGTCACGACGGGTGACGTGGCGCCGACCGCGAGCCCGTTCCCCGCGGCGTCGGCCGCGACGCCCGGCGGCACGGTGACGGTCAACGTACCGTCGGTAGTCAGGCCCGAGACTTCGACGAGGAACGTGCTGCCGTCGCCGTTCAGGTCTGTGACGCCCAACACGGCCGTCCCGAGCCCGCCGGCGGTGCCGCCGAGTTGCACGTTGGACGGGACCAACCCGTCGACCGGCTCCGAGAACGTCACCAGGAAGCGGGCCGGCTGCGTGCCCGTGAGCGCCGGCTGGCCGGCGTCGAGCGCCACGGCCACGGTCGGGACGGTGCGGTCGATGGTGAACGCCGCCGCGGTCGCGAACCCGGCGCCGAGCGGGTTGCCGGCGAGGTCGCGGACGCTGCCGTCGGCCAACACGTCGAGGCGGATCGTGCCGTCGCCGCTCCCCGTGCTCACGTCAACGGTGTAGGTCGTGCCGCTCGCCGGGCCGACCGAGATCGCCCCCGGCGCGACGGCCCCGGTGGTAATGAGTGTGAAGTCGGTGTCATCGACGCCGCTCACCGCCTCGGAGAACGTGACGGTGTAGCTGACGGTCCCCGCCCGCGTCGGACTGGTGCCGACGCGCACGACCGACGCGACCCGCGGGGCGGTGCCGTCGGCGGTGAGTGTTGCCGCGTCGGTGACGGGAACGGCGAGCGTGTTCCCGGCGGTGTCGGCGACGGCCGGGGCGGTCAGCCGTAAGCGGAAGTCGCCGCCCCCGGTAAGCGTCACGTCGAACGCGAATCCGTTCGCACCCAGTGCCGTCACGCCGCCGACCGTGAACGGGGCCGCGCCGGCGGCAACGGCGTTGGCCACGTCGGCGGCCGTGAGGGCGGCCGACCCGACGGCCGTGTCGTCGCCGAACGTGACCGTGTAGCGGACCGGCTGGTTCACCCGGATGAGCGCGGCCGGCGCGTCGTTCGTGATGCCGACCGTCGGCGCGACGCGGTCGAGGGTGTAGACCGCGCCGACGACCGGCGTAGCAGACGTGACCGGCGCGAGGTTCACGTTCGAGACGTAGTTCAGGCCGAGCGTTCCGGTGCCGGCCGCCGGGATGCTCGCGGTCACGTCCCAGGCCGAGCCGCCGGCCGGCGTCACGCCGGTGACCGCGGAGGCGCCGGCGAACGACCCGGCAAGCGCGAAGTTCGCGGCGGTCACGCCGGACACCGGGTCCGAGAAGGTGACGCGCCAGGTGACTGGAGCGGTCGTGTTGGCGACCGGGACCGCCGGCGACAGCCGCACGATGCCGGTGACCGACGGGACGGCCACGGTGAAGTCAACGACTGCGACCGGGCCGACGTTTCCGACGGCGTCGGTGGCACGGGCCTCGACGCGATAGCCGCCGGCGGACGGGAAGTTGATGAACGGGAAGGCGGCCGACCAGTTCGTCGTGCCGGTGGCTGCGAACCAGTTGCCGGTCACTGCGAACGAGCCGCCGTTCCACACCAGGCCGCTCGCCGTCAGCACGCGGTACTCGACCAACTGCACGCCCGCGCCGCCGTCGGCCGCGGTGCCCGCGAGGTCAGCCCACGTCGAAGCGGTGGCCGTACCTGTTGCCGCCGGGGTGGTGATCGTCGTGGTCGGGCCGGAGGTGTCGTAGGTGAACGACGAGGAGGTCGGCGTCCCCATGTTCCCGGCAACATCGCGGGCGGCGGCGCTCAGAGTGTATGCCACGCCGTCGGTGAGGTTTGCGGGGTCGAAACTCGAAGTCCAGCCGCCTCCCGCCAGCGCGGCGGGAAAGGTTGTCGGGCTGCTGACGAACGCGGTCCCGTTCCAGAAGAACCCGTCGGAGCCACGCGTGAACGTGAGGTCCACCGCTGCGAGGCCCGACGCGGCGGCCCCGGCGTCGGTCGCGGTCCCGGCGAAGCCGCCGAATGTGCCCGGCCCGGCGAACGACCCGTCGGCGGGGGCGGTGATCGTCTGGGCCGGGGCCGCCGCGTCCCAGGTAAACGCGCGACTTCCCGGCACGGCCTGGACGTTGCCCGCGCCGTCGGTCGCGGTGCTCGTGACGCTGTAGGTGAGGCCGTCGGCGAGCACGGCGGAGGCCAGCGAGTACGACCACGACCCACCGACCACGACCGCGTTCACGGCCGCGGCGCTCGACTGCCACGCGGTGCCGTTCCAGAAGAAGCCGTCGGACGACCGCGAGATGCCGAGCGACACGGCCGCGACGCCGACACCGGTGTCGCCGACGGTGCCCGCGAGTTGGTCCGACGCGGGCCAACTGCCGGGGGCGATGAACGGGGCGGCGGGTGTGGCCACCGCAGACGTCGGGGCGACGGCGTCGAAGGTGAACCCGGCCGTTGCCGGGCTCGCCTGGGCGTTCCCGACGGCGTCCACGGCCGCGGCGCTGACGGAATAGGCGACGCCGTGCGCGAGTTGGGCTGCGGGGACCGTCAACGCCCACGCGCCCGCGGCCGGCGTGACGGCGTTCACGAACACGCCGGCGGCCCAGGTCTGTGTCGCGGCGTTGTAGCTGAAGCCGTCCGACGAGCGGGTGACGAGCACGTTGACGACGGCGACGCCCGCCGGGCCGGTGTCGGTCGCCACGCCGCCGACCGAACCAGCCCAGCTACCAGGGCCGAACTCCGTACCGCCCAGAACGACCGTCGCCACGGCCGGGGCGGCATCCCACTGGTAGGCCGCGGCGGCCGCGGTGCCGACGTTCGCGGCGGTGTCCGTCGCGCTGCTCGTTATCGTGTACGTCAGCCCGGTCGTTTGTGCGGCGGCGGGGAAGGGGACGGACCACGTCGATCCCGTTACCGTCGCCGCGAGGAACCCGCTGCCGGCCCATGCGGTGCCGGTCCAGAATGACCCGTCCGAGGATCGCTGGATTGAGACGGTGACCGACGCCACGGTTCCTCCGAGGGCGTCGGCCGCGGTGCCGCCGAGCGTGCCGCCGTATCCGACGGGGCCGATCACGCTGCCGGTCGCGGGGGTGGTCGTCGCCACCGCCGGGGCCGTTTTCAGGACCGTGTACGTCTCGCCGGTCGTGAAGCTCGCGGCGAGGGCGTTGCCGGCCGGGTCCGTGATCGCGGCACCGGCCGGAACGTTCAACCGGAGGGTGCCGTCGCCGTTCCCCGACGCCACGGCCACGGTGTACGTCCGGGCGGTGACGACCGTCACGCTCGAGACGGACGCGCCCGTGATCGTGCCGGTCGTCGTCAGCGTGAAGGCTCCGACCGGCGGCGTACTCACGTCCTCGTTGAACGTGACCGTGTACAGCGCCGACGGGGCGTTCGTCGGGCTCGACGCGGCCCGTACCACGTTGGTGACCAGCGGGGCGGTGTTGTCCACGCTGAAGGTCGCGCTCGGTCCCGCCCCGGGGGCCGGGTTGTTCGCGCCGTCAACGGCGGTGCCGGCTGGGATGCTGATGCCGAGCGTGCCGTTTCCCGTGATGCCGGTGAGCGTGACCGTCCGGGTGTTCCCACTGCCGCTCACGCCGACCGTCGCGGTCACCCCGCCCGTCGGGTTCAGCATGACGTCGGCGGAGAGTAGACTCGGTGTCACCCCGTTCGCGTCGGAATAGGTGATGGTGAAGCTGACCGGCCCGCCGCGGGTGAGCGGTGCCGACGGCGGGCCGATGGTCACCGCCGGGGGCGTCCGGTCGAGCGTGAACAACTCGCCCCCGGCGAACGACGAGGAGAGCTGGTTTCCTGCCGTGTCGGTAATCGCTGGACTCGCCGGTACGTCGAGCCGCAGCGTTCCTTCGCCGGTGCCGGTCGCCACGTCCACGAGGTAGACACGCGGCCCGCCGGACACGTTGGTGACGGACAGGCCCGTCAACGTACTGCTTGACGGCGTGAACCGAGCGGGCGTGACGCCGCTCACGTCCTCGCTGAACGTGACCGAGTACCGCACGCCCGAGGCGTTCGTCAGCGCACCACCGACTCGTACCACCGACTGCACCGAAGGGGCGAGGTTATCGACGGTCACGGCCGCGCTCGGCCCCGCGCCGGTGGCGAGGTTCCCGGCCGCGTCCGCCGCGGTGCCCGGCGGCAGGGCGATGGTCAGCGTGCCGTTGCCGGTGATGCCGGTGAGTGTGACCGTCCGCGTGTTGCCGCTGCCGGTCACCCCCACCGTCGCGGCGGCACCGCCGACCGAGTTCAAGCCGACCTGCGCTGGGAGCAGCGTGAACGGGGTGAGGTTGTCGTCGCTGTACGTGACCAGGAACGACACCGGGCCGCCGGCGGTAAGCGTCGTTGACGGCGGGCCGATCGTGACGACGGGGGCCGTGCGGTCGATCACGAACACGTCGCCGGTCGAGAATGTAGTCGCGAGCGGGTTGGCAGCGAGGTCTTTCACGCCCGGGCCGGCGGGTACGTCGAGACGGATCGTGCCGTCGCCGCCGCCGGTCTCGACCGTCACCGTGAACACCGTCGGGCCGCCGGTCACGTTCGAGATCGACACGCCGGACAGGGAGCCGGAGGTCGTGAGGGTGAACGGCGTGGCCCCGAGCGTCACCGGCTCGCTGAACGTCACCGTGTACTGCACCTGCGAGGCGTTCGTGACCGTCGCGGCCCCGACGCGAACCACGCTCGACACCGCCGGCGGCGTGTTGTCCACCTGGAACGTCGCACTCGGCCCGGCGGCGGGGGCGAAGTTGCCGGCCGCGTCGCGCGCGGTGTTCGCCAGCAGGCTGACGCCGAGCGAGCCGGTCCCGGTGATGCCCGAGAGGGTGACGGTGCGCGTGTTCCCGCTGCCGGTCACACCCACGGTCGCGGTCACGCCGCCCGTCGGGTTCAGGGTCACGTCCCCGGGCGCGAGCGTGATGGTGTCGGCGCCCGAGTACGTGACGGTAAAGGTCACCGGCCCGCCCGCGGTCAGCGTCGCCGAGGGGGTACCAATCGAGACCGCCGGGGCGGTCCGGTCGATGACGAAATCGGCGGTCGTGACCGAGGTCGGCAGGCCGACGAGTGTCGGACTTGCGGTCGCGGCGGCGGTCACGTCGAGCCGGAGTGTGCCTTCGCCGGTCCCGGTGTCGGCGGCGACGGCCCACTGCGTCGCCGGCGCGCCGCCGACGGCCGTGACCGACGTGATCCCTTCCCCCGTCAGGCTGGTCGTGACGTCCGTCAGCGTGAAGTTTGCGGCGGTGAGCCCGGACACGGGCTCGCTGAACGTGACCGTCCAGTTCACCGTGGCGGCGTTCGTATTCGGGCCGCCGACGCGGACGACTGACGCCACGGTCGCCGACGGGGCGACGACGACGGTGTACGCCCGGCTTCCGGTCCGGCCGGAGCCGTTCGTGACGGTGACGGTGAAGTTGAACGTGCTCGCCGTGTCGGGCGAGCCCGAGATGACGCCTGTGTTCGCGTCAAGCGTCAGCCCGCCGGGGAGTGCGCCGGCGGTGACGGCGAACGTGTACGGGGCGGTGCCGCCCGTCGCGGTGATCGTCTGGTTGTACGCAACGCTGCGGGTACCGTCCGGGAGGCTCGTCGGGCCGACCACGAGCGGCACGACCAGCGTATACGCGCGGGTGCCGGTACTGCCGAAGGCGTCGGTCGCCAGCACGGTGAAGTTAAAGGTTCCCGAATCGGTCGGCGTGCCCGACAGGACGCCGGCTGGGGACAGCGTGAGGCCGGTCGGCGGGGTGCCCGTGCTCACGGTGAACGTGTACGTGCCGCCCCCGCCCGAGGCTGTAACGGACTGGTTGTAGGTGGAACCGAGGACCGGGTCCGGCAGCGTACTCGGGTTGACCGTGATCGCCGCCGAGTTGACGGTGAGCGACACGTCGTTGGTCGTGGCGCTGCCACCCGAGTTGGTGTAAACGGCGTGGTACAGGTTGCCGCTCATCGCGACCGTGGCACCGGTGACGCTGAGCGTGTCCGTCGTTACGCCGCTGTAGACGCCCCCGTTGCTCAGGTCGGTGAAACTGCCGCCGGGCACCTGCACCTGCCACTTCACGGTCGGCGTCGGCGACCCCGTTGCGGCCGCGGTGAACGTCGTGTTCGTGCCCGCCGTGATCGTTCGGTTAGTCGGCTGCGTGGAGACCGTCGGGGCGGTACTTCCGGCGTTGACGGTCAGCGTGGCCTCGACCGTGTTCGCGCTGCCCCCGCTGTTGGTGTACGCCGCACGGTACTTCCGGCCGCTGAAGCCGGCGGGGACGCCGGTGATCGTGAGCGTGTCCGTGGTGACGCCGGAGTAGGGGGCTCCGTTCGCCAGGGGGGAGTAGCTCGCCCCGCCGTTCGTGCTCTCTTCCCACTGCACGGTCACGGCCGCATTCCCGCTCGCAGAAGCCGAGAACGTCGCGTTCCCGCCGGCAGTCACCGTCTGGTTGGTCGGGGATGCGGTGACGACGAGCGTCGTCGCCGGCGGAATCGTAATTGCGACGCCTCCCGCCGCGAACCACTTACCGGGTGTCGTGAGGTCCGTCAGAATTGAAGCGGGTGTGCCGACGACCGATACTGCCGAGGCCGACACCCCGGTCCCCGAGTAGTACGTGTTCGCGCTCGTTCCGCCAGGGAGGTTGAGGAATGCCGTGGTGAGCGCCGTCGGCTGGACGGTTGTGTTCGAGGAGGACGTGGAACTCAGGGCGGTTCCGTAGTTGACCCCGTCCAGCAGCACGATACCCGACTGCGTGGCCCAGTTCGCAGTCGGGCCGGTGAAGACGAACAGCTGATCGCCGGTCGCGGAGAACGCGAAGTTCCCGGGGTTGGCACTACTCCAACCCGTCCCAGTAATGTTCATCTGGAACGTCCAGGTGAGCACGGTCCCGACGGGGTGACCGCCGGCGGGGACGGTGTAGGAAAGGAATCCCTCACCCGTACGACCGGTCGTCCCGGCCGTGAAGCCGTTGTCCGTGAAGTTGATTATGTCGTTCGCGTCCATGGCCTTCAGGGCGACGACGCTGAACGTGTCGGTGGTGGTAGACCCCACACCGAGTACCAAGATGTCGCCCTGTGCGTACGTCGCCGGAACGTCGCGGGATTCGAGTTGTTCCAGGGTCAGTTCGGTCGCAGGGGGCGTCGGGCGGAAGGGTGAGCGGCGCATGGCGACACTCCGGCGTGCGGCAGGGTGGTGAGTCGTGTTGTCCGGCCTGCGATGGAGCGAGTCCGACCACCCGCAAATGGGAGAGCGAGGGTGGCCACCAATCCGGTTTGTACCGATCTAGGGTGATGATAATAAGGGGCGGTGGGGAGCTTAAGGGAGACTTGGCGGTTTCACCCAACTTTAACCGTCAGGACGACGGCAAACCCGACGGGCCGATGAGCGGTATGAAATGAAACGACTCCGAGGGTTTAACCTCGGAGTCGTCGAGTTGCGGGGGCGGGAATTGAACGCCGCGACCTGCAGGTTATGAGCCTGCCGAGCTACCACTGCTCTACCCCGCACCATCATCTTAGGCACGGGGTCGGCGGAGTCAACCCGACCCGGGGTTTTTTCGACCCCGCGTTACTTCGCCTCGCCGGCCGCGACCGCGACCGCGGGCTCGGCGGCGGGACCCGTCTTCGTCGCGTCGAACGCCAGCTTCTTCTCGCCCTCGACTTCCGCCAGGCGGACGGTGATCGTGTCCTGGCCGTGGAACGAGCCCTTCAAGAGCTCCTCCGAGAGCATGTCCTCCAGGTGCTGCTCGATCGACCGGCGGAGCGGCCGGGCGCCGAACTCCAGGCTGCTCCCCTTCTCGATGAGGTAGTCCTTCGCCTCCTCGGTCACCGTCAGCGTCAGCTCCTTCTCCTTCAGCCGCTTGGCGACCTTGCCGAGTTCCATGTTCACGATCGCCTTCAGGTCGTCCTTCGTCAGCGACCGGAACACGATGATGTCGTCGAGACGGTTCAGGAACTCGGGGCGGAACTCCTTGTCCATCCGGCCGCGCAGCTTCTTCTGCATGTCCTGGTAGCTGGCCTCGTCGTTCTTCTTCACGCCCTTCGTGAACGGGCTGCTCAGGTCGTCCGACGCCACGATCGTCTCGGCCCCGATGTTCGTGGTCATGATGAGCATGGTGTTCTTGAAGTCGATCACCCGGCCCACGTTGTCGGTCAGCCGGCCCTCCTCCATGATCTGGAGCAGCATGTTCCACACGTCCGGGTGCGCCTTCTCGATCTCGTCCAGCAGCACCACCGAGTACGGCTTGCGGCGGATCTTCTCCGTCAGCTGGCCGC
The DNA here is from genome assembly GCA_044220735.1 of Urbifossiella sp. Taxonomy (GTDB): domain Bacteria; phylum Planctomycetota; class Planctomycetia; order Gemmatales; family Gemmataceae; genus Urbifossiella. The sequence continues at coordinate 1,216 of JBGAQM010000114.1, read as the reverse complement.
CCTCCTCGTAGCCGATGTAGCCCGGCGGGGCGCCCACCAGCCGGCTGACGTTGTGCTTCTCCATGTACTCGCTCATGTCCAGCTGCACGATGTTGTTCTCGTCGCCGAACATGAACTTCGCCAGCTGCTTGGCCAGCAGCGTCTTCCCCACGCCGGTCGGGCCGGCGAAGATGAACGAGCCGATCGGCCGCTTCGGATCCTTGAGGCCGGCCCGGCTCTTGCGAACGGCCTTGGCGATGGCCTTGATCGCCTCGTTCTGGCTGATGACTGCGTTGTGGAGCTCGGCCTCCATGTTCAGGAGGCGGCGCGTCTCGTCCTCGCCGACCTTCTTGAGCGGCACGCCGGTCATCTTGGACACGACCTCGGCGATCACCTCCTCGTCCACGACGCCGTCCGTCTCCTTGGCCTTCTCGCGCCACTCCTTGGTCGTCTGGTCCTTCTTCTTGCGGAGCTTCTCGGCCTGGTCGCGCAGGTGCGCGGCCTTCTCGAAGTCCTGCTCCATCACCGCCGCTTCCTTCTCCTGGTTGAGCTTCTCGATCTGCTCGTCCAGTTCCTTCAGGTCCGGCGGCCGGGTCATGGCCTTGAGCCGCACGCGGGCGCCGGCCTCGTCGATCACGTCGATGGCCTTGTCCGGCAGGCAGTGGCCGCTGATGTACCGCTCGCTCAACTCGACGGCGCTCTTGAGGGCGGCGTCGGTGATCTGCACGCGGTGGTGCGCCTCGTACCGGTCGCGGAGCCCCTTCAGGATCTCCACGGCCTCGGCCATCGACGGCGGGTTGACGATGATCGGCTGGAAGCGGCGGGCGAGGGCCGCGTCCTTCTCGATGTACTTGCGGTACTCGTCGAGGGTGGTGGCGCCGATGCACTGGATCTCGCCGCGGGCGAGAGCCGGCTTCAGCACGTTGCTGGCGTCGATGGCGCCCTCGGCGCCGCCGGCGCCGACGAGCGTGTGGAGCTCGTCGATGAACAGCATCGTGTTCTTGGCGCGGCGGACCTCGTTCATCACCGCCTTGATGCGCTCCTCGAACTGGCCGCGGTACTTCGTGCCGGCGACCATGCTGGCCAGGTCGAGCACGACCAGGCGCTTCTCGAAGAGCAGGTCGGGAACTTCCTGCGCGATGATCTTCTGCGCAAGCCCTTCCACGATCGCGGTCTTGCCGACGCCCGCCTCGCCCAGCAGGACGGGGTTGTTCTTGGTGCGGCGGCTCAGGATCTG
>JBGAQM010000113.1:0-15987 GCA_044220735.1 Urbifossiella sp. | reverse complement strand
GCCGCCGGCCGGCCCCGGACGCGGTGTTCCTTGGGTGGGAGGGGGCGCGATGACCGACGACTCGGTCGAGGAAGTGCTGGAGCAACTCGGCCGCGGCGAGGTCGCGGCACTCGGCGAACTCGTGGACGCCTACGCCCCGTACCTGCGGGCCGTCGTCCGCGCCCGGCTGTCGGACCGGCTCCGGCCGCACCTCGACTCGGTGGACGTGGTGCAGTCCGTGTGGGTGCAGGTGATCCGCCAGCTCGGCCGCGACGGGTGGGTGGTGAACGACGCGGCACACCTCCGGGCGTTGCTGGTGACGATCGCCCGCCGCCGGCTCGCCAGCCGCGCCCGCAAGCACACCCGCGACGACCCGGCCGAGTTGCCCGACGCCCCCGACGCCCGGCAGGTGGCCCCGAGCGAGGCAGCCCAGGGCGACGACCTATGGGCGAAGATGCTGCGGCTGACGCCGCCCGAGCACCACCCGATTCTCCACCTCCGCCGGCAGGGGCTTCAGCTCGCCGAGATCGCCGCCCGCACGGGGTTGCACGAGGGGAGCGTCCGCCGCGTCATCCGCCGGCTGTCGCGGGAGCTGGCGCTGGGCGAAGAACCGGTCGCGGCGGGGGACCCGGCGTGACCACCGAGGTGACCGTACCCGTCGTCGCGGCCCGCGGCCCGCGTCTGCCGCTGTCGGAGGCCGGGCGGCTGGCCGCGCACATGGTCGCCCGGTGGCGCGCCGGCGAGCGGCCGACCGCGGCCGAGTACGCCGCGCACCACCCGCGCCTCCGCACCGACCCGGACGCGGCGCTCGAGCTGATCGCCGAGGAGCTGGCGCTCCGCGACGAGTACGGCACCCCCGCCGACCCCGAGGCGCTGGTCGCGGCCTTCCCGGCGTGGGCGGCGCAGGTGCGGGCGTTACTCCGCTGTCAGGCCGCGCTCGGCCCGCCGGCCGGCCCGCGCTTCCCCGAGGCCGGGCAGGCGCTGGGAGAATTCCGCCTCGTCGCCGAGCTCGGCCGCGGGGCCGTCGGCCGGGTCTTCGCCGCCCTCCAGCCGGCGCTCGCCGACCGCCCGGTCGTGGTGAAGCTGGCCCCGGCCGGCGGCGACGAACACCTGTCGCTCGCCCGCCTCCAGCACACCCACGTCGTCCCCCTGTACTCGGCCCACAGCTTCCCCGGGCACGGGCTCGACGGCCTGTGTCTCCCGTACTTCGGCGGCGCCACCCTCGCCGAGGTACTGAAGGCCGCCGGCCGGCGCCGCGGCGGCGCCGACCTCCTCGCCGCCCTCCGGGGGCCCACGCCCGTTCCCGCGCCGCGACCGGGTCCGGCGTGGGCGGCGATCGAGAAGTCGGGCTACGTGAACGCCGCGTGCTGGGTGACCGCGTGTCTCGCCGACGCGCTCCAGTACGCGCACGACCGCGGGCTGCTGCACCTGGACGTGAAGCCGTCGAACGTGCTGCTCGCCGGCGACGGTACGCCCATGCTCCTCGACTTCCACCTGGCGCGGCCGCCGCTCGCGGCGGGGTCCATGCCGCCGGAGCAGGCCGCGGCCGTGGAGGCGGTGCGGTGGCAGCAGCGAGTCCCGCTCGCGGTGGACGCCCGCGCCGACGTGTACGCACTCGGGTGTGTCCTCGGCGAGGCGCTGAACGGGGTGCGGGTGCCGCCGGCGGTCGCGGCGCTGGTCGCGCGCTGCACCGCCGCCGACCCGGCCGCCCGCTACCCGACCGCGGGGGCCGTCGCCGCAGACCTGCGCCGCCACCTCGCCGATCTGCCGCTGCACGGGGTTCGGAACCGAAGCCTCACGGAACGCTGGGCGAAGTGGCGCCGCCGGCGACCGCTCGCGCTCCCGGCCGCGGCCGTCGTCGCCGCCGCCCTCGCGCTCGCCGCCGGGCTCGCGGCCGGCAGATTCGACCGGGCCGCCAGCGGGGCCGCGGGCCCGGAGCAGCCGGCCGCCGACCGTGCCCGCGCGGCAGCGGCGCGGCGGGCCGCGTGCGACCGCGCCCGCCCGCTCTACGGCGCCGAGGTGGTTCCTGCCGCTGAAGCCGCGGGGCTCCGCGCCGCCCTCCACGACCTCTGGGCCAACCGCGCGGGCGACTCGCCCGATGACCGGCTCGACCTGGCGCTGCTGCTCGCCGACGCGGAATGTTGGGCCGCCCCCGGCGACCCCGCGGCCGCACGGCGGGCCGTGGCCGTACTCGACGAGGCGACGCGGTCCGACGGGCCGCGGCCGGCTCTCGACCTGGCACGGGCGGCGCACCTCCGCCGACTCGGCGAACCCACGGGCGAGGCCGTGCGCCGCGCCGCCGCGACACCGTGCCAGACGGCGTGGGATCACCTGGCCGTGGGCCGCACGCTGCTCGCCGACGGCGACGCCGCCGCGGCCTCGCCGCACCTCGACCGCGCCGCCGAGCTCGACCCGGGTTCGGTGTGGGCGAACTATTACGCGGGCGTGTGCCGGCGGCGGTCGGGCGACCCGGCGGGCGCCCTGGCGGCGTTCGCGGCCTGCGTCGCCCTCGCCCCGGACCGGGCGTGGTGTGTCCACAACCGCGGGCTGGCCTACCTGGAATTGGGGTCCGTGGAGGCGGCGGTCGCCGACTTCGACCGAGCTCTGGCGCTCGACCCGGGGCTGGGCGCCGCCATGATGGGACGAGCCGCCGCACATGCCCGCGCCGGTCGGGCGGCAGAAGCCGTCGCGGACCTCGACCGGGCCGCCGGCGCCGGCGTGCCGGCCGCGGAGGCGGCGTACCACCGGGCGGCGGTGTGGGCGGCGGCCGGTGACACCGCCGCGGCCCGGGCGGCGCTCGACTCCTGCCTCACCCACGACCCCGAACACCGGCAGGCCCTGGCGCTCTACGACAGGCTCACGAATCGCCCCTGAACGCGGCCGGCGACTAGCGGTCGAGTTCGGCCAACATCGTCCGACCGAGGACCGGGTCGGTCATGTAGACGTAGGCGGCCAGCCCCTGGAGCTGCGCCTCCGTCTCGCCGTCCGGCCGCGGTTTCCCGACCTTGCGGTTGTGCAGCGCCGCGCGCAGTTGTCGCCGTAGGCTCCGCGGGGTGCGCGGCGCGGCGTCGCCGTTCACCACCAGCCCGGTTACCGCCTGTCGCCCGCCGGGCCGCGCCACGCGCGTCTTCTCCGGGTGGACCTGGAAGCCCTCCGTCTCGACGACCCGCGCCACGCAGCCGATAAGCGCCCCGAGCCGCGGCGGGCCGGCGTGCGCCGCGAGGAGGCTGAACGTCAGGTCGTCGGCGTAGCGGGTGTAGCGCCAGCCGAGCTTCGCCGCCAGCCCCGTGAGCCGGCGGTCGAGCCGCAGGCAGAGCGCGTTCGTGAGCGCCGGGCTGGTCGGCGCGCCCTGCGGCAGGCAGCGCGGGCCGAGGCTCACGTAGTACGTCGTGCCGTCGAGTTGCACGACCTCGCGCGGCGACTCGGTGCAGAGGAGCGCCAGCAGCGTCGCGACGCGCTCGCGGTAGCCGGCGCGGCGGAACACGCCCTTCACCCGCCGCCACGTCACCGTCGGGAAGAACTCCTTCACGTCCATCTTCAGGACGAGCTTCGCGTTCGTGTGGGCGGCCGCGTTCGTGAGCGTTGAGCGCCCGGCGAGGAATCCGTGCGCCGCGCCGTGGACCGGCAGGCGCTCCACGATGTTGTGCAGCACCCACGTCTGCGCGGCCTTCAGGCGCGGGAGCGGCGCCCAGATCGGGCGCTCGGAGCCGTCGCGCTTCGGGATGGCGAACCGGCGGTAGTGGAGCGACGTGGCCGCGTCGCGGTGGTACGTCAGGCCGCGGAGTTGTGCGACGGTGACGCCGATCGCCTCGGCGAGCTGCGCCGGCGAGTCGAGCGGCGGCAGTTCGTTCTCGGCGGCGCGCTCCTCGCTGTTCGGCGTGTCCCACTTGTCGGGCTTCGCGTCGTCGGACCAGTACACGCCGTCGCCGAGGTGAACGATGTGGGCGGTCTGGTACGCCGTCCACGCCTCGCGGGCCAGCGTCTTGCGCTCGGCGGCCTCCTGCTTGAGCGCCTTCTTGTACTGGTCCTTCTCCCGGTCGGACATCGTGTCGGCGTCGCGCCGCTCGACGAGGAACCCGCGCTCGCGCAGCTGCGCATCGACGTACGCGCGGACGCCGCCGGCCTGGACGATCTGCCGCCACAGGGTGAGCGGGTCGGTGCGCGGGGTGGTCATGCGTGGTCCGGGCGCGGTTGGTCTTGTCTCGTTGACGTCCGTCTGGCGATCGGTGTCGGGTCGAGGGCCGGGTGGGCCGCCGGTGTGGGCCGGCTTCCAGCCGGCCGTGTCAGCTCCGGCCGGCTGGCCGGCCCCACGACGGCGGCCGGCTACTCCGCCACGGCGTCGAGGTAGCCCTTCGCCTGCAACTCCGTCACCCGCGCGAAGTACGCGCCGCGGGCCGCGGCCTCGTCGTTGAACCGCAGCGCCTGCACGCGCATCGGCCGCCCCGCCTCGCCCCAGCGGAGGCGGAGCCGGCGGCGCTCCAGCGACACCTGCACCACCGTCTCCGCCCCGCCGGCGCGACGGGTGAACGCGCGCGTCTCGAACGTCACCGCGTCGTCGGTCGCGGCGCGCTTCGCCTCGCGGTCGGCGTAGGCCAGCCGCAGCGCGATCAGGTGGACGCACGGCCCCGCCTTCAGCCCCTGCTTGCGGAACGCGGCACATCGGCCACACCGCCTGCTTTCACCCTGCCCTCGTCGGCGAGGAGCATCTGCGGGCGGTAGTCGCGCTTGTCCTCGGCCACCGACACTTCGCCGGTTTCCAGCTCCAGCCCCTGCCCGGCGATGCGGTTCTCGGACGCGATGCGCACCGCGCCGCGGCGCGTCATCAGGTCGAACGCCACCTTCTCGCGCGCGTTGCGGTACTGAAGCCGCGTCAGGTCGAGCGGGCCGGCGGCGAGCGGGCGGAGGCGGTACTTGCCGGTCGCGATGTCGAACATCAGCTGCCCCTGCTGGCAGCCGAGCTGGAGCGTTGCGAGCAGCGCCGAACCCTTCACCCCGGTTTGCGCCGCGAGCGTCTTCGTGTCCGCCGCCCACACCCCGCCGGCGAGCGCGCCGACCACCTTTCGTCGCCTCCGGCGTTTGCGTCCTTGCGCGCGGCAGGAGCAGGTCGAACCCGAGCGCCTGCGACCAGTTCGACCCGGTGAACCCGGTGAGGCCGAGAGTCAGCGTGATGTCGCCGGCGTGGAACACCCAGAAGCTCGGCAGGCCGCTGCCGAGGAGATACACGTCCACGCTCTCGACGAACGGCAGCAGCCGGCGCACGGTCATCAGCCGACGGCGGCCCCACACGCGGACGACGCGCGCCGCCTTGCCGCGGAACACGTCGCCGGTCGCCGGCAGCACCGTCTCGCGCGGCTCGACCACCAGCCGCGGCGGTTCGGCGGGGACAAGCTCGAAGCGCAGCCCGCGCCGCTTCCCCTTCTGGTCGGCGTTCATGCGGAGGGTGCGGAGCAGGTTGTACACGTCCACCGGGGCGAGTCGGCAGTGGTCGAACGGGAGCGTCGCCGCCGACTGCACCTGGAGGAAGCCGCGCAGCCACGAGTCGGGCACGCGGATCTGCTTCTCGATCACCTCGCGCTCGCCCGCGGCCACGGCCACGCCCTCGGCGCCGACCGACAGGCGCGTCGTCTTGTACCCACGGACGCGCTGCACGCCGTCGTACAGGGCCGCGCTGAAGTCGATGTTCGTCGTCCCGCAAGCCGCCTCGCCGGCCTCGTTGTCGAACGCCTCCCGGTTGAACGCGAGGCAGGCGTAGGTGCTCTCGTCCTTGCCGAACACCTCGAACATCACCTGATCGGGGTGGACGGTGACGACGGGGTCGAGGATGCAGTAGGCGAGCGGGTCGTTGCGCAGCAGCCACGCGAAGTACGCCTGCTGCGCCTTCCAGATGCTCTGCCCGGCCGTGTCGCGCTTGAGGCGGAGGTAGGCGAGGTACGCGGTACGGTCCTTCGGGACGTAGCGGTAGTCGGAGCCGACGACTGCGTACAGCGCCGACAGCGCCTCGCGGAAGCGGAGGGGGTCGCGCACATTCGCGGCGAAGCGGACCGGCAGGCGGTCGAGGTTGCCGTACAGTTCCACGTCGGCGGCGTTGCCCGCGGTGGCGACGCGGCGCGCCGGCGTAGGCGAGGTGGGCCGGCGTGGCGGCGCGCCGTCGGCGGGTGCGTCGGTGGTGTTCATACGCTCGCCTCCCGCGCCCGCTTCGACCGCCGCAGCGCCCGCCACGCCGCCTTCCGCACGTCCTCGTCGTCGCCGTCGGCCGCGCCGACCTGGACGAGCACCGCCTCGGCCGGCGGTGCCGCCATGACACCCAGCCCCTCGATGGCCCCGAGCCGCGCCGCCTCCGGCTTCTTGCGGTCCGTCGCCACCGCCGCGAGCGCCGCCACGTCCCTCGCCGCGACCACCGCGGGGAGCGCCACCGCCTGCGTGTGGACCTGCGCGACGGCGCCGCACACGAACGCCGCCGCGGCGGGCAGCTCCTGCCCGGCGAGTAGCCGCGTGAAGCTCGGCCGGTCAGACGCGAGCGCGCCGAGCAGGGCCGCGGCGCGGGCGGGGTCGTGGCGCGACAGCACCGCGGCGGCGCTCTCACGCACGACCGGGTCGTTCCCGCGGGCGAGAGTGTCCATTGCGGCGAGCACCGCTTCGGTCGGCGAGGCCGCCGCGAGCGCCCGCACGGCGTCGTGCCGGACCGGGCGGAACAGCGGGTCGTCGGGCCGCGACACGGCAAGTTCGGCGACGCGGTCCGTCGCCCCGAGCCGGCACGCGGCCCACGCCAGCGCCCGCAGCGCGTCGGCGACCGGCGCGAGCGCGGCCTGATCCGGCTCCGCCCGGACCTTCTTCCGCCGCTCGTCCCACGCCGCCGCCCACTTCGCCAGCGCCGCGGCGAGCGCCACCGTCGTCGCGTCGTCGCCCGCTCCGGAGCGACCGGTCAGCAGCCGCGCGGCGAGGCGCACGGTTCCCTCGTTCGCGCTCGCGAGCGCCGCCAGCGCGTCCTTCGTCGGGATCGCGGCGCGGGACAGCAGACTGGTTTCAAGCACCTCCTGAACCGCGGGGGCGCAGCGCGGGAAGATGTCGAGCAGGCGGAGTACGTCGCCGCGGTCGGTCACGGCCTTGAGTACGTCGTCGCCGAACATCTGCACCGTGTATCCGAGCCAGGGCTCGACATACGGGTGCTGGATGAGGGTGATGTGCGGCTCCATCGACTCGCGACCGAGGAGCCGACGCGCGGCGTGAAACGCCCGGTCAAGGACGTGATACTCGGGCTCGGTCCGCAGCGCTTTGAGGAGGAGATCGCGGTTCGCAGGCTCGTCCTCGTAGCCCAGCTGTTCGACCGCGCTACGGCGGACCAACCCGGTCCTTCCGGTTTGTCGCGCGCGGCGATCAGCTGCCAGCCGGTCGTGCTGCCGAACCAGCGGAGTCGGCGAGCCGCCTGCAGTTACGCCGCCGCTCTCTTTCGCCAGCCGTCTGAGAAGCCGGTTGATCTTCTCGGCGTCGGGCGACCGCCGCAGGTGGCCGATCGCCTCCGCGGCCGGCTCCTGCAGCGCGTGGCCGTCTTCGCTGGCGAGGCGGAGGAGCACGTCGAGGGCGCGGGCGTCGCCGAGTTCGCCGAGCGCGAGTACGGCCCGCGCCCGCAGCCCCACGTCGTCGAGGTAGTCGATCGACGAGAGGAGGATGCTAATGCCGTCGGCGCGGCCGCCGCGGGCGAGTCCCTCGGCGGCGAGGAACTGCGTCGTCGCGTCCTTGTGCTTGAGTGAGCGCAGCGGCGCGTCGGCCGGTGCGCCGCGGTGCTTGAACCGCCAACCCGCCGCCTCGACGGCCGTGCGGCGCAGTTCCGGGTCGGGGTTCGCGGTCAGTTGCGCGAGCGGCTCGTCCACCTCCGGCCCGCGGCACCAGCGCGCCGCCAGCAGCAGCTTCGCCACGAACACGTCCGCCCCCGCGGCGACGGCGCGGTCGAGCAGCCGCGCCAGCAGCGCCGGGTGCCGCGGGTGCTGCTTCTCCTCCCAGGCGCGGTCCGGCCGCTCGTCGTTCGGGTCGTCGATCAGTTGGTCGAAGCCGCTGGTGACGAGCAGCGCGTCGAACGCCGCGGTGCGCCACTCCTTCCGGCGGGCCGCGAGGTCGAACAGTCGGTCGGCGACCTCCGGGCGCCGCGCCGCGCCGGCCGCCGTGAACAGCGCGAAGACCGGGGCCGTGCCGGCGGGGTCGGTCTCGACGCGGTCGAGGAACGCGGCCGCGGCGCGCGGGTCGTTCAGCTGCTGGACGGCCTCGATCAGCTTCACCTGCCGGCCGGGCTCGTCGGCCTCGCGGAGCAGGGCGACGAGCGCGTCGAACGCCGCCGAGTCGCGCTTCGCCGCCAGCTCGAACGCCGCCGCCTCGCGCACCCGGCGGTAGCGCGACCCGAGCGCCGCCCGCAGCGCCTGCTGCGCGTCGGCCGACTTCTCGTACTCGCCGGCGAGCCACTGCACCGCCTGCCGGCGCAGTGGGTCGTGCGCGGCGGCGAGCGCGGCCGCCGCCACCGGCACCAGCCCGCGCCGGGCCGCCAGCAGCTTCGCCGCTTCCGCCGCCAGGTCGTCGGTGCGGGCGAGCAGCACGCGCTCCAGCACCGCGTCACCGTCGGCGGTCGAGGTGCCGCCGGAGAGGAGTTCGAGCCCCTTCACGCCGAGGTCGGTGTGGCCGGCCTCCAGCGCCTCGGCGCCGAGGCGGGTGCGGTCGAAGCCGAGCGCGAGCAGTTGCTCGAACGCCTGGAAGCGGACCGGCTGGTTCGGGTCGGCGAGCGCCTGCATGAGCACCGGGAACGAGGCCGGCCGGTACGCGGCGTCGGCGGTGGCGACGGCGAGCACCCGCGCCAGCGCCGTCTGCCGCACCCGCGCCACCGCCGGCGTCGCCGTCGCACTCCCCTGCTCGCGGACGAGCCCGATGTACGCGCCGAACGCCAACTCCTTCGCCTCCGCCGCGGTCAGACGCGACACGGCCCGCGGCGGCGCGGCACGTTCCGCGGCGGCGATGTCGGCGGCGAAGCGCTTGGCGAACACGTCCCACGCCAGGTTCCAGCCGTCCTGCTCCTTCCCGGCGAGCCACGCGAGCAGCCCGACGGCCCGCGCCCGGAGCGACGGCGCGGCGCCGGCCAGCACCGCGGCGAGGGCGTCCACCGTCCCGGCAGGAATCGTCCAGGCTGTCTCATCGCCGCGGTCGTTGACGAGGCCGACGACGAAGGTGCGAAACGCCGCCGGGTCGGCGTACAGTTCGAGCCCTTGCGCCCCGGCGAGGCGCGTCCGCGGCGCCTTCGCCGACAGGCATTCGAGGCAGCGCCGCGCGTCGCCGGTCGGGTCGCGCAACTCCGCCAGCATCTCGACGAGCCGGGCCGACGTGCGGACCGCCTCGTCTTCGTGGTCGAGCAGCACCGCGACGACGCGCTCGCCCGCCTCGCCGAGTGCGACCGCGGCCGCGAGCACGGCCTCCGGCGCCAGTTCGGGTGCGAGCAGCCGGCCGACGACGGACGCGCCGCCCAGGCGGGCGAGCCCGAGCACGGCCAGCTGCCGCACGGCCGCGTCGGCGTGGCCGAGCATCGCGCGGAGTACGTCCGCCGTCCCGGACATGGCCGAGCTGACGAGCGCCGCGGCGGCGGCCTTGCGGACGGCGGCGTGCTTGCTCTCCAGCAGCGGGCGGACGGCCGGCACGGCGGCGGGGTCGGCGAGTTCTTCCAGCCCCGCCAGCGCCGCCACGGTCGCGTCCGTCCACGCCGCCACACGCTCCGCCTCGGGCGGCTCGGGCACGCCGACCAGCGCCAGTAGCGGCGCCAGCGCCGCCGGGTCGCCGTGCCGTGCCAGCGCCGTCGCGGCGCGGGCGCGCACGTCGGCGTGCGGCGTGGCGAGCGCGTCCACCAACTCCGGGCGGGCGTCCTCGTCCACGAGCGCCGACAGCGCCAGCAGGCGGTTGTCGCGGTCGGCGTCGGCGAGCGCCCACACGAGCAGCGCCTGCGCCGGCTTCGCGTGCTTCTTCTCCAGCGCGTCGATCGCCGCGAGCCGCGTGTCGGGGTGGCGCGACGCCAGCGCCGCCGACAGCGGCGTCAGCTCCTTCGTCTTCCGCGTCGACTGCGCGAACGCCTCGGCGCGCAGCGCCGGGTCGGGGTCGTTGAAGAAGTCGAGGACGAACGCTGGCGCCCACGGCTCGTCGGGCACGGCCGCGGCCTCGGTCAGCACCTCGCGGCGCACGTCGGCGTGCGCCGAGCCGCGGGCGAAGCGGAGCCCGGCCTCGCCGGCGCCGAGCTTCAGCACCGCCTTCCACGCCTCCGTCCGCACCGCCGGCGCGTCGTCGTCGAGCGCCCGCGCCAGGAGCGCCCACGCGGGTGAACTTGCCGCGTCGGGCGCGCCGCCCGGCGGGTCGCGGCGCACCACCTCGACCAGCGTCTGCAGCCCGCGGCGGCGCACGTCCTCGGCCGCGGCCGTCAGGCCCGATTCGGCGACGGCCAGCGGCGCCGCCGCCTCGATCCGCGACAGCGCCGTGTACGCCGCGTCGCGCACCGACGTGTCCGGGTCGAACAGCAGCGACCGCAGCCGCGCCGCGGCCCGCGGGTCGTTCAGCGTGGCGAGCGCCCGGCACACCTCCACCCGCGCCGCCGCGTTCTCCTCGCGGCTGAGCTGGATCAGCAGCCCGAACGCCCGCGCGTCGCCGAGCGTCGCCAGCGCCCGCGCGCCGCGGAGGCAGGTGTCCAGCGCCCGCGCCGCCGTCGCCTGGAGCGGCACGTCGTAGTCGGCCGCGTCGGGCGCGCCGGCGGTCGGCTTCTCGGCCTTGTCGAGCTCGGCGAGCTGGCGGTGCAGCTCGTCGTCGGCCGCGCGCAGCGCCCGCGCCAGGTTCGGCCGCGCGAGTACGGTGAGGAGGAACGCGACGCGGCGGACGCCGGAATCGTCGTCCTCCAGGCGGCGGCGAACGGCGGCGGTCGCGCGCGGGTCGGCGAGCTGGTTCCGCTCGAAGAACCGCACCAGCGCCGCGGCGCGCACGTCGCCGTGCTTCGACCCCAGCCCCGCCAGCCCGGCCTCGGAAGACGGCGCGGGGAAGACCGCTTCGAGGGCCGCGAGGGCCGCCTTGCGCACGTCCCAGGCGGCGTGGTCGAGCGCGTCGGTGAGGCGGGCGAGCGCCTGGTCGTCGCGCGCCGCCAGCGGCCCGAGCGCGCCCACCGCCAGCACGCCCACGTCCGGCTTCCCCGCCTTCAGCGCCAGGTCGATCGGCTTGAGGCTGTCCGCGCCGAGGAACTTCTGCAACCCGCGGAACGCCTCGACGCGGACCTTCTCGTCCTTGTGGCGCACCGCGGCTTCGAGCAGCGCCACCGCCCGCGGGTTCGGCGACGCGGCGAGCAGCTGCGCGGCGAGGAGCCGCAGTTGGTGGTCGGGGTCGGCGTCGAGGCGGGCGGCGAGCAGGTCGAGGCCGGCGGCGTCGGCCCACGCGGCGGCCTCGCGCAGCGCCTTGTCGCGCCGCTTCGGGTCGTTCTGTCCGGCCTCGTGCTTCGCGCGATCGACGGCGCCGTACACCCGGCCGACGGCCGCGCCGAACCGGCCGTCGGCGTCGAGCTCGACGAAGCGGATGGTGTCGTCGTCGCAGGCCACGGCGAGGCGCGGCTGGTTGTAGACCGTCACGACCGCGAGCGCGACGACCTTGCCGACCCCGTCCGTGAGCGCGGCCGGCTTCACGGCGCCGGCGCGCGGCCACGTCTTCAGCGCCGCGTCGCGGCCGCCGGTGACGAGGCGGTCGCCGGACGGCGTCAGCAGCATCGCGGTGACGAGGTCTTCGTGGTTGTTGTCGCGGCCCTTGTCCTCGGGTTCGAGCTTACCGCGGGCGTGCGTGCTGAGGAGCTTGTGGTCGGCGCCGGCGGAGAAGAAGCGCAGTTCCTCCGGCTCGAACAGCAGCGCCGTGACGGCGCCGTCGTGGAGCCGCTCGGCGTCGGAGCGCTCGAAGTCGGCGCGGTCCTGGCCGTCGAACACGGCCACGGTGCCCTTCTCCGTGCCGGCGGCGAGCCACTGCCCGGAGCGGGCGGCGGCGAGGCACGTCCCGCGGTCGGGCAGGTCGAGCGTTTGCAGCACCTTGCCGTCAGCCCGCGAGACGAGCAGGAGGGTCGCGCCGCTCAGCACCGCGAGGCGGTCGCCGGACACGACGACGAGCGCAGCGAGCGGAGCGTCGAACGGCCCCGCGAAGGGCTTCGCCGCGGCGTAGACTCGGCGGTCGGTGCCAGCGACGTAGACGTGATCGCCATCGACCGCGAGCGCGACGCCGCCGCACGGCAGCGGTTGCTCGGTGAGCGCGAGCGTGTCGGCGTCGAGGCGGAACAGCGCGGTCGGCTGCCCCTCGGGGTGTTCGGTGACGAACAGGAGCGCCTCGCCGACGCCGGCCGCGGCGCGGAGGTGGCCACGGTAGGTCAGATGCTTCTCGCCGGTGCCGCCGGCCGGCTTCCCGAACAACGCGGCGGTCAGCGCGGGGACGGTCGCGCCGAGCTTCGCCGTCAGCGACTGAATCTGCCCCTCGACGATCAGCCGTTGCTCGGGCGGCAGGTTGGCGAGCATCGCCCGCATCTGCTCCACTTGCCGGCGGACGAGCGCCTCCATCTCGGGCGTCATGGCGTGCCCGCCTTCAGCTCGGGGTGGCGGTGGCGGACGCGGGTGACGGCGACGAGGCACGCCGCCCGCTCGCTCGCCCCGCGCGAGTGCAGGAACTCGTCCAGCAGCGGCAGCACCCCGGCGGCGAACTCGCGGTCCTCGGTCGCCAGGTCGCGCATCACCTCGATCAGGTCGAGCTTCGCCCGCCGCGCCGGCAGCGGCCGGTTCGCCACCACCCGCACGTCCGGCTTCTTCTCCGCTGATACCGCGGTGTCGCCGTCGTCGCTCGCGTCCTGCGCCGTCTTCTCGGGCGGCCCCGGCGGCACCTCGAACAACACACGGCGCAGGAACTGCGCGAGCGTCGGCCGCCCCGCGGGCCACTGCGGCGGCCGCGCCGGCACGCCGTCGCCGCGGGTCGCCGCCAGCTCCGCGGCGGTCTTCTTCGCCTTCGTACCGATCTCGGGGGCCGGAGCGGTCGGCGGCTTCCACTCGGCGGTCACGCCGCGGTCGCGGTACGCCGCCCACAGCGCCCGGATGACGAACGCCCGCACCCGGCGGTCGGGGCTCTCGGTCAGGCGGAACAGCTCGTCGGGCACGCGGAACCGCGGGACGCGGTTGATGAGTTCCATGCCGAGCGCCCGCGTCTCCGGGTCGGCGGCCTCGCAGAAGCGGTACGCCGCGGCCGGCTCCAGCTTCGCCGGGTCGAGGCGGAACGCGCGCGTCTCGGGGGCGTCGGCGGCGAGCAGCGCCTGCGCGACGAACCGGCGCACGTCGGCGAACGGCAGCTCGCTCATCCACACCAGCGCGTCCACGTCGGGGTTCCAGCGGGCGAACTCCCACTTCGCCAGGTCGATGGCGAACTCCCTGAGCGGGCGGCGCGTTTCGGCGAACAGCGGCGACACGCGCCCCCACGTCAGGAACGCCGGCGGTACCTCCGTACCGGGATCGACGGGCCGGTCCGACAGCTGCTGGCCGATGACCGGGTGGTGGCGGCGGACGTACAGTCGAGCGAACTTCCCCACCGGCGCGTCGGCCGGGCCGGGCGCGACGGCGAGCTCCCACAGCCGCTCGCAGCCGGCGAGCGTGGCGTCGGCCGTCGCCGCCACCTGCTGCCCGACGAGCATTTGCAGGAACCGCGTCTCCGAGATGATGCTGATGTTGGCGCCGGCCGCGTTCAGCTGCTCCGCCTTGACCTGCTTCGAGCCCTTCTTCCCCTGGCCGTACAGCGGCGAGCCCTCGTCGCCGATGACGAGGTAGTGCAGGTTCTTCGTCACCGACCCGGCGACGGTGCCGTTCGCGCCCTTCACCTTCGCCTCGGCGTCGTCGCGCGTCATCGACGACAGCTTGCCGGTGAACAGGAAGGAGGCACGCTGCAGATCCACAGGCGCGGACGAAAGCACGGGGACGGCCGTCCCCGGGCTTTGGGGCGCAAAATCACTCGGCGCGAAGGCGCGGATCAGCGTATCGACGGCGAAGTCGTGGTAGATCGGCTCGGTCCGCGCCACCAGCCGCATCAGCCAGTCGAACCCGAGGTCGAGCGGCGGGAACTTGCGCACGTCGCGCATCCAGGTCAGCGCCACGGCCGAGACGTTGGCGTCGAAGGCGAGGTCGGCCGCCCACGCCGGGCCGGACGCCCGCAGCGCCGCGAGCCACGGGTCGGCCTCGTAGTCCGGGTGAAACGCGAGCGCCTTCCAGAAGTCGGCGCCGAGCGTCGTCGGCTTCAGCTTCCCCTCGTCGACCCAGGCCGCGACGACCGACCCGCCGCCCGGCGCGAGCGTCAGCCAGCGGAGGGAGTCGCGGTCGAGGGTGTCGAGGTCGAAGCGGGCCAGCTCCCCCGCGATCAGGTGGAGGCGGCGGCGGTTGTCCGAGTCGGCGAGGTCGAAGCGCTTCAGCACGCCGAAGTAGAACGCCGGGCCGAGCGCCGCCGGGGCGTGCAACTTCGGCAACTGCTCCCACACGAAGCGGGCCGTGCGCTCCGTTCCGGACACGAGCCGGTCGGCGAACCACGCCGGCGTCAGTTCGGCGGCGCCGAAGTGCTTCAGGAGCGCCAGCCGGGCGTAGGCGTGGCCGTGCTCGGTGTCGAGCAACTCGCCCCACGCCGCGAGGCCGACTTCCGTGCGCGGGTCGCGCTCGTCGAGGAGGTCGCGGGCCAGCTTCCGCACCGCGTCGTGGCTGTTGTTCGCCAGCCGCACGAGGTCGGCCACGGTCAGGTCGCGGGCGTGGGTGCGGGCGTAGTCGGCGGCGTAGACGCGGGCGGGGTTGCTCGGCGAGTCGAGGAGCCGGAGTACCGCGGCGTGGAGGCCGTTCGCGCGAAACCCGGCCTGCTCGAACGTCGGCACGTTCTGCAGGAGCCACACCACGAACTCGTCGATCGCCGCGCTCCGCACGCCGACGAGGCGCACCACCCACACGAACTCCACGTCGCGCAGCGCGGCGCGGAAGTCGGCCTTCAGGCCGGCGGCGGCGAACGCGCGCACGTCGTCGGCCTTCGCCCGCTCCAGCAGCGTGAACAACGGCCGCGGGCTCCGCTTCCACAGGTCGCCGAACGCCCGGTCCTTGATGCGCGTTCGCGCCGGGTACTCGCCGCGGCCGAAGGTGAAGCGCGACCGGCCGTACTTCTTCGTGTCGTGGAAGAAGACGTGGTTGGCGACCCAGGTACCGCGCCAGTTGGTGTCGTCCGGGTAGCGACAGAGCACGTCAACCGCGGTGTCGGGGTAGGTGGCGGGGAGCTGCACGCCGGTGCGGCGGAGGAACCGCCACGCCCGCCGCGCCAGGTACGCGAGCGTCGCGCCGCTCACCTCGCGGCCGGGCCGGTGTTGCGCCGCCTCGGCGTCGAACCGGGCGGCGAGGGCGCCGTACACCGCGGTGTCGGGCTTCGCCTCGGCCTCCTTGAAGACGCGCTTCAGGGCGCGCCACGGGCCGTAGGCGAGCGGTACCGTCTCGATCACCTCGAACAGGCACGACCGGGCGAACGGGTCGTCCGCGGCCCACAGGTCGAGGACGACGGTGTACAGCCACAGACGGTCCGGCAGCGGCACCTCGGCGTCGGGGGCTTCGAGCGCCTTCAGCAACTCGGCGCGCTGGTGGGCCTGCTCCTCTTTCGGTTTGTGGCGGAAGCGGTAGTCGCGGCCGAGGGCGCGGAACGTGTCGAACGTGAGCGCCCCGTCGCGGAGCGGCTTCTCGGGTGGCGGGTCGGGCTGGGCCGCGAGTCGGGCGACGAGGCGCGGCAGTTCGGGGTCGCGGGCGTCCCACGCGCGGCGGACGTCGGCGAGGGAGAGGGTGGCGGCCACGGAACCCCCGCGGGGAGTCGAGAAAAGCGCCCGTGCGGGATGGGCTGTCCCGCACGGGCCGTCGGTCGGGGCGGTCTACTACCTGACCTGGAACGTGGAAGGCTCACGGGGCCGCCGTCCAGCACCACCACCAGGGTGGGGCG
>JBGAQM010000112.1:0-16828 GCA_044220735.1 Urbifossiella sp. | reverse complement strand
TTCTGCTTCAGCGCCGGCGTCGCCTCGTTCAGGCTCATCACGAACCGGATCGTCTGGTCCGGGTTGTTCGTCAGCACCACCTGCGACGCCACGTCGCGCTCCTCGGTCACCGGGAACGTCTTCTCCTCGCCCGCCTTCACCGCGAGCTGGAACCGGTACACGCCCGCCGTGTCCTCGACCGGCGCGGCCGTCTCGACCAGCTTGAACTGCTGGTTGGTGCGGTTCGGGTGCTCGATCACCAGCGTGCGGTCGGTCTGGCTCCGGTTGGCGACGCGGTACTTCTTCTCCTCGCGCACCTTCGTCGTGGTCGTCACGATCCCCTTCACCGCCTTCACGTTCGTGATGCGAGACGTACCCGGGCCGTTCTGCGGATCGACCTCCGTCCCCAGGTCGATGGCGTAGGACACGAGCCGCTCCTCGCCCGGCTGCACGTCGAGCACGCGGGTGTCGCCGGCGTAGGTCGAGCCCTCGAATACGGTGATCGGCCCCTGCGAGAGGTGCACGCCCGAGGTGTTCTTGAACCGCAGCCCGAGCAGCGGGTGCTTCGGCTGCACGGCCGGGTTGTAGATGCTGACGCGGGTGCCCTCGACCTCCTTGCCGACGATTGGGAGCAGGGCGCTCTTCTGGCGGGCGAGTGAGACCGGGTGGTCGATGGCGTACTGGAAGAAGTCGCCGAGCTTGCCGCCGGTCGCGGCGCTGGCGATCGCGCTCTGGCCGAGCCGGGCGGCGAGTTCCCGCTGGAGGCGCACGGCGCCCTCGCCCTTCCCGTCGTTCGGCGCGACCGCGGCTCCCAGTGCGAGCCGCGGCTCCGGCGGGGGCGGCGCCGTCGCGGCGGGTGGGGCGAACCCGCGGGGGTCGGACTTCGCCCGAAGGCCGCCCATCACTGCCGAGTCCCCGCCGCTCGCAACCGCCCCGGCCCGCTCGGCCTCGTTCAGCCCGCGGTGGGTGAATCCCTCCCGGTTCGCGCGGCCGTTGAACCCGCCGTCGTAGGTGGGCGGGCGGAGCGACGCGAACAGCTCGGGCTCGACCGTCGGCCGCGGCACGTACAGCGGGTTGTACAGGTCCATCTTGAAGCTGATCGGCCGCCCGCTGATGAGCGCCATCCGCACCCCGGTCCAGTCCTCGTCCGTCGGGTTCTCGATCACCGCCCAGCCTTGCAGGTACGGTTTGCCGCCCTTGCCTTCGGCGTCGAGCACGAGCCGGTAGCTCGTCTTCCACACTGGCGCCTCGACGACGTACCCGACCTGCACCCGCCGCTTGCCGTCGCCGGCGAAGTGCAGCGACACCGCCTTCTTCGCGGCGTCGTGGTTCAGCGCCAGCACCTCCAGCGCCCGGCGGAACTCGCTCTCGATGACCGGGTTGAGGAACCGCAGTTGCTGCACCTCGGTCAGCTTCACCGCCCGCATGCCCTCGGCGCACCACAGGTTCACCACGGCCACGGGAATCGCCGGCTGGTTCGGCCCGCCGGGGGCGGCCTGCGTTTCGATGCCGACGATCGACCCGGTGACCTTCCCCGGCTGGTTCTGGGCCGTCGGCGTGGTCGTGACCTCGACGCGCTCGCCGCGGGCCTGCTGGAGGATGCTGGCGAACGTGGTCTCGCCGTTGAGGTTGATGGAGAAGCTGGCGAGGGTGCGGGCGATCGGCTCGCGGCTGTCGTAGCTGACCGCGGCGACGCGGCCCCCGCCGAAGTCTTCGAGGACCATGCTCTTGATCAGGTCGTTGACGTCCGCTTCCTGGAACGTCAGGTCCACGCGGGCGTCGCCATCGACTTCCCCACTCCGGCTGAAGTAGCCGACGCCGCTGTTGAACATGACGACGCGGGTGATGGGCAGCGTCACCGCGGGCTTGAGGTCTTGTTTGGCGTCGGCGAGCGCCTCGGCGGCGAGCCACCGGTCGGCGGCGGCGCCGGCCCCGATCGCGCCGGCCAGCGGGAGACTCCAGATCAGCTTCCGACGCAGCATGGAAGACCCTCGGGGAAGGACCGGGCGCCGGGTCGGCGCCGCGGCCTCACTCTATCCGCGCTGGCCGGCGGCGCCTCTCCCGCGTCGCGGGTCGTTACACTCTCGTTGCCGAACGACCCCCGCCGGGCAGCGACGGCGGGGCGTTTGAGCGCCGGCGGACTCCGGCGGACCGGTCGGCCGGCACGACGATGTCGTCTACCCCGGTGCCCGCTATGGGTTCGGCCGCCGGGTGTGATACGGAACGCGGGGACTCGCGCCCGCCGCGGGAGTCCTGCGGGGGCAGGGTGGACACGCACACACCAGCGTGACCGGACGTGTTCGGTTCTGTGCGGCAATCCCACACGGACAGCCTGTTCGACAGTAACCAACGGCTGCGAAACGGGTTACCGCCCGCGGACTTGATCCGATAGAGATTCTTTAATGAGACTCAATGCTTTTCTGCAGGGGTCTCCCACTTTCGTGCAACCAATGAGGTGCGTCCGAAAGACGTGCCCCTTCGCGAGCCCGCTCCGCAGCTACTTGGCAAC
The DNA here is from genome assembly GCA_044220735.1 of Urbifossiella sp. GTDB lineage: Bacteria > Planctomycetota > Planctomycetia > Gemmatales > Gemmataceae > Urbifossiella. Next base: position 14,340 of record JBGAQM010000112.1, on the reverse strand, counting down.
CGGCGCGTACACCACGCGGAACCCCACCGCGCCGGTCAGCGGGTTGCCGGACTCGCCGCCGGCGTCGAACGGGCGGACGCCCTTCCGGGCCGCGCTGCGGCAGGCGCTCGCCGGGTCGCGGTACGACCCGCCGCGGACCACGCGCTTGTCGCCGCCCGCGGGGCCGGTCGGGTCGGTGCGCGGGCCGTCGGCGGGGTAGCCGGCCTTGTACCAGTCCTGACACCACTCGGCCACGTTCCCGTGCATGTCGTACAGCCCCCACCGGTTCGGCGGGTGGCTCCCGGCCTTCCCCGGCAACGGCAGCGGCGGCAGCGGGTCGGCGTCCTCGCACGGGTCCGACCCGGTCACCGTGAACAGCGCCGTCACCGCCTTCACCTGCGGGCGGTACACGAGCTTGTCCGTGCCGCCGTCGCCGAGGCCGAACGGCGTGGTGGTGCCGGCCCGCGCGGCGTACTCCCACTCGGCCTCGGTCGGCAGCCGGTACGCCCACCCGGGCCGGGCGTGCGGCTCGTTCCGGTCGCGCTCCGTCAGCCGCTTGCAGAACTCGAGCGCCTCGCCGTACGTGACGCCCTCGACCGGGTGGTTCTGGAGTTGGTTCGCCCCGCGCGCCTTCGACACCGACGCGCGCGGGCTGGCGTTGTCCATCACCTTCCAGTACTGGCCGAACGTCACCTCCGTGGCGGCCATCAGGAACGGCCCCGAGACGGTGACCTCGTGCGGCGGCCCTTCGGCGGAGACCTCGCCGGCGGCGGCCTCGGGCCGGCCCGGCTCGCCCGCCGGGCTCCCCATCTGGAACGTGCCGCCGTCCAGCTTCAGCATCTTCATGCCGGCGACGTTGGTGAACGAATCGACCGGGCCGAGGCGGTCGCCGAAGTAGGCGCGGTAGCCGGCGATTCCCAGGACGGCGAGCACGAACAGGGTGCCGGCGCCGAGGCCGAGGAGCGCCCACGGGAACCCGGCCCGCGCCCGCCGGCGGATCGGGTCGTCGTCGTTGGAAGACGTCGGGAGGCGGAACACCTGGCTGCTGGAGTGCGGGCTCGGCAGCGGCAGCGGGGCGCCGGCGGGGCCGGGCGCGGGGGCGGGGCGGGCGGGTGCGGGCGCTCGGCCGCGGCGCGGACGGGCAGAACGGCGCCAGCGCGGCCGCGAGCTGCAGCGGCGTCTGCGGCCGGTCGTCGGGCCGCTTCGCCATGCACCAGTGAATGAGGGCTTCGAGCTGCGGCGGGGCGTCGGGCCGCAGCGGCCGCAGCGCCGGCGGCGGCTCGGTGCAGTGCTTCAGCAGCTTTTCGGTCGGGTTCGCCCCGGGGAACGGCACCTTGCCGGTCAGGATGTAGAACAGCGTCGCGCCCAGCGCGTAGATGTCGGCGCGGATGTCCACGGTGCTGGGGTCGCGGGCCTGCTCCGGGGCGAGGAAGTCCGGCGTGCCGATGACGTAGCCTTCCTGCGTCACCCGGGCGTCGGCGCCGGGCTCGTCGAGCCGGGCGAGGCCGAGGTCAACCAGCTTCACCGACTTCCAGTCGCGGCTGACGAGGATGTTCGACGGCTTGATGTCGCGGTGGACCATCCCCGCCTCGTAGGCGTGGTGGAGGCCGAGCGCCGCCTGGCGGACCGCCTCGCACGCCGGAACCAGCGGCAGCGGCCCGCGGGCCTGGACGATCTTGGTCAGGTCCTGGCCGTCGATGAACTCCATGACCACGAAGTGCGTGTCGCCGGTCTGGCTGGCGTCGAACGCCTTGACGACGTTGGGGTGCTGGAGCTGGCCGAGGGCGACCATCTCGTGCCCGAACCGGGCGACCGCGGCCGGGTTCGTGAGGCGCTCCTTGCGGATGATCTTGAGGGCGACGTCGCGGGCCAGCCGCGTGTCGTGGGCCTTGAAGACGCGCCCCATGCCGCCCTCGCCGAGCAGGTCGAGGAGGACGTAGCGGTCCACGAGCAGGTCCTTGCCGCGGCCGCGGAACACTTCCTTGATCTGGTAGTTGGTGAGCCAGCCGCGGCGGGCGACTTCCTTCCCGAGCCCGGTGGGGTCGGGCTTGGCTTGGGCGGCATAGGCGGCGAGGTCGTCGGCCTGCGCGGGGGTGAGGAGGCCGGACCCGCGGAGGGCGGACAGGAACGCGGCCGTCGGGTCGGCGGCAGGGCTCATCGGGCGGCACGGCTCGGGGGTGGGGGACGCGGGTTGTTGTACCGGGTATGTTGAACGCATTCCACAACCCGGGGGCCGGCGCCCCCGGCTCGCCGGGGCTCTCCGATGCCGACCGTCACCGTGAACGACGAACCGCGAACGTTCGCCGACCCGACCACCGTCGCCGACCTGCTCCGGGCGCTGGGGAAGGACCCCGGCAAGCTCGCCGTCGAGGTGAACCGCGAGGTCGTGCCGCGCGCCGACCACCCCGCACGCCGCCTCGCCGACGGCGACGCGGTCGAAATCGTCACGCTCGTCGGCGGCGGGTCCGGGCCGCCGGCGGACAAGCCGCTGAAGGTCGGGCCGTTCACGTTCACCAGCCGGCTGCTCACGGGCACCGGCAAGTACGCGACCCACGACCTGATGCAGCGCTGCATGGTCGCCAGCGGGTGCGAGGTGACCACCGTCGCCGTGCGCCGCGAGCGGCTGATCGACGCCACCGGCAAGAGCCTCCTCGACAGCCTCGACCTGTCGAAGCTCACGATCCTGCCGAACACCGCCGGCTGCTTCAGCGCCGACGACGCGATCCGCCACGCCCGGCTGGCGCGGGAGCTGTTGGGGAACCTCGGGAACCCCGGCGCCAACTGGGTGAAGCTCGAATGCCTCGGCGACAAGAAGACGCTGCTGCCGGACCCGATCGACACGCTGAAGGCGACGGAGGTGCTGGTGAAGGAGGGCTTTCAGGTGCTGGTGTACACGACCGACGACCCGATGCTGGCGCGGCGGCTGAAGGCGGCGGGGGCGGCGAGCGTGATGCCGGCGGGGAGCCCGATCGGCAGCGGCCAGGGGATTCAAAACCCGACGAACATCCGCATCATCCTGGAGTACCTGAAGGACGGCGACCCGGACTACCCGGTGATCGTGGACGCCGGCGTCGGCACCGCGTCGGACGTGGCGGTGGCGATGGAGTTGGGCTGCGACGGGGTGCTGCTGAACACGGCGATCGCGAGCGCGCAGGACCCGGAGCGGATGGCGTGGGCGATGCGGTACGCTTGCGAGGCGGGCCGGCTGGCGTTCCTGGCCGGCCGCATCCCGCGGAAGCTGTACGCGAACGCCAGCAGCCCGATGGACGGCCTGATCCGCTGACCGCGGGGCGGCGTCACACCGCCGGCGCCGCCTCGACCGCGGCGCCGAGCTTCGCCACGTCGCCGGCCACGCACTTCTTCATCATCCCCATCATCAGGAACGCCAGCGGGGTGAACAGCTTCGCGTACAGCGACACCGCCTTCGACCGGAACGCCACCGCCACCTGCGTCTTCTCCCCGTCCGGCTCGAACGTGAACCGCGTCGTGAACACCGCCCCGCAACTCCCCGCCGACAGTTCGACCAACTTCCCCGTCTCGAACGCCGACACCGTCATCGTCTCGGTGCACTCCTTGCCGAACATCTTGCGTGTCTCCTTGAACGCCGTGCCGACGCCGACCGGACCGGGCGTCAGCACCTCGACGCGGAGGATGTCGGGGATGCGGTTCGGGGCGTTCGCGAAGTCGGTGAAGGCGTCGAACACCACCGGCAGGGGCGCAGCGACGGTGTGCGTCAGGTCGAACCCGGGCATGGCGGACCTCGTGATCGGGGGGCGTGTGGTTCGGATGCCGCTTGCGGCTTCGCGTTGTGAAGCGCGAAGCCGCAAGCGGCAACCGAACCACACCTTCACCATCGTACCCGCGCCGTAGGGCGCGCGGGCGTCCCGGTGGTCAGCCGTCCAGATTCGTCGCCCGCAACCTGAGCGCATTCGCTATCACCGACACCGAGCTCAGGCTCATCGCCGCGGCGGCCAGCATCGGGCTCAGCAGCACGCCGAACAGCGGGTACAGCGCCCCCGCCGCGACCGGCACGCCGAGCAGGTTGTAGACGAACGCGAACGCCAGGTTTTGCCGGACGTTCCGCACGGTGGCGCGGCCCAGGGCGCGGGCGCGTACGATCCCCACCAGGTCGCCGCCGACCAGCGTCACGCCCGCGGCCTCGACGGCCACGTCGGTGCCGGTCCCCATCGCGATACCCACGTCGGCCGCGGCCAGCGCCGGGGCGTCGTTGATGCCGTCGCCGGCCATCGCCACGCGGCGGCCCGAGCGCTTCAGTTCCTCAACGACCGCCGCCTTCCCCTCGGGCGGGACGGAAGCGTGAACCTCGGTTATGCCGACCAGACGGGCCACGGCGTCGGCGGTGGCGCGGGCGTCGCCAGTCAGCATCACCACGCGAACGCCGGCGGCGGTGAGGCGGCGCACGGCCTCGGCCGCGGTCGGCTTCACCGGGTCGGCGAGGCCCAGGATGCCCGCGGCGGTTCCGTTCATGGCGACGAACACGGCGGTCTGACCGGTCGCGCGAAGGTCGTCGGCGCGCGCGGCGAGCGGACCGGGGTCGATGAAGGCGGCGTTGCCGACGCGCACGTCGGCGCCGTCCACGGTGCCGCGGACGCCCTGACCGGGGACCGCGTCGAAGTGATCGACGCGCGGGACCGCATCGCCGCGAGCGGCCTCCACGATCGCGGCCGCCAGTGGGTGCTCGCTCCCCGCTTCCAACGCGGCGGCGAGGCGCACCACCTGTTTCTCGTCGAAGCCCGCCGCCGTCACGACGCTCACCAGCGCCGGCTTCCCTTCCGTCAGCGTGCCGGTCTTGTCGATCACCACGGTGTCGATCGTCGCCAGGCGCTCCAGCACGTCGGCGGTGCGGACCAACACCCCGGCGCGGGCGCCGCGGCCGACGCCCACCGTCACCGACACCGGCGTCGCCAGGCCGAGCGCGCACGGGCAGGCGATCACCAGCACCGCCACCGCGTTCACCACCGCCGCCGACAGCGACGGGCCGAACGCCGCCCACAGCGCGAACGTGAGCAGCGCCACCACCACCACCGCCGGCACGAACCACGCCGACACGCGGTCGGCGAGCGATTGCAGCGGGCGCGTCCGCTGCGCGTCGGCGATAACCGCACGATCTTCGCCAGCACGGTGTCCTCGCCCACCGCCGTGGCCGTCAGCACGAACGTGCCGGTGGTCGCGCGGGTGCCCCCGGTCACGCGGTCGCCGGGCTGCTTCACCACGGGTACGGGTTCGCCCGTCAGCATCGACTCGTCTACCGGGCCGCTGCCGTCGTGAACCACACCATCAACCGGCACGTTGCCGCCGGGCCGCACGCGCAGCCGGTCGCCGGGGTGAACGTCGGCCAGTGGCACGTCTTCCTCGGTGCCATCGGCGTTGACGCGGCGGGCGGTGTCGGGGCGCAGCCCGAGCAGCGCGCGGATGGCGTCGCCGGTGCTGCGGCGGGCGCGGAGTTCGAGCACCTGGCCGAGCAGCACCAGCGTGACGATCACGGCCGCGGCCTCGAAGTACACCGGCAGATGGCCGTGCCCGTCGCGGTAGTCGGCGGGGAACACGTGGGGCGCCAGCACGGCGGCAGCGCTGACGCCCCACGCGGCCGCGGTGCCGAGCGCGATCAGCGTGAACATGTTCGCGGTCCGGTACTTCAGCGCCGTCCACGTCCGCGCGAACACCGGCCACCCGACGCCGAACACCACGACGGCCGACAGCGGCAGCGACAGCCACGTTCCCCACGTCATCACGGTGTGGCCGAGCGACGCGCCCCGGGAGCATCGGTGCCATCGCCAGCGCGAACACCGGCAGCGTCAGTGCCGCGGCCACGACCAGGCGGCGCGTCATGTCGCGCAGTTCCGAATCGTCGGCGGGGCCCGCGGTCGGCGTCATCGGCTCCAGGGCCGTGCCGCACAGCGGGCACGTCCCCGGGCCGTCCTGCACGATCTGGGGGTCCATCGGGCAGGTGTACGTCGTGCCGGGCGGGGCCGGCGTCGCCGGCGCGGCGCCGTGGCCGCAGCAGGCGTCCGCCGCGGGTGGGCCGGCGAGGTACTTTGCGGGGTCGGCGCGGAACTTCGCCACGCAGTGCGTCGAGCAGAAGTGGTACGTCGTGCCGGCGTGCGCGACCGAGCCGGCGGCGCGGGCCGGGTCCACGGTCATGCCGCACACGGGGTCGATCACCCCCGCGGGTTCGGGTTCGGGGAGCAGGTTCAGGGAGAAGGTGCGGCCGTCGGCCATGGGTGTGCCTCGTGACGCCCCATTGTACGCCGCCCGCGGCGGTACACCGCCGCAAGCGGCGTCCGGCAGGATCGTTACCGTTCGCCCAGCTTCCCCGCTTGCCGGCGCCGCGCGCCGTCATATCATCACCCACCGTCAACACGGCGTTCCGCACCAGTTCCCGCGTCGGGGCCACCCCCGGCGGGCCGAGACCGACACCAATGCCGACGCCCGCGATCCAGGTCGAGCACCTGTCGAAGAACTACGGCCCCGTCCTGGCCGTGAACGACGTGTCGTTCGAGGTCCAGCCCGGCGAGCTGGTCGGCTTCCTCGGCCCCAACGGCGCCGGGAAGTCCACGACGATGCGCATCCTCACCACCTACCTCCCCGCGTCCAGCGGCTACGCCCGCGTCGCCGGGTACGACGTGATGTACCAGTCGATGGAGGTCCGCGAGCGCATCGGCTACCTGCCCGAGAGCGTGCCGCTGTACCCCGAGATGCGCGTCAGCGAGTACCAGCTACCGGGCGCGCCTCAAGAGCATTCCCCGCAAGCCGGCCGGCTCGCCCGCCTCGACGACCTCATGGTCCTGCCGCATCAAGGCCCGCCGCCTCCTCGGCACCCTCTCGAAGGGGTACCGCCAGCGCGTCGGGCTGGCCGACGCCATGCTCGCCGCCCCGCCCGTGCTCATCCTCGACGAACCGACCAGCGGCCTCGACCCCATCCAGATTCAGCAGACCCTCGAGACCATCAAGGACCTCGGCGGCCGGCACACGGTGCTGCTCTCGACGCACATCCTGTCCGAGGTCGAGAAGGTGTGCGAGCGGGTGGTCATCATCAACAAGGGGCAGGTGAAGTTCGACGGCACCCTGCGGTCGATCACCGAGCGCGAGCCGACCTACGAGGTCGAGGTCCGCGGGCCGGCCGGCGAGGTCGGGGAGTTCCTGGCGAGCCAGCCGGAGGTGGCGTCGGTCGCGGCGCTGCCGGCGGCGGTCGGGGCCGACGGGGTGGCCGGCGCCGAGGTGGAAGTCGAAGGGCGGCAGGACATCCGCGAGGCGCTCGCCGCCCGGCTGACCGGCAAGGGGTGGGGCCTCCGCGGGCTCGGGCTGAAGCGGGCCAGCCTCGAAGACCAGTACACGCAGGTCGTCGTCCGGCAGGAGGCGGCGGCCGAGCGCCGGCCGAGTCGCCGGAGCCGACTCCACGGAGCCGGCGTCCCGCCGGCCGCGCCACCCGGCGGCGTAACGCCGGCCCCACAGAACACGAGCCACCCCGACGGGCCACCGATGAGCACCAGCACGACCGACCCGACGCCGCGCCGGCCGCCGACGCCGTCGCCCGCCCCGCCGAGACGGCCCCGTCGCAGACCTACGACGAGGGGCAGGCGTTCGGCCGGATGGTCGGGTTCGCCGGCCTGTTCGGCCTCGTCCTCGGCAGCGTCGTCATCATCACCAACCAGGCGCTGACCCCGCGGCGGTTCGGCAGCGGGTTCGGCTACCTCGCCGCCGCCGCCGGCGTCGTGCTGATGCTGTACCACGCCAGCCGCGACGGCGAGCAGGAGGTGCGGCGGCTGTACGGCATGCTCGCCGCCGGGTTCCTCGTCCTGGGCGTCGGTGCGTCGGTGCTGAAGGGGCCGATCTTCAGCAACGCCGCCACCAAGACGTTTGGGTACAACGTGCTCCCGTGGGGCGTGATGTTCGGGGCGCTGAGCCTCGTCTTCGCCATCCCGTTCGTCCGCCACGAGACGGACCGCCGGTACCGCGACGCGGCCGTCAACGCCATGCTCGCCAAGCCGCTGGCCGCCGGCAGCATCGTCGTCGGCATGATGAAGCCGGACACTCTCGTCGGCCCCGGGGTGGCGGTGGCCCTGCTCGGGCTGGCGTACCTGTGCGCGTACATGACGCAGGTGGACACCTCGGAAGGCATCGGCTACCAGGTCGCGTTCCTGCTCGGCGCCGTCGGCGCCGTCGTGGCGGCGGGGGCGTTCGCCTGGTCGGCCTTCCCGCCGGTCCTGGTCGAGGGGCCGAACGCGATCCGCCGGGTGACCGGCGAGATCGACTCTGGAAGTTGATCCCGCGGCTCGTCAGCATCGCCATCTTCCTTGGCGTCGCGTACCTCGCATATCGGGCGAAGTCGATGCAGGGCTGGGTGCGGGCGGCGATCGGCATCGCCGGCCTGGCTGCCGCCGGCCTGTTCGCCCTCGCGTCGGTGAAGGCCAACCTGATCGCCACCAGCCCGGCCCCGTACCTGGTGCCGACCGGCGTCATCCTGATTGGCCTCGGCCTGCTCTACCTCGGGGTCGCGCTGGCCATCTGCTCCGACAACCAGTTCGTGACCCTCACCCGGCGCGAGCTGGCGGCGTTCTTCCTGTCGCCGGTCGGGTTCCTGGTGCTGGCGGGCATGGCGGCGATCGAGTGGCTCGGGAACGTGTTCTTCATCGCCGAGGTGCAGGCGGTCAGCCGCACCCGGCCGATGGACGAGCCGATCGTGTCGCGCATTTGTCGCCTCATCCTGGTGATCGGCTGCTGCTCGAAAGCCGGGCGGCGACCATGCGGCTGATCGCCGAGGAGAAGCGGACGGGGAGCCTGGAAGTGCTGATGACGGCCCCGGTCAACGAGTGGCCGGTGGTCGCCAGCAAGTTCCTGGCGACGTGGCTGTTCTTCATGCTCACCTGGGTGCCGTGCGGGCTCTACCTGATTGCCCTGCGAGCCGAGGGCGGGGTGCCGTTCGACTACCGGCCGATGCTCAGCTTCTACATCGCCCTCGGGGCGCAGGGGCTGGCGTTCGTCGGCCTCGGGCTGTTCTTCTCGACGCTGACCCGGAACCAGATCATCGCCGCGGTGCTGACGTTCGCCGTGATGGTGCTGTTCCTGGCGACGTACCTGGTGCGGTTCCAGGCCATCCCGTTCGTGCCGCCGCTGCTGCAGACGCTGCTCGGCAAGCTGTCGTTCATCCACATGTGGCAGGAGTCGCTCGGCGGCCGGCTGCCGCTGCGGGACGTGCTGGTGTTCACGTCGATCGGCGTGTTCAGCCTGTTCCTGTCGGTGAAGGTGCTCGAAGCCCGGAAGTGGAGCTAGCCGCGCGCTGAACGCCCGCCGGTCGCGGCCGGCGGGCTTCGCCCCGGACACACGGACCCAACGCACGAGCGGACCCCATGAGCGCCGACCCGACTCCGACCCCGCCGCCCGCCCCGACCACCCGCCCGGGGGCGCTGATCGAGTTCGTCCGCACCGAGCGGGCGAACGCGGCCTACGTACTGCTCGGGCTGGCGGCTCTGTTCCTGGCCTCGGCCGTGTACCTCGCCACCCAGGCGGGGAAGGCCGGCGGCACCACCCCCGACGCCCCCGTCGTCGACCCGCTCAACCCCGACGCCCCGCCGCCCCCGGCCCCCGAGATCGACAACCCCAAGAAGGGCGACTACTGGGTCGGGTGCATCGGCGCCGGCGTCGCCTGCCTCATCGCCGCCGCGGCCGGGTCCACGCTGCTGGTCCGGGTGCAGCCGCCGGGCGTCGCCGAGCAGCGGAGCTGGACGCGCGGGTTCGTCCTGGTCGTCGGCGGGCTCCTCGGGCTCGTCGGCTTCACGCTCGGGCTTGCGTACCTCATCCGCTGGAACGAGGGCGTGGTGGCCGCGGTGCAGGCCTACGACACCGGCGGCACCGCCACCGCCCGCGCCGGGCGCCTGCTGGTCAGCAACTACTGCTCTACCGGTACAGCAGCCATCGGGGGCAGGTTCGCCATCCAGCCAGCGCGGGCCGAGGAGCGGAACCACCAGAACCTCCGCCGGCTGGTGTACGGCGGCAACCTCGTCCTCACCTCGCTGCTGCTGTTCGCCGCCCTGCTCATCCTCAACGTCGTGTTCGCCCTGAAGGTGCCGAACACGCTCGACACCACCGAGACCGGGTTCTACACGCTGGCGCAGTCCACCAAGGACACGGTCGGCAAGCTGACCGAGCCGGTGACCGCCTACGTCATCCTGCCGGACGACAACAGCCGCGAGATCAACGACATCCGCCAGCTCATGTTCTCGGCGCAGGACATCAGCAACGGGAAGTTCACCCCGCGGTTCGTCAGCCCGGTGACCGACAAGACGGAACTGCAGCGGCTCCAGGAGAAGTACCCGAAGCTGGAGAAGACGGCGGCCGGGCTGCTGCTGAGCGTCGGGGAGGACGGCCGGCGGCACGAGTTCATCCCGGCCGGCGACCTGATCAAGCAGAGCCGGCGCCCGGCGGCGGGTCGAAGTTCGTGTTCGTCGGCGAGTCCGCGCTGGTGCAGAAGCTCCGCTTCCTCGGCGACGTGGACGCCCGCCCGGTGGTGTACTTCACCCAGGGGAGCGGCGAGCTGGCGCTGGGCGGCGGGCCGGGCGAACTGGCCCGCGCCGAGCGCGAGGCGGGCCGGCTGAAGACGCACCTCGAGACGTACAGCGTGGACGTGCGCACGCTCGAGTTCAAGGAGGGCGGCAAGACCGAGGTGCCGGCCGACGCCTCCGTCGTGGTCGTGGCCGACCCCGTGTCGGCGCTCCCCGACCCGGCGGTGAAGGCGCTGAAGGACTACATGAACCGCCCGGCCGAGGCGGCGAAGCGTTAGCGCGGAAGCATGTGAGGCCCGGCCCGGCGCGAAGGACCGCAAGATGCTCAAGACCGGGCTGGAGGGCCTGGGCCGAGTTCAACGTGAAGCTCGGCGACCAGTTCATGTACAGCGCCCCGGACGCCCGCAACGGCGCCAGCGCCCGCGACGCGATCATCCTCAGCGCCGGCGGCCGGGACAACAGCCACCCGATTACTGCCCCGTTCCGCCAGCTGGTGATGTTGTGGACGGTGCCGCGTGAGGTGGCCCCGGCGCAGGCCGGCGGGCCGGGCGGGCCGTACACGGCGACCAAGCTGCTGGTGACGCTAGAGGGGCGGCCGACGTGGCTCGAGAGCGAGCCGATCGACAGCCCGTTCCAGGCGATCCAGGACATGAACCAGAGCCCGCAGCTCCGCACCCAGAAGCAGCTGACGCGGGACGCGCGGTCGGTGGCGGTGGCGGTGACCGAGGGCGGCGCGCCGAACCCGATGTACCCGCACGACCGCGGCGGCGAGAAGACCGGCCGGATGGTGGTGTTCGGCAACGCCGAGCTGTTCTCGAACGCCATGCCGCCGGCGCGCGGGGGCGGCCCGGCCCCGACGTACGAACTGTTCTCGGCGTCGCTCGACTGGCTCCGCGGCCGGCCGCCGATCGCCCGGCACGGAGAAGCCGTATGAGACGTACCAGCTGCCGCTCGGCGAGACGCTGAACACGACCCGGCTGGGTACCTGCTGCCGATCGGGCTGGCCCTCCTCGCCGTCGCCGGCCGGCCTCGACGCCGGCGTGTGGAATGATCGCCGCAAGTAACCGCCGCGGTTCCGCCGCCCGCGGCGACGCACCGCGGTGCGTCGCCGCGGGCGGCGGAATTCGAACCGACACCAACTCCTCGACACACCGACCGCGTGCCCCCATGCCGACCGACCCGAACCCGACGCCGCGGGCCGACCACCGCAGCCACGCCCCCATGAACTTTCGCCTCCCGGCGATCCTGTTCGGCGTCGTCGCGGTCGCCGGCCTCGCCCTCCTCTGGCAGTCGTTCACCGACCCGCCCGCGGAGACCACCGGCCTCATCCTCACCGAACTCGTCGGCGCCAAGGCCGACGCCGTCACCGAGGTCGAGCTGGAGAAGCCGGACGGCAGCAAGGTCGTCCTCCGCCGCGCCAAGGACGACTGGACCGTGGACGCCCCGCCGGTCAAGGCCCGCGCCGAGAAGTCGGCCGTCGAGGGCGTCGTGTCCGCGGTCCTCGGCCTCCGCGCCGTCGCCTACGGCGAGCTCCGCGAGAACCCGGCCGTGCACGGCCTCGACAAGCCGCTCAAGATCACCCTCCGCACCGCCGAGGGGAAGTCGGAGACGGTGAACGTCGGCGACGTGACCGTCGGCGGGAGCAAGGCCGTCGGGTTCGTCACCACCGGCGCCCGCACCCGGCCGATGGCCGTCAGCAAGTCGGCTCTCGACGCGCTGCTGAAGGACACCGGCAAGGGCGTCGGCCACGCCGCCGAGCTGGCCAAGTGGACCGCCGACTACCGCACCCGCGCCGTGTTCGCCGCCGACAGCCGCGCCAGCGGCGACGACGTGACCGACGTGAAGCTCGCCCGCGGCAAGAGCACCCTGGCGCTCGCCCGCACGAAGGCCGGCGGGTGGGAGTTCACCGAGCCGAAGTACGGGGACGCCGCCACGTCGCCGGACACGGCCGCCGCCCCGGGCTCGCTCACCGGCGTCCGCCCGCTCCTCGCCGGCCTCACCGGCCTGTCGGCCGGCGCCGCCGACGACTTCCTCGACAACCCCGGCGACCTGAAGCAGTACGGCCTGGAGGACGGCAACGCCGACCGCGTGCGCGTCGAGCTGAAGCTCCGCGACGGCCGCACCGAGGTGGCCTACATCGGCAAGAAGGTGGACGGCGACAAGAAGGACGAGAAGAAGGACGCCCTCGCCCCGCCGGCGAAGGTGTTCGTGAAGCTCGACGGCACGCCCGGCGTGGTCCGCGCCACCGCATCCGGCCTCGACGGCCTCGCCGCCGTGGTCGCCGACCCGACGCCGCTCCGCGACCGCGACCTGATCGGCGACGCCCTCAAGGCCCGCATCGACGCCGTGGACGTCACCACCGGCGGGCAGACGGTGCAGCTGCGCAAGGGCGGCTTCGACTGGAAGCTCGTTGGCGGCCCGAACGACCCGCAGGCCGCCAACCAGACCGCCGCCAAGACGCTCCTCGACCTCGTCACGCAGGCGCGGCTCGTCAAGGAGTTCCCGAAGGAGAAGGCCGACGCCGCGTTCGCCGGCTCGGAACTCCGCGCCGAGGTGAAGCTGTACGCCGACGCGCTGGAGCCGCAGACCGACCCGAAGGCGGCGCCGAAGCTGAAGGCCGGAGTGACGCCGACGGTCCTCCAGTTCGGCAAGAAGGACGCCGCCGGGGTGTGGGTCCGCCGCACGCGGCCGGGCGAGGCGCCCAGCGACTTCATCATTCCCGACAAGGTGAAGATCGGCGGCGCGCCGACCGAGTCGGAGGTGACCTCCGTCGTCGCCAAGACGCGGTTCGACTACCTCGACCCGACGCTCCCCGGCTTCTCGTCGTTCCAGGCGACGAAGCTGACGATTCAGGAGGGGGCGAACGTCAAGAACGAGGTGGAGAAGGAGAAGGCGGTCGGCGTGGCCGAGGGCGGCTGGAAGTACGCGAAGCCCGACCTGATGAAGGGGAAGGCGGCCGACACCGGCACGGTGAACGACCTGCTGACGCTGCTCTCGACGCAGCAGGCGACGCGGTTCGTGCGCGAGCTCGGCGATGCCGACAAGGGGAAGGAGAAGGACGTTTACGGGGGCTACGGGCTGTCGGCGGAGGCGCCGCGGCTGAAGGTGGTGGTGGGGCTCGACGCCCCGGCCCCCAACAACGAGCGGGTGTACTTCCTCGGCAACGAGACGGAGGACAAGCAGTCGGTGTTCGCCCGGGTGGAGGGGCGGCCGGTGGTGTTCACGGTGCCGAAGGCGGTGGTGTACGAGCGGTTGGCGACGGCCGACCTGCGCGACCGGACGCTGGTGCGGCTCGACGCCACGAAGCTGGTGGGCGTGACCGTCCGCGGGTGGAAGGACGCGACCGGCGGCGAGGTGCTGTCGCGCGAGTTCCGCCGGGAGGGGGGGAACTGGGTGGCCAAGCAGCCGCCGGGGTTCAACCTCGACCCGGGGAAGGTGGACGAGTTCGTGCGGGCGGTACAGGGGCTGCGGGTGAAGGACTTCCGCGAGGGCGGCGAGCACCCGGACCACCGCGTCGACCCGAACGTGAACGGGTTCGAGATCACGCTCGACATGGAGTCGGGCGAGGACTACATCATTTCGCTCGGCGCGGAGGTGGACGGCGGCGCCGCCCGGATCGTGCGCGTGGTGACGGTGTTCGGCGGCAACCGGGTGCAGATGATGACCGTGATGCCGGACGCGCTGAAGGCGTTCCGCGACAGCGCGAAGTCTTTCGCGGGGTAGTGGGTAGGTGTGGGGCCGGTTTCAAACCGGCCCCACACCCGAGCCTCACCCCCCCTTCGCCGGGTTCGTCTCGATCAGCAGCCGCACCAGCGCGCCGACCACCAGCGCGAAGAACGTC
>JBGAQM010000111.1:0-16345 GCA_044220735.1 Urbifossiella sp. | reverse complement strand
GGCGGGCTCGGCCGAGGCCGCGACGTGGAGCGACATCGCCCTCACCATCCGGTTCCTCGACCCCGCGAACCCGGCCAACAACCGCTACCAGCTGTTCGCCGCGCTCGGCGAGTCGGCCGTCTCCGGGATCGTGAACGGCACCGCCACGCGCGCCCAGGCCGTGCGCACCGGCGTGTACTTCACCGAAGACCCGACGAGGGTGGGCGTGGCCGCCGCCGGCACCGGCGTGACGTGGTGGCACGGGAGCGGCACGCTGTACCCGAACGCGACCGACTCCACGGCCGACGTGCAGACCCCCGACAAGCGGCCGAGCAACGGGTACCCGCTCGCCGCCCTCACGACCAACCAGCAGCGCAACGGCTACATCAAGCTGGCCGCGATGACCACCGCGAACGGCTCGCTCGAGGGCGGCAGCCGGCCGACGACGCCGGCCTTCGTCCGCACGGTGTACCCGACCACGGTCGTGTACGCGTCGGTCGCCAAGCCGGAAGGCGACCCGGGCGGCGAGGTCGGCGAGTTCCTCGAAATCCGCCGGAGCCTCGGCACCGGCTCCTTGATCGCCGGCTGGGACTGGGGCTCGGCCCCGATCAGCGACGCCTTCCTGGCCTCCGCGTTCGGCGAGGCGGTGCCGGGCTTCCGGCCCGCGCTCGGGCGGTACAACCACACCCTCGCGGTGAACGACCCCGACCTGCGGCGGCTGGACGACGGCAACCGGGACGAGGTGATCCTCGGCGGGCTGGACAACATCTTCCGCGCCACCCAGGCGGCGCAGGCGACGGGCACGACGTGGAACGCGATCGGCGCCGACGACCGCGGGTTCCTCCCGGGCGACCAGTTCCACGCCCTCCACTACGACGGCGCCGGCCGGCTCCTGACCGGGTCCGACGCCGGGCTGTGGCGGTGGGACCGGCTCCGCTTCTCGAACCTCAACAGCAACCTGCCGACGGTGCAGCTGAACTCCGCCGACCCGCACCCGACCGACTTCCGGCAGGCCGTCGCGGGCGCGTCCGACACCGGCACCCAGGTGTGGAACGGGTACAACACGCCGAACGGCACGGGCGGCCTACTCGGGCCGACGTGGGCGCGCGTGGACGACCTGTCCACGACCGTGACCAGCGCCGGGTCCGCCCCCAACCCGACCACCGGGTCGGTGGCCGGCGTCGTCCGCTACGACCCGTTCAACCCGCTGACCATCTTCGCCGTCCGCGACGGCCGGCTCCGGCGGTCGTCCGACGGCGGCGTGACCTGGGTCCAGCTCAGCCCGCTGGGCGGGACGGCCGGGTTCACCGGCGGCGACTCGAACTCGTTCCCGACCGCGTCCTCGTCCGGGTACGACCTGTTCCCGCTGGTGATGGACTCGGTGACCCAGAACCGGCTGGTGATCGGCGGGCGGACCACCGTCGGCACCCGGCTGATGGAATCGACCGACGGCGGCAACAGCTGGACGGACCTGTTCACGGGCCGGCTGGACGCCGTCGCGCCGGGCGGGGTCTTCGTCCCGCGTGTGATCGCACTGGCCGGGTACCAGGGCGCGTTCGTGGCCGACCCCAACTTCCCGACCGTGACCGAGGGGCTGTCGAACACGCCCGACCCGCGGACCATCTACGTTTCGGACGGTACCAACCTCGCGATCACGAAGAACCGCGGCACCTCGTACGTGCTCCTCGGCTTCCCGCTCCCGGGGGGCGGCACCATCACCGACATCGTCGTGAACCCGGTGAACCGGGACGAGGTGTACGTGACCGTCAGCCTGACCCCGGGGGCGACGGGCGGCCGCATCTGGCGCTCCACCGACGCCGGCCGGTCGTGGACGAACCTGACCGGCACGTTCGACCCGGACGCGATCTTCGGCAACGACGCCGGCCCGCTGCCGAACATCCCGACGTGGAAGGCCGCGATCGACCCGCGGACGGGCACCCTGTACGTCGGCAACGACAACGGCGTGTGGGTGCTCGTGGACGCCAACGCCACCGACCCGGGCAACGTGGCCCGCACGGCGGTGACCGGCGTGGGCTCGGTGCTGCACTGGCGCCGCGTCGGCGACGGCATGCCGAACGTGCAGGTCCGCGACCTGGTCATCAACCAGACGACCAGCACGCTCACCGCCGGCACGCACGGCCGCGGCATGTTCCAGATGTTCCTGCCGAACTACGCCGCCCAGTCCGGCGCCGTCCGCGCCGTCAGCGGCCAGTCGCGCTGGACCGGCCCGGTCGTCCTCACCGGCAACACCACGATCGGCGCCGTCGGCACGCAGCAGATCCAGAACGGCCTGTCGGCCGCGTCGATCGACTTCGGCGGCACGATCTCGGACGCCTCGCCGCCGTACGTCCCGCCCGCCGTCGCGCCGCCGTACACGATCACCAAGATCGGCCGCGGC
Organism: Urbifossiella sp.; assembly: GCA_044220735.1. Classification (GTDB taxonomy): domain Bacteria; phylum Planctomycetota; class Planctomycetia; order Gemmatales; family Gemmataceae; genus Urbifossiella. The sequence goes on along the minus strand of JBGAQM010000111.1, from coordinate 13,968 downwards.
ACGGTCATCCTGTCCGGGGCGAACACGTACACCGGCCAGACGGTCGTCGAGGAGGGCGTGCTGGAGGTGAAGGACCCGAACGCCCTCGGCAGCCCGGTCGGCAACACCGTGGTCCGCTACGGGGCCGCGCTCCAGGTCCGCTCGGACATCGAGCTCGAGCCGATCACCATCAACGGCGACGGCATCGCGTTCAACGGCCACTACACCGGCGCGCTGCGGAACATCAGCGGGAACAACTCGTACAACGGCCCGCTCACGCTCGGCACCGAGAGCACGACCGGCGCGCCCGAGCCGGACGAGCGCGACCTGCGCCAGGTCACGATCGGCGCCGACTCCGGCTCCAGCCTGCGGATCGGGCAGAACCCGGCGGGCGCGAACCCGGCCGCGGTCGGCCACGTGCAGGGCGTGACGGACCGGATTCTGACCGTCACGTTCGCCGGCGGCGCCCCCGCGGGCTTCAACTGGGCCCAGACCACCGCGGCGGGGTCGCTCGCGGGGGCGCTCACGGCCGTCACGATGCAGCAAGGCGTCCTCGCCGGCGCCCGGCCGGCGGTGCCCGAGGTGCAGCAGTTCGCCATCCCGCTCAACGCCGGGATGGTCACGTTCACCCGCCCGAACCCGGGCGGCGGTTCCGTCGGGCCGTTCGACCCGAACAGTCCGACGTTCCTGGCCGACGTCCAGACCGCGTTCCGGACGCTGTACGGCCTCCCGACGCTCACCGTCGAGGAGGCGCGGGTCGGCATCGACAAGGAACTGCCCGGGACCCTCATCCTCGCCAGCGACAACGTCAACCACCCAGGTCTACACCGGGGCGGTCGAGGTGCGCGCCGCCGAGGCGCTCGGGCCGGTCGCCGGGAGCGCGCCGACGCGGGTGTCGGACGGGGCCGCGGTCCGGATCGCCAACGTCGCCCCGAACACGCCGACCGTGGTGACGGCCGAGAGCCTGTTCCTGTCCGGCACCGGCACGCCGGACGGCCCCGGCGGCGTCGGCACCGGCGCGCTGCGGAACACGGGCGGCAACAACACGTGGAACGGGCCGATCCAGCTCACCGACATCCCGAACTTCGCCCCGACCACGAACCCCGGCCACCAGGTCGCCTTCGGCGTCAACAGCGCGGCCGACGTGCTCTCCGTCGGCCCGACCGCCGGGGTCACCGAGGACTTCGCGACGTACGGCCAGTTCGGCCTCATCAAGGTCGGCCCGGGCGTCCTGACGCTGACGACGGCGAACCAGTACACCGGCGTCACGAACGTCAACGAGGGGACCGTCCGCGCGGCGAACAACGGCGCCCTCGGGGCCAACCCGCCCGACTTCGTCCCCACCGCGGCGAAGCCGGTCAGCCCGTCGTCCGAGGTGCAGACGATCCGCGTGTTCGGCACCGGCGGCTACACGCTCACCGTCAACGGCAGCCCGACGGGTGGCCTGACCAGCAACCCGGCCGGCGTCAGTTCGACGGCCGCCCAGGTGCAGGCGGCGATCGAGGCGGTCATCGCCGGGAACCCGGCGACCGACGGCGCGACGGTGTTCGTCAGCTCGACGCCGAACTCGAACGGCAACGTCTACACGGTCACGTTCCGCGGCCGGTACTCCGGCCAGAACGTGCCGCAACTCGGGGTCATCGGCGTCGCGTCCGGCGTCACGGTGACGATCGCCACCCAGCAGGAGGGCGGGCTCGGTACCGTCGTGGCGTCCGGGGCCAGCCTGGAGCTCGAGGGCAACGGGCTGAAGGTGAGTGAGGCGCTGACGATCAACGGCCCGGGCGTCACCGACCCGAACGGCATCCGGTACGGGGCGCTCGGGAACCGCGGCGGCGACAACACCTACGAGGGGACGGTCACGCTCGGGTCGGCCACGTCGATGGGCGCCCAGCCGGGGAGCGACCTGGTCGTCACCGGCCGGGTGCTCGGCCGGCCGATCGACCCGACCGCGACGCCGAACCCCACCACACCGGCCGCGGCCGAGCTGACGAAGGTCGGGTACGGCACCGTGCGCTTCGAGGACGACCCGCTCACCGCGGCGGTGACCGGCGACAAGGAGTACCGCGGCCGCACCGTGATCGCCGAAGGCGCGCTCGTGATTACGACCGCGGGCGGGCTCGGCGTCGGGCGGAACGAGGTGCAGCGGCTCCGCGTGACTGGCGCCTTGGGCGCCGAGAAGTTCACCCTGACGCTGCTCGGCGAGACGACCGACACGATCCTGCTCCAGGCCGGCGCCGCGGGCGCGAACGCGATCAAGACGGCCCTGACGAGCCCCCGCAGCGGCGGCAACCCGGAGATGCTGACGGCGGCGGACGTGGACGTCGTCGTGGACCCGGACAACGCCACCATCCCGGTCGGCGGCGGCGTCGGCGAGGCCGTGTTCCTCGTCACGTTCAAGGGCCGGCTGGCGAACACCAACGTCCCGCTCCTGACGGACATTTCGCCGTCCACCCCGCAGTCCACGCCCACGCTCCTCGTCGTGGACACGACGACGCAGGGCCTGCCGCCGAGCCCGACCGGGGCGAACGAGGTCCAGACGGTCGAGATCCCGCGGCAGGGCGGGACGTTCACCCTCGCCGGGGTCAGCGGCGTCAACGGCAACCCGGCCACGTTCGATTTCGACGTCACGCTGGCCGCCCTCCAGGCGGCGTTCGACAACGCGAACGCCCCGTTCGGCGGCCCGGTCGGGGCGCGGAACACGAGCCTCACCCAGACCATTCTGCCGGGGAACACGGGGCGGCTCATCACCATCACGTACCAGAACGCCTCGGGCAACCAGAACGTCAGCCAGATCACCGGCACGTTCACCCCGTCGCTCCTGGTCCGCATCCAGGGCGTCGAGGACGGCGTCGGCTCCGAGACGCAGCTGATCGACGTGCGGAACCCGGTCGGCTTGCAGTACACGCTGACGTACACGAACCCGCTCACCGGCCAGGTCGTAAACGGCACCCGGCTGATCGGCGCGACCGCTACGGCGGCGACGTTCCAGGCGGCGCTCACCGACGCGATCGGCGCCGGCGGCCTCGGGATTGGCGCCGGGAACGTGCTCGTCACGCGGACCGCCAGCGCCGGCGGGTTCCAGTACCTGGTCCAGTTCCAGGGCAGCCTCGCCAACGTCAACGTGCTGCCGATCTCGGCCACGATCGTCAACGGCGGGGCGAACATCGTCGTCACGCCGGTCGCGGGCGGGTACGAGGGCCAGGACGGGTTCGAGGGCACGGTCGTCAACGCCGGCGCGTCGCTGCAGGTGAGGAACCTGCCGGCGATCTCGTCCGAGTGGGTGACGCTCAACGGCCAGGGCCGGTCCGAGGCGCAGGCGTTCACGTACACGCGGACGGCGGCGGCCGGCGGCACGTTCACGCTCCAGTACACGGGCACGGACGGGGTCGTGGTGACGGGAACCCGCCTGCTGACCCTCGGCAGCGCCGACGGCACCGTGCCGTCGAGCACCGCCGCCGAGTTCGCCGCGGCGCTCACCGACCCGGTCGGCGCGGGCGGCCTCGGACTCCCGGCCGGCAGCGTCTTTGTCACCCGGACGGACGTACTCAACGGCGTCCGGTTCGAGGTTCAGTTCACCGGCGCCCTGGCGTCGGTCAACTTCCCGCAGGTCGTGTCCACCGTGCCCGCGAACGGCACCCGCCTCGACGAGACGCTCGAGACCGGCGGCGGCGGCGCCCTGCGGATGCTCGACAGCACCGGCAACTTCACAACCGTGTGGGGCAACCCGGCGAACGTGTCGCCGCTCATCCTGGGGAGTAACGCCTCGATCGGCGTGGAGAGCGACACCGACGTGTTGCGGCTCGTGCTCCCGACGACGGACCGCAACCCGTACTCGCCGCCGACCGCGGTGCTCGGGCCGACCAACGTCCGCGGCCCGAACCAGGGGTTCGCGCTCACGAAGGTCGGCGCCGGCACGCTGGAGTTCAACGCCGCCGGCGACAACGACTACACCGGCGCCACGCTGGTGAACGACGGCACCCTGCTCTTGAACCACACCGGGGCGGGTTCGCACGACGCCGTCCGCGGCCCGCTCGTCGTCGGCGACGGCCTCAACCCCGCCGGCACCGCCACGGCGACGCCGCAGTCGCAGTCGGCGGTGGTGCGGCTGTCGGCCAGCAACCAGATCGCCGACGCGCCGACCGTCACGGTTAACGCCGACGGCCTCCTCGACCTGCACGGGTGGGTCGAGACGATCGGCAACCTGACGATCAACAACGGCGTCGTGGACACGGAGAAGCCGACCGTCCCGGCGTTCCCGTCCGTGCCCGCGGGAGCAAGCGTCGCCGGCCCGGAGCTGACCACCGGCACCATCACCATGACCGGCGGCCGGCTGACCGTCGAGAACGGCGACGACCTGCTCGCCGGCACCGTCGCGGCCCCCGCCGCGGTGGTGATGAACGGTGCCCAATTCGAGGTGGGGACGAGCGCGGCGGCGACCGCGACCATCGGCACGCTGACCGCGACGAACTCTTCTCAGATTACGGTGGGCCCGAGCGGGCGCCTCACCAGTGGGACCATCGATCTGACCGGCAGCTCCCTGCTGGCCAACACCGGTGCCACCGTCGATACGCAGGGGGCGTCGATCACCGCGCGCCGCGGGCCGGCGCCCGGCTTTGTTAACTCGGTCGTCAACATCGGCCTCAACGCGACGCTCACCACCGTCGGGGCCGGCGGGCGCGGGGACGTTACTCTGATCGACAGCGTCCTCGGCGGTGGCGACAACTCGATGATCTTGATCGGCGCCCTGACGCTGAACAAGGACACGACCCTCCCGGCCGTCGGAAGCACCGCGAGCTTCGCGGCCGGCGCCACGCTCGACACCGGCGGCGAGGACATTACCATCAACGAGTCGCACTTCCTGGCGACAGGCGCCGGTGTGATCGTGAACCCGACCAGCCCGGAGGGCCGGTTCATCGCGACCGGCACCGCCGCGGATCGCAGCTTCGTGGTGTTCGGGCCCAACGCTGACGCCAACTTCCGGTCCGTCTCGCTCACGTTGACGGACCTGGAGCTCGCTCAGGATGCGGCGCTGCAGACGACCGGCACCACGGCCCCTGACCAGGGTGTGGCGCTCGTCGACTCGACTGCCTTCTTCAACGCGAACGCGTCGCTGACGACCGCGGCCGGCGGCCTGACGCTGACCCGCTCGACCCTCACCGGCACGAGCGGCGTGGACATCGTGACCCAGGCGGTGCAACTGCTCGACAACAGCACGCTCAGCCTTGGCACGGGCACGGCGGCGCTCCCGGCGACGCTCAACACCAACGGCAACGCCATCACGGTCAACGCGTCCACGCTCCGCACCGGGGCGACGCCCGACCAGACGACGCCGGCGACGATCGAGACCGGCGGCGGCGCCCTGACCGCGACCGGCACCGTGGCCCGCCGCAGCGTCGTGGACCTCGGGGCCGGCACGACCTCGAACGTCGGGCCGGCGTCGCTCACCCTCACCGACCTGACCACCGGCGCCGGGGCGCGGCTGAACGCCGGCACCGTGACGGCCGCCGACAGCACGCTCGTGACCGGCAGTTCGTCGTTCACGAACACGGGCACGGTCTCGCTGACCGACTCGGACCTGTCCTTCGGGGCGGGCTCGACCAACGCGGTCACCGGCAACCTGACCACGTTCGACACCCCGGCCACCGCCAACGACAGCAACGTCACCTTCGGCACCGGCTCGACCACGACCGTGACCGGCGCGGCGTCGGCGACGAACGCCGCCCTGATCCTCCAGGCCAACGCCGCCGTCACCGCCGGGACGCTGGCCCTGTCGGAGTCGCTGGCGGACCTCGGCACGGGTGCCACCCTGTCGGTGTCCGGCCCGGTGTCCGTCGCCGCCACGGCGAACGGCTCGGCGACGAGCGGCGCCGGTACGCTCCGACTCACCGGCGCGGCCGCCCAGACGGTCACCGTTCTGGACGGCGCCGCGAACGAAGACTTCACCATCGGCTCGGGCCTGACCGCGACGAACGGCCAGACCGTCGTGAAGGCCGGCACCGGCCGGCTGACGCTGGCCCCCGCGGGCACCACCCTCACGACGCTGCTCCAGGTGGACGCCGGCGACGCCCAGGTGAACACGGTCACCGGGCCGGTTCAGGTGAGCGCCGGCGGCACCGTCAGCGGCAACGGCACGACCGGGCCGATCACGCTGCCGAGCACGACGGGCGTGGGCACCGTCAGCCCGGGCAACGGCTGGGGCCCGGACGTGTCGGGCATCCTGACCGCGAACGGCGACGTGTCGTTCGGGCCGACCAGCACGCTGTACCTGAACATCATCGGCGACGGGAGCAGCAACGCCGGCACGCAGCAGCCCGGCACCCACTACGACCAGCTGTTCGTGAACGGGAAGGTGAACATCGCCCCCGGGGCGACGCTGTCGGGCCTCGTGGACACCGCGACGGTGCGGCTGTCGAACCGGTTCATCGTCGTCCGGGCCACCGACACCATCACCGGCACGTTCGCCGAGCTGCCGAGCTCGCCCGGGTTCGTGTTCATCGACGGGTACAAGTTTGACATCACCTACACCGTTGACCCGAGCACCGGCCACAACCTCGTGGTGCTGGACAAGGTGAAGGTGAACACCACCACGACGCTGAGCAGTTTGAACGCCTACAGCGCGTTGAACGGGAGCCCCTCGACGATCGAGCAGCCGGTGACGTTCAAGGCCGTGGTCACGGCCGAGCCGGGGTCGCGCGTGCCGCCGCCGAACACGACGTTCATCGAGTTCTTCGAGGACACCGGCGCCGGCCGCGTGTCCCTCGGGCGGGTGCCGATCGCCGTCGGCGGCATCGCCGAGCTGACGACCCGCGACCTGTCGGCGGGCACCCACACCATCACCGCCGACTACATCGTGGACGGCGACCTGATCCTGGACAACGACGACTTCAACCAGTCCACGTCGAACCCGGTGACGCAGATCGTGGAGCAGCCGGCGGTGTCGATCGCGCTGGCGTCGCCGGTGCCGGCGCCGATCTCGCCCGCGAACCCGTCGCCGGCGAGCGTCGGGGTCAACGACACGCTGCAGCTGACCGCGGCGGTCACGTCCGAGCGGTCGTCGTACACGCCGACGTTCACCGTCAGCACGCCCGGCGGCACGGTGGTGTACCGGCAGGTGCTCCCGACCGTCGCCCGCGTCCAGCCGCTGAACACGTCGTCGTTCACGGCGACGTGGGACGGCACGTACAACGTCGGCCCCAACGCCGGCCTGTTCGTGCCGGACGGCGACTACCGGGCGGTGATTACGATCAGCGACGAGTGGGACCGCACGCCGCTGACGCCGACCGCCACCACGGCCCCGGTTACGGTGCGCGTGGACAACACGAACCCGACGACGTCGGGCGCGGTGGACGCCCTCGTCATCAACCCGGGGAACGCCACGGCGCCGCCGCCGGCCCAGACGGCGTTCAGCGGCACGATCGTGGACGACAACGTCGGCACCTGGACGGTGACCGTCACCGACTCGACCGGCGCGACGGTGAAGGTCTTCCCCGGCTCGGGCCCGACGGTCAACGTGATCTGGGACGGCACGGACACGGGCGGCGCCACGGTGGCCGACGGCCGGTACACGCTCACGCTGGTGACCACCGACGCCGGCGGCAACACGAACTTCGGCACGCCGGTCGTCCGCACGGTGTACGTCCTCCGCACGGCCCCGGTCGTCACGCTCTCGACCGGCCTCGGCGCCGCGACCGGCCCGACGACGTACGGCGAGGCCGTCACCGTCCGGGCGCGGGTGGACCTGCCGGCGTTCGTGCAGGCCGCCGACAAGAACACGCTCCTGTCGGGCAAGACGGTGACGTTCGACTTCCCGGGCACCGGGACGCTGACGACGACCCTGCCGGTCAACCCGGCGGGCGGGGTGTTCGTCGCGTCGGCGGTCGTGCCGCTGAACCTGGCGGCCGGGACGTACTCGCCGATCGTGGCGACGTTCCCTGCGACGGCCGAGTTGCCGGTCTCGACGGCGAGCGGGAGCCACACCGTGAACCGCGCCGCGCTGCGGGTGACGGGCGGGAACGCCAGCCGCGAGTACGGCGAGCCGAACCCGGCGTTCACCTACACGGTGAACACGGCCGACCTCAAGTTCGCCGACACCGCCGCCGTCGTGAGCGGCTCCCCGGGCACCCCGGCCACGCCGGCGAGCCCCGTCGGGTCGTACGCGGTCAACCAGGGTCAGGGGCCGGGGGCGGTGACCGCCCTGCCGAACTACGACGTGGTGTTCACCAACGGGACGCTCACCGTCACGCCGGCGGCGGCGACCATCCGCGTGAACGACGCCACCCGCGTGCGGTTCGCGCAGAACCCGCCGTTCACCGCGGTGGTCGACGGGCTGAAGCTCGGCGACACGGCGGCCGTCCTGGGCACCCTGAACCTCGTCACCACCGCCCAGACGAACAGCCCGATCGGCACGTACACGATCACCCTCGGGTCGGCGCCGGCCAACGCGAACTACACGTACGCGGTCGTGCCGGGCACGCTGACGGTGACCGGGTCGGCGAACGTGACGGTGGTGGGGTCCGGCGAGGACTCGCCGCCCCAGGTCCAGGTGCTCAGCCCGGCCGGCGAGAAGCTGCAGAACATCGCGTACGGCCCCACGTTCAACGGCGGCATCCGGGTGGCGTCCGCCGACTTCAACAAGGACGGCGTGGCCGACTACGTGATCGGCTCCGGCCCGGGCCGCGTCGCGTTCGTCCAGGTCATCGACGGGGCGACCGGGGACACGCTGTTCCAGGCGTTCCCGTTCGAGTCGGCGTTCGTCGGCGGCGTGTTCGTGGCGGCCGGGGACATGACCGGCGACGGGGTCGCGGAGCTGGTCGTCACCCCGGACGAGGGCGGCGGGCCGCGGGTGGTGATCTACAACGGCGGCAACAACTTCTCCTCGCTGGTCAGCTACTTCGCCATCGACGACCCGGCGTTCCGCGGCGGCGTCCGCCCGGCGGTCGGCGACATCGACGGCGACGGGTTCGCGGACCTGGTGGTGTCGGCCGGGTTCGGCGGCGGGCCGCGCATCTCGGTGTGGAACGGCGAGAAACTCGGCAAGCTCGAGTTCGTGAACATGATCAACGACTTCTTCGCCTTCGAGGACACGCTCCGGAACGGGGCGTTCGTGTCGGTCGGCGACGCCAACGGCGACGGCATCGGCGACCTGTTCGTCGGGGCCGGCCCCGGCGGCGGCCCGCGGGTGAAGCTGTACGACGGCCGGAGCCTGCTGTCGGTCGGCGGGGACCGCGCCACCGTGGTCGCCAACTTCTTCGCCGGCAACGAGGCCAACCGCGGCGGCGTGAAGGTGGCGGCGAAGAACCTCGACGGCGACAAGTTCATCGACCTGGTGACCGGCGGCGGCAAGGGCGACCGGGCGGTGGCCACCGCGTACCGCGGCTCGGCCCTCGTGACCAACAACCCGGTCGCGCTGTACGAGTTCGACCTCGACGGCACCCTCAACGGCGTGTTCGTCGGGTAGCCCCGGGTGCCCCCGCCCGGCGCGCCGGGCGGGCGTCGTGCCACACGAACCGCGGCCCCGGCCGCGGTTTTTTCGTGCCCGCGTGTCCGGTCCGGGGGGGGTGTTTCGTAAATACCTCTGACGGGCGAGAGACACCCAATGCCGGACCGCGACACACCGCCGACCGCCGACCCCGGCGCCGCCGACCGGCTCGTGGACGACATGAAGTTGTTCCTCCGCGGCGGCCCCGTCCCCGACACCGCGGCCGACGGGCCGGACGGCCCGCGCGACGTGACGCAGTCGTGGGAGTTCGGGTCGGCGACCGGCGAGCCGGGCGGGTGGACGCCGTCGCCGGCGGGGCAGGACACGGCGGCCGACCGGGTGATCGGGCCGTACCGGGTGATCCGCTTCGTGGCCCACGGCGGCATGGGGGACGTGTACCACGCCCGCCACCGCGTGCTGGCGCGGGAGGTGGCGCTCAAAACCGTCCGGGCGCGGTTCGCGGGCGACCCGGGGGTGCTGGAGCGGTTCGAGGTGGAGGCGAAGGCGGTCGAGAACCTGACCCACCCGCACGTCGTCAAGCTGTTCGAGTTCGACAAGCACGCGGGCGGGCCGTACCTGGCGATGGAGTGGGTGCCGGGCGGCGACCTGTCGGACCGGCTGGCCGCCGGCCCGCTGCCGCCGCGGGAGGCGGCGGGGCTGGTGCGGGCGGTGGCGGCGGCGATGGCCTACGCCCACGGCCGCGGCGTCCTCCACCGCGACCTGAAGCCGCGGAACGTGCTCCTGACGGCCGACGGCACCCCGAAGGTGGCCGACTTCGGCCTGGCCCGGCTGCGGACCGACGACGCCGGCGGCGGGCTGACGCAGACGGGGGCGATTCTGGGGACGCCGGCGTACATGGCGCCGGAGCAGGCCGGCGGCCACGCCGCCGACGTCCGCACCGACGTGTACGCGCTCGGGGCGATCCTGTACGAAGTCCTCACGGCCGCGCCGCCGTTCCGCGGCGACTCGAAGGAGGCGGTGCTGAAGCAGGTGCGGGAGTCGGCCCCGCCGCGGCCGTCGTCGCTGACGGCCGGCCTGCCGGCGGACCTGGAGGTCATCTGCCTGCGGTGCCTGTCGAAGGACGCGGCCGACCGCTACCAGACGGCCGGCGAGTTGGTCGCGGACCTCGACCGCTTCCTGAACGGCGAGCCGCTGGTGCGGAGCCCGTGGCGGCGGCTGCGCCGCGCGGCGCGGGCGGTGCGGAAGCGGTGGCGGCTGCTGGCGGTCGCGGCGCTCGTGGGCGCTGGCGGTGCCGGAGCCGTCCTGTGGCAACCGCGACCGGAACCGACGGACGCGGAGCGGTCCGCGTCCGCCCGTGCGGCACTGACGGCGAAGCTGGACGCCGGCGAGCCGGTCGTGCTGCTCCCCGAGGTCGGCCCCCCGCCGGCGGGTTTCACCGTCCGGGCGGGCGACGACCGCACCCAGGCCGCCGCCGGCCCGGACGGCGTCTTCCGGGTCAGCTCCTGGGCCACCGGAGTTGTCGAGATGATCCCCGACCCCGCGCGAGACCGGTACCGCTTGCAGGTGCGCGTCCGGCACGAGCAGAGCGACACGGCCGGCGAGGTCGGAGTCTTCGCCTCCGGCCGCACGTTCCGCGGCCCCGGGCGGGTGCCGAACGGTTGGGCGGCCGCCGTCGGCTTGAACGACATCTGGAGCCCGGCGTCGGTCGCCCGGACGCGGTTGCCTCCCGTGGCCGACACGGCCGCCGACCTCGAAGCGCAACCGAACATGGTGAAGTCCGGCATCCTCACCTGGGGCGAGTCGCTCCCCGGTCAGCCCTGGGAGGCCGGTCCGAACTTGCGGGGCGGGGCGCCGTTCCGCCCCCAGGCCCGGCCGGGAACCGTGTGGCGCACCCTGGACCTGGTCGTCACGCCCGACGGGGTGTCGTCGACCCTGGACGGCGTGCCCGCCGGAAAGGTCACGTCCGCCGAACTCCGAGCCGCCGTGGCCGACCGGGTTGCCGACACCGCCGCGCGGTTCCCGGACGCCGCCTGGGCCGGAGTCGAGCCGGCGTTCGCCCCGCGCGGCGGCGTCGGCGTGTACGTCCGCCGCGGGACCGCGGCGTTCCGTGACGTGGTGATCGAGCCGTTGCCCCCCACCCCCTGACCCACCCGGAGGACCGCCCGTGCCGACCTGGCAATTCACATCGCCCGTGTCCGCGGACCGGCAGCAGATTCGTGTCTTCAGCGGCAAGTTCGTCGTCGCCGGGATCGGCCCGCGCGGCCAGACCCGACGCCTGTACGCCGAGTTCTGGAAGACGTCGGGCGCGTCGCCCGTGCGGCTGGCGACGAGCCACGCGATCAGCACCGACACCGACGACGGCGACACCCGCTTCTGGGTCCAGATGTTCGACGTCGGCACCGGCACCCTGGACACGGCGGCCGAGTACCAACTCCGGTTGTTCGTCGCCATGCCGAACGACCAGGTCCGGGAGGTCCCGAGCGCGCGGCTGAACCGGCTCACCATCCGCGTGATCCGGTTCGAGGAGGGCGTGACCGGGGACTGTGAACCGGCGGGCAAGAAGTCCGTCAGCGTGTCGCACCCGGCCCCGAGCACGACGCACAAGCTGTTCGGGTTCACGCCGTTCGGGCAGGTGTCGGGGAATGGTGAGCTGGTCGGCCCGACGTCCGGGAGCCTGAACTACTCCACCCCGGTGTCGAGCAACGACGGCGACACGGACCCGGACGGGTTCTGGTGGGTGACCTTCCGCCGCCTGACCAACTCCGCGGGGCGGACCCTCACGGTCACGAGCAACCAGGGGTCACAACCGGTTGCCGATCTCACGTTCGCGTGACGGGGGCCGGTATTCGCTTGTTACCTGCCGGCCGCCGGGGTACGCTCGGGTATCCCGTCGGTCCGTCCGGCTCGCCGCCCCCGAGGTCGTCGTATGTCTCTCCCCCGGGTGCCCGCGGTCCGCGCCGCCGTGGTCGCGGGCCTTCTCGTTTCCAGCCTCGCCCTCGGCCAGCCGCCGCAGCCCGGCGGGCAGCCGCCCGGCGAGGCCCAGCCGCCGGCACCGGCCGCGCCCCCGGGCGCGGGCCGGCCGCTCACCCAGACCGTCATCGACGAGGCCGTCGAGCGCGGCGTCAGCTTCCTCCGCCAGTCGCAGAACCCCGTCGGCTCGTGGGGCAAGGGGACGAACGTCGGCCCCGGCGGCGGGTGGGCCGTCGGCTACACCGCCCTCTGCGGCATCGCCCTCATCGAGTCCGGCATTCCCGCGTCCGACCCCGGCCTCCAGAAGGCCCTGAACGTCGTCCGCGCCGCCTACCCGAAGATCGACCACACGTACGAGGCCGCCCTGTCCATCATCTTCCTCGACCGCATGGGCGAGAAGAAGGACAAGCCGCTCATCCAGGGGCTCGCCCTCCGCCTCATCGCCGGCCAGTCCGGCACCGGCGGCTGGGGCTACAAGGTGCCCATCGTCACCACCACCAACGCCGGCCCGATGTTCGACGCGCTCAAGAAGCTGAACCCGCCGCAGACCAACAGCGGGTCGGTCAGCTTCCGCGACCGCCCGGGCGGCCTCGGGCTGTGCATCAAGATGTCCGACGACGTCCGCCCGAAGCCGCCGGCGAAGGGGGCCGCCGCCCCGGCCGCCGCCGACGCGGCGAAGGTGATCGGCGCGCTGGCCACGAGCATGCGCGGCCTGCCGGTGTACGTCACCGACTTCGCCCGCCTGCCGACGACCGAGCCGAAGGACAAGCGGAACGACCCGATCACGGGCACCACGGACAACTCGAACACGCACTTCGCCACCATCGGCCTGTGGGCCGCCCGCCGCCACGACGTGCCGACGGAGCGGACGTTCGCGCTCCTGAACCACCGCTTCAAGACGAGCCAGGCGGCCGACGGCAGCTGGGGCTACGACTACTCCGCCGAGGGGAAGGCCGGCGGGTCGAGCGCCCTCACCTGCGTGGCGCTGCTCGGGCTGGCGATCGGCCACGCCCTCGACCTGGACAAGGGCGAGAACGTGCGGCCGGAGCAGGACCCGCGCATCCTCAAGGCGTTCAAGATGCTCGGCGGGCGGGTCGGGGCGCCGACCGGGTTCGTCGGCAACCGGCCGACGCCGAAGGACGTTGGCGGCCTGTACTACCTGTGGGCGCTCGAGCGCATCGCGGTGCTGTACGACGTGACGCAACTCGACAACAAGGACTGGTACAAGTGGGGCGCCGAGATCCTCTGCACCCACCAGAAGGCGAACGGCAGCTGGGAGGACGGCGGCTACCCCGCCGACCACCCGGCCATTAACACGGCGCTGGCGGTGTTGTTCCTGAAGCGTGCCAACCTCACGCCGGACCTGTCGAAGCGCCTGCTGGTGGACCCGTCGCGGCTGGTGGCGACCGTGAACACGCCGACCCCGACTCCGGCGCCCCCGCCGCCGCCCCCGATGCCGGAGCCGGAGCCGACGCCCCCGCCGACGCCGAAGGTGGAGACACCGGCGCCCACCCCCGCCCCGCCGAAGGCCGCCCCGGCGCCGGAGCCGGTCGCAACGCCGACACCTGCCCCGAAGGAGT
>JBGAQM010000110.1:10093-16569 GCA_044220735.1 Urbifossiella sp. | reverse complement strand
CCCGGTCACCACCTCGGCCCGGCCGTCGCCGTCCACGTCGGCCGCGGCCACGCTCACCCCGCCGAGGAAGTCGTCGGCGTAGGCGAAGAAGCTCCCCAGCAGCGCCGTCGGCAGGTCGTCGCGGTCGCGCTCGCCGAGCCGGGTGCCGTCCACCACCTTCACGTGCGGGCCGCCGCCGGCCCCCGCGCCGAGCACCACGTCCGGCCGGCCGTCGCCGTTCACGTCGCCCGCGGACACGTGCACCCCGCCCCGGAGCGACGGGAGGAAGGCGTAGAACGACGTCACCTCGCGGAACGTCTTCCCGTCGAACACCTTCACCACCGGGCCGCCGCCCGGCCCGGCCCCGACGATCACGTCGGCGACGCCGTCGCCGGTCACGTCGGCGACGGTGGCGTTCACCCCGCCGGTGAACCCGGGGAAGGCCAGGAAGTCGGCCGTTACCTGTCCGGTCGCCACGTTCACCACCCGCACCCGCGACCCGGTCTGGTCGGCCACCGACACCAGGTCGTACACCGTCGCGGCCGGCGGCGGCGGCGGGGGCGGCGGGGGGACCACCGGCGGCGCCGTCACCGTCACCGTCACGGTGCCGGTCGCGGTGCCGCCGTTCCCGTCGGACAGGGTGTAGGTGAACGTGTCGGACCCGCTGTACCCGGGCGCCGGGGCGTAGAACACGGCCCCGCCGGAGAGCGACGCCAGCCCGTGCGCCGCCGACCCGACCGCGGTCACGGTCAGCGTCTCGCCCGTGTCCGGCAAGGAGCTGTCGTTGCCCAGCACCGGCACCGCCGTCGGGCTGCTGTTCGCCGCGACCGTGATCGCGTCCGGCCCCGCCGTCGGCGGGCTGTTCTGGGCGCCGGCCGCCACCACGATCGTGAACGTCTGCGCCGCCGACGTGCCGACCGGCGAGCCGTTGTCCCGGAGCTGCACGATCACGGTCGCGGTGCCGTTGGCGCCCGCGACCGGCGTGAACGTGAGCGTCCCGGTCGCCGGGTTGATCGCCGGCGGCACCGCGAACAGGCCGTTGTTGTTCGTCGAGACCAGGAACGTCAGCGCCTGCCCGGCCTCGTCGGCGGGGCCGGCCGCGATGCCGGTCGCGAAGCCCGGAAGGGTCCGGGCGCCGTTGGCCGGGTCGGACGGGACCGGGGCCGACGGGATGGTGAACCGCGGCGCGTCGTTCACCGGCGTCAGCGTGATGGTGAACGTCTGCGGCGCCGACGTGTCCACGCCGCCGAACTGCGTGCCGCCGTCGTCCATCAGCCGCACCGTGATCGTCGCGGTGCCGACCGCGTCGGCGGCGGGGGTGTACGTCAGGGTGCCGGTCGGGCTGACCGCCGGCTGCGTGCTGAACAGGCCCGGCAGGCTGGCGCTCACCAGGAACGTCAGCGCCTGGCCCGCCTCGGTCGGCAGCCCGGGCGAGATGTTCGCCGCCAGCCCGGCGACGGTCTGCGGGCCGGCGTCCTCGGCGGCGGTCTGGTTCGCCCCCGCCGCGAGGGTGAAGCTCGGCGGCGAGTTCGACCCGTTCACGGTGATGGTGAACGTCTGCACCGGCGGCGTCACGTCCACGCCGAACGTGTCGCCGCCGCTGTCGCGGAGGCGGACGGTGACGGTGGCGACGCCGCTGCGGAACGCCGCCGGGGTGAACGTCAGGGTGCCGGCCGGGTCGACCGCCGGCTGCTGCGAGAACAGCACCTCGCCGTTGTTCGTCACCTCGAACTGGAACGTCTGGCCGACCTCGTCGGGCGCCCCGGCGTAGATGTTGGTGACGAAGTTCGGGAGCGTCACCGGGGCGGTGCCGGGGCCGGCGCTGATGCCCGGCTGCGAGATGAGGAACTGCGGCGGGTCGTTCAGCGAGACCACCGTGATGGTGAACGTCTGCGCGGCCGACGTGTCGGCCGCCCCGCCGCCGTTGTCCTGGATCCGCACGGTCACGGTGGCCGAGCCGTTGGCGTTCGGGGCCGGGGTGAACGTCAGCGTGCCGCTCGCGTCCACCGCCGGCAGGACCGAGAACAGCGGCCCGCCGGACGACGACACGTTCGTCGAGGAGACGAGGAACTGCACGGCCTGGCCGGCCTCGTCCACCGGGCCGCGGGAGATGGCCCGCGCCCAGCCGGCGAACGTCCGCGGGCCGGAGTCCTCGGTCACCGAGATCGGGTCGCCGGCGGTGAACGACGGGGTGTCGTTGACCGGCGTGAGGGTGATGGTGAACGTCCGGTCCGCCGACACGTTGACCCCGCCGTTGGCCGTGCCGCCGCCGTCCTGCGCCCGCACCGTCACGGTCGCGGTGCCGACCGCGTTGGCCCGGACGGCGAACGTCAGGTTCCCGGCCGGGTCGATCGCCGGCTGCGTCGTGAACACGCCGGGGAGGTTGTTGCTGACCAGGAACGACACCGTCTGGCCCGCCTCGTCGGCCGGCCCCTTGAGGATGTTCGTCGCCCACGACGGCACGGTCGTCGCGCCGCTGTCCTCGTCCACCGTCACGTTCGGCCCGGGGGTGAACGACGGGGCGTCGTTCACCGGGTCCACGACCACGGTGAAGCTGCCGGTCGCGGTCTGCGGGCCGGGGGCGCCGGTCGAGCCCAGGTCGTCGGCCAGCACGTCGATGATCGCCGAGCCGACGAAGTCGGTGGCCCCGGTGAACGTCAGGCTGGCGAGGGCCGCGTTCACCGCCGCCAGCGGCCCCTGCACCGTCAGCATGAAGGTGTTGCCCGCCACGGCGGTGCCGATCGTGACCCCGGCCCCGGTCGCGGCCAGCGTCCCGGCCGTGGTGCTCAGCGTCACCCGGATCGGGTTCGGGCCGAGGTCCACGTCCTGCAACACCGACACGCCCGGCAGGGCCTTCGGCTGCTCCTCGAACGTCTGCGGGGAGCCGGCCGCGAGCGACAGCACGGGGGCGTCGTTCAGGTCGGCCACCGCGACCGCCTTGCCCGCCGGGTCGCTCGTCAGGCTCGTCGCCAGCTCGTCGGTCACGGTAAACGTGACGGCCCGCGGGGTGGTGGCCGGGTACTGGCTGGTGTTCGCGTAGGTGACCGTGCGGAGCAGCGCCTGGTAGTCGCCGATCGGGGTGATCCCGCTGACCGTGCTGAACGTGATCGTCCCCGGCACCGACGTGTCGGCCGTCACGCCGGCCGGCAGCGTGCCGGTGTACGTCAGCACGTCCTCGCCGGCCACGAACCCGGTCAGCGTGACCACCGCGCGGGTGACGTCGGTGCTGTCCGAGTCGGTGACGGTGAGGCCCGCGTCCACCACGGCCGCCGACCCGTCCTCGGTGAAGACGGTGGTGCCGGCGGTGGTGGTGACGACCGGCCGCACCTTGATGACCAGCACGAACGAGTCGGTGTCGGCGAGGGCGCCGCCGCCGGTGTTCCCGCCGTCGGACGAGACGACGGTGATCGTCACCGACGGGTCGTTGGCGACCGGGGTGTAGCTGAGGGTGGCGAGGGCGGCGTTCACCTCGTCGAGGGTGCCGGTGACGGTGACGCTCTCGGTGCCGACGCCGGACGTGAACCCGGTGCCGGTGAACGTGCCCGCGCCGGCGGGCACGCTCACGGTGGTCGAGTACCCCGCGGTCGTCCCGGGGACGTTGTCGATCGGCTCGGTCACCGACAGCCCGGTGAGGAGCGTGGTCGCGCCGATGGCGACGGCCGAGTTCGTCAGCGGCGTGTTCACCGGGGCGTCGTTGGCCGGGGCCACGGTGATGCTGAACGCCTGCGCGGGCGACGTGTCGGTGCCGGCCCCGCTGTCCGTGAGCGTCACCGACAGCGTCGCCGTCCCGTTGGCGTCGGGCGCGGCCTGGAACGTCAGCGTGCCGTCGGGGGCGATGGCCGGGGCGGTGGTGAACGTCAGCGTGCCGCCGGTGACCAGGACGGTGAACGCGAGGGTCTGCCCCGACTCGTCCGCCGGGCCGCGGGAGATGCTCGTGGCGAACCCCCCGATCGTCTGGAGCGCGGCGTCCTCGGCCACGCCCGTCAGGGCCGGCGCCGGCAGGCTGAACGACGGGGCGTCGTTGACCGCGGTCACGGTGATGACGAACGTCTGCGTGGCCGACGTGTCGGAGCCGCCGTTGTTGATGCCGGCGTCGTCCATCAGCCGCACGGTGATCGTCGCGGACCCGTTGGCGTTCGGGGCCGGGGTGAACGTGAGCGTGCCGGCCGGGCCGACCGCCGGGGCGGAACTGAACAGGCCCGTGTTGGTGTTGCCGACCACCTGGAACGTCAGCCCCTGCCCGGCCTCCGCGCCCGGGCCGCCGACGCCCGTCGTCCACCCGCCCACGGTCTGCGGGCCCGCGTCCTCGTTCACCGTCTGGTCCGCCCCGACGACGAAGCTCGGGGCGCTGTTGACGCTCGTGGACACGACCGTGGTCTGGCCGTCGCTGACGCCGGGGCCGGAGTCCACGACCGCGACCGTGAACGTGGTCGTGGTGGTCGCCCCGACCGCGACGAGGTCTTGAGCCGGCACGAACGTCAGCCCGCGGATCGCCGTTTGGGCGGCGGCGGGCGAGCCGGTGAACGTGTAGCTGCCGGCCGAGCCGGTGAACCCGCCGAGGGTGGTGAACGTGCCGTTGGCGGCGGGGTACGTCACCGTCACCGTGACGCCCTGGCCGGGGTCGGGGTCCGAGATCGTGACGCCGGTGAACGGCAGCACGGCGGCGGTGTCGAGGACGGCCTGCGGGGCCGTCGTGACGCCGCCGAGGACGGGGTTGTCGTTGGCCCCAGTGACCCGCACCGTGGTCTGGCCGTCGGTGGTGGGCAGTGCCACGACCCCGTCGGTGACCGACAGGGTGAACGGCACGTCGGTCGTCGCGCCGACGGCGAGGAGGTTCGGGGTGGGGGCGAACGTCAGCCCGCGGAGCGCGGTCTGCGCCGCGGCGGGGGTGCCAGCGAACGAGTAGCTGCCGGCCGACCCGGTGAACCCGAGGGCGAGCGCGTTCGTGAACGTCCCGTTGGCCGTCGAGTAGGTGACGCCGACGGTGACGGTCTGGCCCGGGTCGGGCTCGGCGACGGTGACCGTGCCGAACGGGTTGATCGTGGCGTTGTCGAGGACCACCTGCGGGGCGGCGACGACGCCGGTGAACCCGGGGGCGTCGTTGACCGACGTGGAGACCACGTTGGTCTGGTTGTTCGTGGCGTCGGCCGCGGGGTACGGGGCCACGACGGCGCCGGCGTACAGGCTGACGGTGAACACCGTGCTCTCGGTGCTGCCGACGGCGACCCGGTTGTCGGCGGGGTCGAACGCCAGGGCGCGGAGGGCGGTCTGGACGGCGGCCGCGGTGCCGCTGACGGCGTAGTCGCCGGCCGCCCCGGTGAACCCGAGGGCGCCGGCGTTCGAGAACGCCCCGTTGGCCGCCGGGTAGGTGACGCGGGCGGTGAGGGTGCTGCCGGTGAGGGTGGCGGCGGCGAACGGGGTGACGGTGGCGTTGTCGTTGACGGCCTGCGGCGCGGCGATCAGCCCGGCGATGGTCGGGGCCAGCCCGCCGCCGCCGGTGGTGCCGTTGCGGCTCACCGACAGCAGGGAGTCGCCGGCCGCGGTGCCGGTGACGCGGACGTAGTAGTTCCCGGCCGTCGAGACGCGGTACCACCACCCCGCGCTGGGGGAGATCTGGCTCGGCGAGAACACCCCTCGCTGGGGGAGATCTGGCTCTGCGAGAACAGCGTCCCGGTCCCGGTCCCGGTCGCCGACGTATTCCCGCCGCCGTTCACCGTCACGAGCACGTTGCCGGCGTCGTCGAGCAGGGCGAGCGAGCCGTCGAAGATGGTGTTGTCGCGCAGCGGGTTGAGGTCGAGGGCGACGAACAGCACGTCGCCGGCGGCGGCGCGGGTGCCGTAGAGGTCCACGTCCGCCGCCGAGGCGATCGTGCCGGAGAAGTAGTTGTTGGTCGCGGTGGTGGCCGTGGCGACGGTGTTGTTTCCCGTGCCGCCCGGGTCGCTCTCCACGGTCGCGGACGCGATCGGCGGCTGGACCACGGCCTGGAACCGGTACGGCTCGGACGAGGTCGCGCTCGGCGTTACGGTGGTCCCGTTCAGGTAGCGCACGAACAGGTAGGACGCGACGCCGGGGAGCGGTGTACCGGCGATGACCGACCCGACGCCGCCGAACGGGGTGTCGCCGTCGTCGTCGTCCCACTCGAGGGTGTCCACGTCGGTGACGACGCGCAACTCGAGGTCGGTACTCGAAGCTGCCGCGCTATCGGCCATGGCGAACACCCGCGACCCGGCCGCCGGCGTTCCGAGGCTGTAGAAGTCGTGGTCGGGCGACGGGAACGAGCCGGTCACGTTCGAGTTCAGCGGCTGGGCGGTGGCGGTGGTGTCGTTCGACGCCGCCTCCGGGTTCGCCAGGATCGCTTCCAGCCGGAACGTCCCACCCGCGTCGGCCGCCGAGTTGGTGTCCACGACGATGAACACCTGCTGCCCGGCGGCGAGCGGGCCGGAGAGCTCCTCGGAGGCGTTCGTGGTGACCGTGTTCCGGTTGGTCGCCAGGCCGGT
>JBGAQM010000110.1:0-10084 GCA_044220735.1 Urbifossiella sp. | reverse complement strand
GGTTGGTCGCCAGGCCGGTCGTCGAGGTGACGGTGCCGGGGGCGAGCGCCGCGGCGACGTACATGACGTAGTTCGCCCCCATCCCGAAGTTCAGTCGCAGGACGTAGGTGCCGGCGAGCGGGGCGGTGAACGAGTACACCACGTCGCGGCCGGGGGCGGTCGACACGGTCTGGCCGATGCCGACGAACTGGGTGATGGTGGCGCCGGTGAGGTTGTAGTCGTTGTTCGCCCCGGCCAGGGTGCCGTTGACCGGGATGCCGAGCGTTAGCGGGATGGCCCCGCCCACCGTGTCGTTGGCCGGCGGCAACGTATACGTCACCGCCAGTTGCATCGCCCCCTGGGAGGCCGCGTTTGTGTCGGCGTAGTAGGTCCCCACCTGCACGTGGTAGGTCGTCCCGGCGTTGAGGGTGAGGGTGACCGCCGACCGCGGGGAGATGCCCGTCGTGTCGTCGGCGAACGCCAGCACGGTAAAGGTGCCGCCGGCGATGGTCCCCACGTTGAGTACCGTGTCGAGCGTGGTCGGGGTCGCGGTCCCGGCCGTCGAGATGGTGAACGTGCCGGTCGCGGTGGGGGTAATGGTGTACCACACCGTGTTGAAGCGGGCCGTCCCGCTGAACACCGGGTCGGTACCGCCAGTGAGTATGGCGGTGGAGTTCCCGCCCTCGGTCGCGTTCTGGATGAGCGGGACCGCGGGCGCCATCACCGTCACGGTCGGGGCCCCGGGGGTGACGGCGATGGCGTTCTGCACGAGGTCGTTCGCCGGCGGCGGCGGCGGCGACGCCGCGGGGGTGACGAGCGTTATTTGGGCGTCGCCCAACGACGACGGGTCGGCGTCGTTGAAGTACGTCCCCACCATGACGTAGTACTGCGTCCCGGCCGTGAGCGCGACCCCCACCTGTGACTGGAGACTCCCGCTAAAGTCGTCGCTGAAACCGAGTTGCGTGTACGTGCCGCCGGTGATCGTGCCGACCGACACGATCGTGTCGAGGCTGGACGTGGTCGAGTTTCCGAACGTGCCGACGGAATAGGCGCCGGTGGTCGCGGCGGTGAACCGGAACCAGATCGTGTTGAACTGGTTGGTCCCGTTGACCGCCGGGTCGGCCCCGGTGGAGAGGACGGCCGTCGAGTTGCTGTTCTCGGTCGCGTCCTGGATGAGCGTGATGAGCGACGAGGAGGTCGTGGTGCTGGCCGTGGACGTGATCGCGGCGAAGTTCTCGACGAGGTCGTTCGCCGGGGCCGGGTTCACCCGGTCCTCGAGCGGCGACACCCACAGCCGGGCGCGGAGGTCACGCGGCGTGAGGGCGGGCGTGGGCGTCGGTCCGGTGCGGCGGAAACGGGCCAGGCGGCTGAGGATGCGCGGCATTGGTGGGACGCCCTACGAGGCAGGGGGGGTCATCCCGGAAGGGGGAGAGTCCGACCGGGCTAGGCAGCGCACCCGTGCGAGTACGGGAGCGCCCGGATGGAGGCGTTAAAATAACGAAACTTATACCGTTGTAACCGCCCCCGTTACAGCTTGACAAGGGGAGTGTCGTCCGCCGGCACACTTTTCCCCCCTTACCCCATCCACCAGTGACGGGTTTTCCGACTCATCCGCATAACCGGCCAGAAATCGCCCCCGACGCCGGCCGTGTCCGGTGAACGAGGCGACCGAGAGCTCATTCGCGCGGCCGGACGAGGCGCGGAAAGTCACCCCGGCGCGGTTCGCGTCTGGCCCGCCCCGGCGGGTGGGTCGAACCGTCGGGTGACGACCCGGCGGCACGGGCGGAGGGGGGCGGGGCCCCGCCGCGTCGGTTTCCGGGGGCGCCGAATCCCGCGCGGGCTCGCATACCAGACCGGGTGCCCGGGCGGAGGGCCCGGGGCGAAGAAGGACACCGGATGCACGAGCTCCCGCTCATCTCGACCATCGCCGCCGCGTTCACCGCCGCGTGGGTCCTCGGCCTCCTCACCCAGTGGCTGCGGCTGTCGCCGATCGTCGGCTACCTCCTCGCCGGCGTCGCCATCGGGCCGCACACGCCCGGCATCCAGGGCGACCCGGACATCGCCCAGCAGCTCGCCGAGGTCGGCGTCATCCTGCTGATGTTCGGCGTCGGCCTCCACTTCCACCTCGAAGACCTGGCCGCGGTCAAGTGGGTCGCCGGGCCGGGGGCGCTGGTCCAGACCGCCGCCGTGGCCGCCGTGTGCGTCGCCGTGTTGGCCCCGTTCGGCGTCCCCGCCCTGTCGGGAGGCGTGATCGGCATCGCCGTCGCCGTCGGCAGCACGGTGGTGATGATGCGCGTGCTGATGGACGCCGACGTCCTTAACTCGCCGGCCGGGCACGCGGCCGTCGGCTGGTCGCTGGTGCAGGACGTGGTGACGGTGGTGGTGCTGGTGCTGATCCCCGTCCTCGGCACGCCGCCGGCCGGGACCGCGCCGCCGGCCGACCCGGTCGTCGCCGTCGGCGTCGCGCTGGCGAAGCTGGCGGCGCTGGTCGTGGTGGTGGCCGTGGCCGGGTCGCGGGTGGTGCCGTGGGCGCTCACCAAGGTCGCCCGCCTGCGGTCGCGCGAGCTGTTCACCCTGACCATCATGGTGTTCTCGGTCGCCCTCGCGGCCGGGTCGTACTACCTGTTCGGGGTGTCGATGGCGCTCGGCGCGTTCCTCGCCGGGATGATGGTCGCGCTGTCCCCGGTCAGCCACCAGGCCGCGGCCGACGCGCTCCCCCTCCGCGACGCCTTCGCGGTGCTGTTCTTCGTGTCCGTCGGGATGCTGTTCGACCCGACCTTCCTGTGGCGCGAGCCGCTCCTGATGGTCGTCGTCATGGCCGTCATCCTGGTCGTCAAGCCGCTGCTGACGGTGCTGCTCATCGTCGTCCTGGGGCACTCCGTCCGCACCGCCCTGGTCGTGGCGATCGGGCTGGCGCACGTCGGCGAGTTCTCGTTCATCCTGTCCGACTCGGCCCGCCGGGTCGGGCTCATCACCGACCGCGGGCACAACCTCCTGGTCGGCGGCGCGATCCTGTCGATCACGGTGAACCCGCTGCTGTTCCGGGCCATCCCGGCGGTCGAGCGGTGGCTGAAGGGGCGGCCGCGGCTGTGGACCCGGCTGAGCGCCCGCGCCGAGCGCCGCGTCCGCGGGGCGAACGCCGCGGTGGCGGCGGCCGACGCCGGGCGGCGCCGCGCCGTCGTGGTCGGGTACGGCCCGGTGGGGCGGACCGTGGACCGGCTCCTCCGCGACGCCGGCCTCGACACCGTGGTGATCGACCTGAACATGGACACGGTGGACGAGATCCGCCGCGAGGGGCGGACGGCCGTGTACGGCGACGCGGCGCAGGCGGCGATCCTGGAGAGCGCCGGCGTCGGCCGGGCGTCGCACCTGGTGCTGACGCTGCCCCAGGCGTCCACCCGCGCCGCCATCGTCGCCACCGGCCGCAGCCTGAACGCCCGGCTGAAGATCCTGGTCCGCGCCCACTACCTCCGCGAGCGCGGCGAGCTGGAGCACGTCGGCGCGACGGCGGCGATCTTCGAGGAGGCCGAGGCCGCGGTGGCGCTGGCCCGGCTGGTGCTCGTGGACGCCGGCCACCGCCGCGAGTCGATCGAGAAGACGGTCCGCGACATCCGCGCCCGGCTCATCCTGGAGAACGTGAACGGCCTGCGGGCGCAGCCGGTGCGGAGCATCATGGTGCCGTGGACGCGGGTGCGGCGCCTCTCCGACGCGGCGGGGGCGGACGAGGTGCGCAAGCAGGTGCGCGAGAACCGCTTCTCGCGCTGGCCGGTCGTCGCCGCCGCGACCGGCCTGCCGGTCGGCTACCTGCTGGCGAAGGACCTGATCGGCCTCCCCGCCGACGGGACCGCGTGGACGACGCTGGTCCGCCCGCTCGCCGCCGTCCGCCCCGACGACGACGTCGAATCGACGCTCCAGTACTTCCAGCGCGAGGGGGCGACGGTGTGCGTCGTCCGCGACGGCGACAGCCCGGTCGGCATCGTGACGATCGAGGACGTGCTGGAGCAGGTGGTGGGGCGGTTCGAGGACGAGTACCCGCGGCACGCGAAGCTCGTGCTCCGCGACCTGCTGGTGACCAGCGAGGCGCTGCTGGAGGTGAAGGCGACGACGGCCGAGGGGGCGATCGCCGAGCTGGCGGCGGTGCTGCCGGGGGGCGCGGCGGTCGCGGACCTGGCGATCGAGCGGGAGCGCGACCTGCCGACGAACCTGGGGCTCGGGGTGGCGGTGCCGCACGCGCGCTGCCCGGGGTTGCGGGCGCCGGTCGTGGTGTTCGGCCGGTCGGCGTCGGGGGTGGCGTTCGGCGGCCCCGAGGGGGCGGCGGTGCACCTGCTGTTCCTGCTGGTGACGCCGGCCGAGCAGCCGAACCTGCAGGTGGTGCTGCTCGGCAGCGTGGCGCGGGTGGCCGGCGACGCGGCGCTCCGCGACCGGCTCCGCGCGGCGCGGACCCCGGCGGAGGTCGCCGACGTCCTCGCGGCCGCGACGGCGTGACCGTTTCCGGTCTCCATCGACGGTGATTCGCGGCGAGTCGGCGCACGAATCGGAGTGCCATGAGGGCACCGGGTGCGGGTGCGAACGGACGGCCGCCCGGCGGCGCGGGCGCGCGCCGGGCGGTACGGGGGTACCCGGCCGAGGGGCCGGCGGTCGTCGAGGCTACGGACGCGGCGGGTGATGTCATGGGGCGACTCGGGCGACGGCGGCACGGGGCGCCGCACCAGCCGGGCGAATCAGGGTCTCACCAACCCTCTCTCACGCCCGCCGGCGCGGCCACGAATCCGCTGAACGCCGAATCACCAGCTTGAAATCTAAAGCACGACAAACACAGAATCCGGGAACAACCTCCCGAGCTCGGACCATATCCCGGTACTTCGCCGGACGAGACCGGGGCCGGCGCGTCGGGCCGCGCGCCCCCTTCGAGGAGACGACGGTGTCCACGTCACCGGGTCGGGGTTTCCGCTTCGGCGCCCTCGTCGCGTCGCTGGCGGTGCTGGTCGGGTTGGCCGGTCGGAACGGCGCCGAGGAACCCGCGCACGGGGGGAAGACGCTCGCCCAGTGGCAGCGGCTGTTGACGGCGCCCGACCCGTCCCTGCGGTGGCAGGCGGCCGAGGCGCTCGGGCAGCTGGGGCAGCGGCACCCGCGGGCGGTGGTGCGGGCGCTGACCCGGGCCGCCGGCGACGCCGACCTCGACGTCCGCCTCCAGGCGGTCGCGGCGCTCGCCGTCCTGAAGCAGTACGCGGAGCCCGCCGTGCCGGCGCTCGGGGCGGCGCTGGGCGACACGGACTCCGACCTGCGCCGGCAGGCGGCGCTCGCGCTCGCCGCCGTCGGCCCCGCCGCCGAGGAGGCCGTCCCGACCCTCGGCCAGACCCTCCGCGACCCGAACGCCAACGTCCGCCTCGCCGCCATCGGCGCCCTGCAGGCGATCGGCCCCGACTCCGCCCGCGCCATGAACGAGCTACTCGCCGGCCTCCGCGACAAGGTTCCCAGCGTCCGCCGGGCGAGCGCCGCGGCACTCGCCCTGATTGCCCCGCAGGCCGACCCGAAGCAGGTCGCCGCGGCCGTGCCCGTCGTGGCCGCGGCGCTGACGGACACGGACCCCGAGGTGCGCCGGCGGGCGGCCGCGGCGCTGGGGGCGATCGGGCCGCGCGCGGAAGCCGCGAGCGCCGCCCTGGGCGAAGCGTCGCGCACGGCCCCGGACCCCGTGCGGCGGGAGGCGGCGCTCGCACTCGGCCGCGTCGGCGGGGCGGCGGTCGGCGAGCTGACCCGCAACCTGGAACACCCCGACTTCCTGGTGCGGACGCAGGCCGCGGAGGCGTTGCAACTCCTGGGCGACAGGGCGAGACCGGCGTTCGCCGCGCTCACCCGGGCGCTGACCGACGCCGACGCCGGCGCGCGCGCCCGCGCGGCGGCCGCCGTGCGCGCCGCCGACCCCGAGACGGCCGACGTCCTCCCGGTCCTCAAGCGGGCGGTCGAAGGCCGGGCCGACGACGCGGGGCGCCTCTGGGCGACGGCGTGGCTCGGCGAGATCGCCGTCGGCGTCGAGAAGACGCACGCCGTCGAGGCCGTCGCCCTATTGACCGCGGCCCTCGGGGACGGCAGCGCCAGCGTACGCCGCCAGGCCGCCGTCGCGCTCGGCGCGGTGGGGGCCGACGCCGCCGGCGCCGTGAAGGGGTTACGGGACCGCGTCAACGACGAGGACGCGGCGGTCCGCCTCCAGGTGGCCGTCGCGCTGGGGAAGATCGACCCGCCGTCCGCCCGCGAGGCGATCCCGACGCTGTTGAAAGCGCTGACGCAGCGTCGGGAGCGCGGCGGGCCGCCGTTCAACACCGACGTGGCGACGGCGCTCGCCGCGATCGGCGCCGTCGAGCCGCTGCTGGCGGCGCTGGAGACGAGCACGGACGAGGGGACGGTCGCGGGGGTGACGTTCGCGCTGGTCCGCATGGGGCCGCGGGCGCGGGGGGCGTTCAAGCTCCTCCAGGGCGCGTTGCAGCACCGCGACGCCGGGGTGCGGCAGCGCGCCGCCGACGCCATGCAGGCCGTCCTCCCCGACCCGAAGGAAGCCGTGCCGGTCCTCGTCGGTTCGCTCCGCCACGAGGACGACTACATCCGCGGCTGGTCGGCGTCGTTCCTGGCCGAGCTCGGCCGCCGCGCCACCGGCCCCGAGGTCGGCGAGGCGCTGGAGCCGCTCGCCGCCGCGCTGAAGGCGGAGGCCACCAGCGGCGTCCGCGTGCAGCTGGCCCGCTCGATCGGCGAAATCATCCCGCGCCTGAAGGAGGCGCCGAAGGCGCCGCTGGATCAGGAGATGGTCCGCGTCCTGGTCGCCCGGCTGGCGGACGTGAACCTCGAAGTCCGCCGCGAGGCGACGGCGTCGCTGGGGAAGATCGGCGCCGCCTGGAAGGGCCGGGGGGCGGTCCGCGAGGCCGTGCCGCCGCTGCTCGACGAGC
The DNA here is from genome assembly GCA_044220735.1 of Urbifossiella sp. Classification (GTDB taxonomy): domain Bacteria; phylum Planctomycetota; class Planctomycetia; order Gemmatales; family Gemmataceae; genus Urbifossiella. The sequence goes on along the minus strand of JBGAQM010000110.1, from coordinate 3,170 downwards.
TGGCGAAGGGCCGGCCGTTCCAGGCCGAGGCGGCGGGGGCGCTGGGGCAGGTCGGCTTCGCCGCGCCGCTGGCGGACGCGACGACGGCCCACAAGAGTGAGCGGGTGCGGGCCGGCGCCGCGCGGGCGCTCGCGCTCATCGGCCCGGAGGCGCGGGACCACGTCGCGGCGCTGACGGCGGCGGCGAAGGACGCCGACCCGCACGTGCGGCACGAGGCCGTTCTGGCGCTGGGCGCGATCGGCCGCCCGGCCGCGGCGGCGGTGCCGACCCTGATTGCCGCTCTCACCGACAACGACGCCGTGGTTCCGCCGGGTGCGGCGATCGCGCTCGGCCAGCTCGGCCCCGAATCCGATGGCGCCGCCGCGGCGCTGGGCCGGGCGCTCGGGTCCGCGACCCCGGGCGTTGCCACGCAGGCCGAGGCCGCACTCGTCGCCATCGGCCCCGGCGCCGTGCACGCCCTCCGGGATGCGCTGAAGTCCGCGGACCCCGTGGTCGTGGTCCACGCCGCGCGGGCCGTCGGTCGCATCGGCCCGAAGGCCCGCGCGGCCGTCCCGGAACTGCTGGCCGCGTTCCGGTCCAACGACCCCGGCGTGAAGTACGCGACGGCCGAGACGCTGACGCTGCTGCCGGCGCGCACGCCCGAGGCGGTCCCGGCGCTGACCCTGGCGGTCGGCCACCCCGACCTCACGGTCGCGGCGGCGGCGGTGGCGCTGCTGCGGGAACTGAAGGCCGACGCGCCCGCGGTCGTGGCCGCGCTCGTGGCGCGGCTGGAGGCGCCGCGGACCGCCGCGCCGGACGCGCTCGCGCTGCACCGGCTGCTCGTCCGCACGCTCGGCGACGTCGGGGCCAGCGCCCGCCCGGCAGTGCCCGCGCTGCTCGTGGCCCTCGACGACGCCGCGCTGACGGACGACGCCGCGCAGTCGTTGCGGGTCATCCTCGCGCCGGCCGCGGGCGGGGCGGGACTGGCGGCCGCGCTGACGGCGCAGGGGCAACTCGACGAGCGGCAGGTGGCGCACGTCCTGGGGTCGGGCGGCGCGGCCGCCGTTCCGCCCCTGACCGAGTTGCTGGGGCACACGCGCGTCCGCGTGCGGGCCGCGGCCGCGCTGTCGCTGGCGCGCCTCGGGCCGGCGGCCGCGCCGTCGCGCCCGGCGCTGGTCAAGGCGCTGGCGGACGGCAACCGGCAGGTGCGGCTCGCCGCCGTCGCCGCGCTCGCCCGACAGGCCGCCACGCCGGACCCGGACGTGCTCGCGGCGCTCGCCGTCGCGCTCGACCACTGGGACGAGGTCACGCGCGTCGAGGCGGCGCTGCGGACGGTCCAGGTGGCCCGTACCGCCCCCGGCCCGGCCCCCGCGCTGCCGAAGGCGCCTGCCACCGTCGCGGTGCTGGTCGAGGCGCTGAAGGCCGAGGCGAACCCGGCGCGCCAGGGGCAGCTGATCGACGCCCTGAACGGGCTCGCCGCTCTCGGCACGGCGTTGAAACTGGCCGACGGGATGGGCGTCGAGAGCGTCGTCGCCCGCGAGCGGGTCGCCCTGGCGCTGGGCACGGTGACGGCGGCGCAGGACATCGACGCGGCGGTCGCCCGTCTCGGCCAGGCGCTCGCGGACCGACACGTCGGCCTCCGCCGTGCGGCGGCGCTGGCGCTGAGCACGCTCCCGCAGGCGCCCGCGGCGGACGTGAAGCCGGCGTTGCAGAAGGCACTCCCGGCGCTGGTCGCGGCGCTGCGGGACCGGGACCGCGGCGTCCGCACGTCGTCGGCGGTCGCCCTCTGGCGCACCACGGGCGAGACCGACAAGGCGCTGCCCGTGCTGCTGGAGGAGCTGGAACTCCTGGGCTACGACGACGGCGAGCTGGTCGAGAAGCTCCGCACGGGGAAGCCGGTGCCGCCGGTGCTGGTCGAGCTGGTGGGCATGGCCGAGCGGAGCGCCCACGCCCGGCAGGCGCTGGCCGCGGCACTGGGCCACGACAGCGAGCGCGTGCGGACCGGCAGCGCCGTGGTCGTCGGGGGCATGAAGGCGCCGCCGGCGGCGCTGTTCGCCGCGCCGCTCGCCCTGATGACGGAAGACCGCAGCCCCGCGACGCGGTTGCAGGCCACGGTCGCGCTGCGCTGGCTCGACCTCGGCGCGGCCCAGCAGGAGCCGGTCGTGCGGCGCCTGGACGAACTGCTCGACGACCGCAGCGCCGCGCTGAAGGCGCAGGCGCTGGTCACCCTGGGCGTGGTCGGGCCGCGGTCCGGGCTCGTCAAGCTGGGCCACGTCCGGGAGTCGCTGGCGGACCGCGACGACCTCGTCCGCGTCCGCGCCGCCGAGGCGCTCGGCCGCTTCGGGGCGAAGGCGGGGATCGCGACGGCGGCCCTCCAGCTCGCGCTGAAGGACCGGAGCGCGGCCGTCCGCCGCGCGGCCGCCGCGAGCCTGGCGCAGGTCGGCACCGAGGCCGTCCCCGCGCTGACGCTCGGGCTGAGCGACCGCGACTACGACGTCCGCAAGCACGTCGCCGTCGCGCTCGGGGCGGTCGGCCCCGCGGCCCGCAGCGCCCTCGCCGCCCTCCGCGAGGCGAGTCGGGACGCGGACGAGGACGTCGCCGCCGCCGCGCGCGACGCGATCGGGCGAATCACGGCGGGCGCGACGCCGTGAGAAATCCGGGGATCACCCGGCCCGCGGGCGGCCATAATGGGTGCGGGTGCCCGGCCGCCGCGGGGTGAGGATCGGCATGTCGGACAAACTGATGGCCCGGATCGCCCCGACCCTCGCCCGGTGCCGCGCCGACGGCGCGGCCGACGACGAGCTGGTGGGGCGGTACGTCCTCGGGCGGGACGAAGACGCGTTCGCCGAACTGGTCCGCCGGCACGGGGCGATGGTTCTGGCCGTGTGCCGCCGCGTGGTCCGCAACGCCGCCGACGCGGACGACGTGTTCCAGGCCACGTTCCTGGTGCTGGCGCGCAAGGCCGGGTCGATCCGCCCGCCGGGTGCGGTCGGGCCGTGGCTGCACGGCGTCGCCGTCCGCACGGCCCGGGACGCGGCCCGCCGCGCCGCCCGCCGGCGGGAGAAGGAGAGCCGCGTGCCGCCCCGCGAAGCGCCGCCCGAAGCCCCCGCCGCCGACGTGCGGCCGATCCTCGACGCCGAACTCGACCGGCTGCCGCGGAAGTTCGCGCAGGTCCTCGTGCTGTGCGACAT
>JBGAQM010000109.1:7863-16587 GCA_044220735.1 Urbifossiella sp. | reverse complement strand
GTCGCGCCGCCCATCCGTGCGGCGCGCAATAGCATCCAGCCGATCGCGCCCACGACGACGAGATAGACGGCACGCACGGCCTCGATGCTCCGTCCGAGTAGCGGGCGGATGACGCAGAGCAGCCAGGTGAACCCGGGCGGGTTGGTGTCGAACACGTCGCGGTAGTGTACGCCGCCCGACAGGATGTTCCGCGCGGCCACGTCATAGAGGGTGACGTCGACCCAGAGCGGCATCCGCAGGAACATCGGCACGCCGACGACCACGGCCGCGGCAAACGCAAGCCAGCCGAACCGGGCCGACCGCCACGGGAGGAGGCAGCGGGCGGCGGGCGGGGGTGTCATCGACGGGGGGTCCGGGTCGGCGAGCGCGGGGGCGGGGAGGCCTTTTCTTACGGCCCGTTCGCGCCACCAACAAGGAGCGCATCGCCGGGACGGAGACGCGCGAGAATCCGGCGAAAAAATCGGAAGGACTGTTGCAACCCCACCCGCGGCCGCTTACGATCGTGGAGGAAATGGGGACAACGGCGCCGGCAGGACTCGGCGGCACCGCCCCCACTATCCACTCCGGCCCGCGCCCGGGTGCCGCTCATCATCAAGGGAGTGCCGCGATGAGTGTCTCGTTCGACCCCCCTCCTCCGTTCGAGCCCGCAGACGTCCTGTTCTCCAGCCCGCACACCTACCTCCGTCGCCTGTCGGTCACGACCAGCGAGGCCGAGGTGGTCATCTCGGGGCGGGTTCCCAGCTACTACCTCAAGCAGATGGCTCAGGAAGCCGTCCGCGCGTGCCTCGGCAGTCGCCGGCTGCGGAACGAGGTGCAGGTCTCATCGGCCTGACGACCGCTCCGGGTTCTCATTTTCCTTTCGCTTGTAGACGCGCCGACGACCGGGTAGTCTCGGGTCGTTGGTGCGTCGTCCATTTTTCCGGCCTGCGGAGTCCAGACCATGACCCTCATTCCGGTCGGCCGCGCACGCGTGCGCGGGTTCACGCTCATCGAGTTGCTGGTCGTCATCGCCATCATCGCCATCCTCATCGGCCTGCTGCTGCCCGCGGTGCAGAAGGTCCGCGAGGCGGCGGCCCGGGCCAAGTGCCAGAACAACCTCAAGCAGGTCGGCCTCGCCCTGCACGGCTACCACGACGCCCGGGGCGTGCTGCCGCCGGCAATCAGCACCGGCATCCCGGCGTCGAACGTCCCGAACTGGGACCGCCGCGGCTGGCAGGCGTTCATCCTCGCGTACCTCGAGCAGTCGGCCCTCCACGCGAACATGGAGGCGAAGGCCGCGACGATGGCGAACTACACGATCACGTTCCCGGGGTACGATACCGCCATCCCGACGCTGCAGTGCCCCTCCGACCCGAACAGCCCCAAGACGATCACCGTCCCCGGCAACCCGCAGGGGGCGCACGGGAACTACGCCGTGTGTGCCGCCAGCACCCACTTCGGCACCGGGGCGGGGGAGGACAAGTCGCTCAACGGCATGTTCTTCTCCGCGTCGCGGGTGAGGCTCACCGACGTGCTCGACGGCACCAGCAACACGCTGATGGCGTCCGAACTGAACGTGGTCCCGGACACCGCCTCGACGCACGACATCCGCGGGCGCTACAACAACGCGATCCACAACTCGGTGCAGATCAGCACGCTGAACCCGCCGAACACGACGCTCGGCGACCAGATGAACGGCAGCTACTGCGTGCCGATCGCCGGCCGGGCGCCGTGCGCCACGCCGACGCAGTTCGTCACCTACGCCCGGTCGTACCACACCGGCGGGGTGAACGCGATCATGGGCGACGGCTCCGGGCGGTTCGTCCGTGACTCGGTGGACGCGACCGTCTACCGGGTGAGCGGAAGCCGCAACGGGGGCGAGGTCGCCGGCAACTTCTAACCCCCGAGGTTTCCCGTGCGCGTCCTCGTCTTCGCCGCCGCGGCCGCCCTGGTCGCGGCCGGGTGTTCCGGTCCGTCCCACGCACCCGTCGCGGGTCGCGTCACGCTCGACCAGGCCGACCTGCCCGACGGGGAGATTCAGTTCGTCCACGAGAACCCGGGGTTCGGCCCCGTGGCGGGGCCGATCGCCGGCGGGCGCTTCGACCTGAAGGCCCGCCCGGGGAAGAACAAGGTGCGGATCACGGCCGCCCGGATGACGGGCAAGAAGGGCGGGTTCGACTTCTTCGAGAACGTCGTTCCCGCGCGCTACAACGAAACCACCGAGCTGACTGCCGATATCCCCAACGGCGGCAGCCCTGACCTGCTGTTCGAGCTGAAGTCCGACAAGAAGTAGTACCGCGGGGGACGGCGACCGGCCGACTCGCGTCGGGCGCCCCGTCGTCGCCCACTGGTGGGAAACCGTTCACGCCACCGGCGTTACCCCCCTCAACACCTCGGCGGCGCGACGCCGGCGGGCGGCGATCAAAAAGCGGTTCGCGGCGTCCGCGTCCGGCCGCTCCGGCAGCGTCGTCCGGGCGAACGCTTCCTGAAACAGCCGGTCCAGCTCCAGCGCCCGCGCCTTCACCTCGGCGAACGCCCACTTCCCGTGGCGGACCTCCAGCAACTCCGCCCGGTGCTCGCCGACATCCACCCGGATCTCGCCCTCGGTAAGGGCGTGGATGCCGCTGTGCAGGAGGCGGAGCAGGTGCATCGCGTGCTTCGGCTTATACGCCCCGCCCGCCGCGTGCCGGTTCTCGATGAGGTTGAACTGCGACAGCACGTAGCCGGAGTAGGTGCGGTACAGGTGCCGCGACAGGAACGCCCCGCGGACGCGGCGCAGTTCGTCGCCCGTCTCGTCGGCGAACATCACCTGTGGGACCCAGAGCGTTTCCAGGATGTTCGGGTTCGCCTGCAGCGCGAGCCGGACGAACTTCTCGACCTCCCACGCGACCTCCTCAACGCCCGCGGCCTTCGTCTCGGCTTGCTCCGGGGGGCGGGTCAGCGACCAGTGCCAGTCGGCCGGTGGGAGGTAGACGGCGCGGCGGTCCTCGTCGGAGGTCTCGGTGGCGAGGCCGAACGCCCGCGAGCCGACGACCACGCGGTAGACGACGAACGGCGACACGTCGGGTCCGGGCGTCGCGGCCGGCGACTCGACGGAGTGGTCGCCGCGGCGGACGAGGAGTTCGCCGAACTTGATCCGGGCAGTGGCGCCGTCCAGGAAGCGGACGACGTAGGCGCGGTCGTTCGTCGCCGGGGTCTCGACCACCTCGGCGACGCTGCCGGCGGGGCGGACGTCGTCCGTGCCGGGGAGCGTGCGGTCGGCACGGAGGACGACGTGCGTGCCGACCGGCAGAAGGAACAACGGCAGGAGGGGGTCGCGCCATGTCCTGCGGTGCTTGCGGCTTCGCGAACGGCGGTCGCGAAGCCGCAGGCGCGTGGTTAGTTCTTCGGCGGCTCCGGCGGGGCCGCCGGCATCGCCGGCGCGGCAGCGGCGGGCCGCGGGGCCGGGTCGGACAGGACGGCCGGGGCCATGCGGACCGGCGCCTCGTACTTCCGTGAGGCGTCGCGGAGGCAGACGATCAGCCCGTTGTCGGCGGCGAGGAACAGGCGGTCCGAAACCGAGTTGATCACCGGGATGTTGAACTCGGGAAGGTCGAGGCCGGTCAGCGGCTGAACGCCGCCGCGCGCCTCGATCGGATCGACGCTGACCGACTTCTCGACGACGCCGGGGGCGACCTGGCGGGTGGTGGTCACCACCTTGTTGCCGCGGGCGTCGTAGACCAGCAACTTGCCCATCCGGTCGCGGACGTAGGCGAAGTCCTGGTTCACGGCGAGGAGCCGGTCCGCCTGCCGGTCGGTCCGCCAGATTTCCCGGCCGGTCGCCCGGTCGATCCGCACAACGCCCGAGTGGTCGCCGCTCGCGTACACCGAGTCGTCTGTGATCACCGGCGTGTGATTCAGGACGCCGCCGACGTTCGTGCGCCACACGATGTTCAGGCCGCTCACGCGGTTGCCACCCTCCAGATCGACGGCGAGGAGGCTGCCGTCCGACAGTGGCACGTAGGCGATCACCCCGGCCTGCGCCGGCCGGGCCGCCACCCGCTCCCACAGCGACCCGTCCACTTCAACCTTCCGGTCGGCCTTACCGAGGGCGATCATGCTCTTGGTGTCGCTGACGATCCACGTCCGCGTCGGCGTCAGCAGCGGGGAAAAGCGGACGCGCGTCGTGAGGCCGAACTCCCAGCGTTCCTTCGGCTTCACACCGCGGGGGCGCAGGTCGGTCAGCGCCAGCGCCGCGGCGACCGACGGCGGGATCGTGCCGAGCGACGGCGTGCGCTGGATGCTCTTGCCGGTCGCGTCGCGGAGCTGGTACGGCTGGCGGAGCGACGGCACGCTCTGGAGCGACGGCGACGTCGGCTGGCCTTCCAGCGTGTACGGCGGCGTCACGCGCGGCAGCGCGGCCAGCGACGGGCTGCGGCTCCCGCCACCGCCGACGCTCTGCGGCCGATCCCCGCCGGCGGCCGGGCTCCGCTCGAACTGATCCACTGCCGGCATCCGGTACGCCCCGGGCGCGGGGTAGCGGCCGGTGAGCTGGTCAACCGGGTTCGGCGTACCGATCACCGCCTCCCCGGCCTTCGTGGGTGTTGACTTCGTCAGGTCCGGGATGACGATCGGGTTCGGCAGCTCGAACGCCAGCGCCCGGTGCTCCCCGGCCGCGCCCGGCAAGGTGGCCAGGGCCGCGTACAGGCCGCGGGCGTCGGCCGAGAGCCCGGCGACGGGCGTGGTGCCGAGGTCCATCGTGAACTCGACGACGCCCGTGTCGCGGTAGAACGCGAACACCCGGGTCACGTTCGTCGCGAACACGAACCGCGCGTTCGCCGCCAGCGGGTAGACGTTCGTGTACCCGCCGTTCCCCATCGCCGCCTGCCACTGGATGCGGCCGGTGCGGGCGTCGACCGCGATCAGGTGCCCCGTCCGGGTCTGGACGAATAGCTGGTCGTCGATCGTCTGAATGAGCTGGATGGTGTCGCGCCCGCCGCCGATGGGCAGGTACTGCGACCACTCGGTGCGGAGGTTCAGCCGGGCGAGCGCGGCGGAATCCGGGGGCACGGCCCGCGAGTACGGCGCGGGTGCCTGGCCGGCGGAGAACGTGCCGAGCCCGAGGAGGAGGCCGGCGGCGGCGACCGAGCGGGACCACATGGCGGACTCTCCGGGTGCGACGGGGCCGATTCGAACAGTCTACCAGCCGCCGCGATCGCGTTGAAGCCGCCGCCCGGGTTCGTGCGGGTCCGCCGGCGCGTCCGGTGCCGGCGGTGCGGGTTGTGCGGGGGTTACTTCTTGCCCAGCGCCCGCTTCCGCGCGAAGAACGCGGTGAGGGCGGCGGCACAGCGGTCGGCCATGACGCCGCCGATGACGCGGGCGCGGTGGTTGAGCCGCGGGTCGGACGCGAGTTGGTAGAGGGTGTGGCACGCCCCCGCCTTCGGGTCGGTGCAGCCGTACACGACCATCGGCAGCCGCGCCTGCACGATCGCCCCGGCGCACATCGGGCACGGTTCGAGGGTGACGTAGAGGATGCACCCTTCGAGCCGCCACGAGCGCAGCGCCGCCGCCGCCTGGGTGATGGCGATCATCTCGGCGTGGGCCGTCGGGTCGTTCAGTTGCTCGCGCTGGTTGTGGGCCGCCGCGATGACCCCGCGCTGCGGGTGGATGATGATGGCGCCGACCGGCACCTCGTCCGCGGCGTCCGCGGCTGCGGCCTCGGCGAGCGCCAGTTCCATGTGATGCACGTGGAACGGGTGGCCCGGGTCGGCGAACGTGAGGTCGAGCGGGTTGAACGGGTCCATCTTCGAGCGCCGCGTGCGGCAGTGCAGCGCCGCACGCGGCGACGTCAGCGCGCCAACTGGTTGAGGGTATAGTACGCCTCCGGGTGGAGCAGTCGCTCCCCGGTCGCGGTGCGAATCGCCTCCGGCCGCAGGGCGTACACCCGACCCGGCCGCAGTCCCGGCACCGCCAGCGACAACGTCAGCCCGTCAGCCGACAGCCGCGACGCGGTCACCGTCTCGGCCCGGCGGTCCGTCTCGGGGCAGCCGTAGGCGCTGGAGTAGATGTAGGTGTACGACTCCACCGGCACCGCCTTCGCGGCCGTCGCCGGGTCGATCGGTTGCGTGAACGTCAGGTCGAACCCGCCCTTCGTGAGCGTGATGTGGTGAATCTCTGGCGGAACCGTGCCGGTGTACGCGACGCGCTGGAGGCCGTACGGCCGGCCGCCGGCGGACCCCCAACCGCGGTTCGTCTGCCCGGCGAGGAGCGACCCGTCCGGGGCGAAGGCCAGCCGGTTGACCCCGGACTGGAAGCCCGACCGGAACGGGAAGCACGCCCCCTGGTACACGCCGTTTACCTTCTCCAGCGCCACCCGCATCACCACCGACGTGCCCTGGTCGCCGACGAAGCACTGGCCGGCGAACGGGCCGAACTTGCCGCCGGTCGTGTCCCAGATCGGTTCGCTCAGCGACCGGCCCATCCGCCCGTAGGGAAACCAGATCGCCGGCGGCTCGAACTCCGGCATGCCAGACGCCGCGTTCGGCCCCGGCCCCTTCTGGCCGTCGAACAGCATGCCGCTCGCCACCTTTTCGGGGACGAGCCCGGCGAACGGCGAGAACGGCACCCATCGGAGGCCGGCCGGGTGGCCGTAGAACTTGCCGCGCTTGATGTGGTGGAGCTTGTTCGTGGCGACCCATTCGCCCTGGTTGTCGGCGTAGAACAGGTCGCCGTCGGGGCTGAAGTTGACCCCGTTCGGGGAGCGCAGGCCGTACGCCCACGGCTCCATCGAGCCGGTCTTCGGGTCCACCTTCACGCACCAACCACGCCAGGGCGCCTTGGCCTGGTGGCCGCCGCTGAAGCCGACGTTCAGGGTGACGAAGAAGTTGCCCGCGCGGTCGCGGGCCGGGCCGAAGGCGTACTCGTGGTAGTCGCCGGACACGCCCCACTTGTCGCACACCGTCTCGAACACGTCCGCCACGCCGTCGCCGTCGGTGTCGGTGAGCTTGGCGATTTCGGGGCGGTGCGCGACGTAGACCGTGTTGTTGTCTTGAACCGACAGCCCGAGGGCCTCGTGGAGGCCAGAGGCGAAGCGGGTGAGCTTGACGCTCTTGGGGTCGGTGGCGAGCGGGTTGTGGACGAGCCAGATTTCCCCTCGGCGGGTGCAAGCGAGGAGCTTGCCATCCGGCCGGAACGCGAGCCCACCGACTTCGAGGACGCAGTCGTCCGGCAGCGCCAGCGTGCTGAGCGCGTAGTAGGACGATTCCGCCCCCGCGGCGGTCTGCGCGGCCTGCACGACGGCCGGCGGCGGGTAATCGCGGTCGAGCCGGGCGCGGATCGAGGCCGACACGAGCGTCGGCAGTTCGGGAGCGACATACGCCTCCCACCGGCCGCCGATCTGCGAAACTTTCACGAGCAATCGGTTCTTCCCGACGACGACCGGGAGGTCGATCCGGGCCTGATCCTGGGCGGCGGCGCCCGCGTAGTCGTTGTGCAGCAACCGCTTTCCGTTGAAGTACACGGAGACGGTGTCGTCCCAGCCGAGGGACAGCGGCAACCTGAATTCGCGGTCCGAAACGAACTCGTGGTAGAGGTAGCCGACGCTGTCATTCCGGTGTTCGGGCGGCACGAGCGCCGCGAGGTTTTGCACCTGGCCGAGCTTGAAGCCCTTGAACTCGGTCCACGCCACCTTCCCGCCGCCCTTCCCCGCGTACTTCGCGGCGAGGTCCACGGCCCCCTTCTCGGGGCCGAACTCGCGGTCGAAGCCGGCCTTGTCGGCGTTGTCGAACGGGCCGACGAAGTACCACTTGCCGCTGAGGTTCGGCAACTTGTGCGACGCGAGCGTAGCGACAGCGGTGTCGGCGCGGCTCGCCTTCTTCACGTAGTCGCCGTCGAGCGCCGGCTGCTGGGCGAATAGGACCGCGGTGGTGACGCCGGCGAAGAGCGCGGCGGCGGGAAGCGGGCGGAGGCGCATGAACGCCCTCGGCGCGAGAGGGGGTGGGTGGCGGGTCCGGGCAGTCTACGGAGTCAGAACTTGTTCCACAACCGCTCGAACTCGGCGGCGAAGGCGGCGACCAACTTCGGGTCCGTGGAATCGACGATATTCTCGTAGTTGCACTCGGCCGCGCCACGAGTCCAGTTGTAGCTGCCGTTGACGAGGCGGGTGCCGTCGAAGAGGGCGAACTTGTGGTGCATGTGGCCGGTAAGCCCGGACACCCCCGGCCCCGGAACGTCGTCCACCTTGACCGGGATGCCGGCGGTCTGGAACTTGTGGACGTCGGAGCCGGCGTCGTGGGCCTTCTCGTTATCCGTGACGACGCGGACCTTCACGCCGCGGCGGTGGGCGTCGAGGATCGGGTGCGAGACGCGGTCGTCGGTGATGGTGAAGACGCACAGGTCCATCGTGCGCCGGGCCTGGCCGATGCGACTCACGAGGTGTCGCCAGCAGGCGTCGCCGGGCGAGAAGAACACGAGATCGTCGGCCGTACTACCGCTGCGCACCGACGGTGCGACCGCGATCGGTGCCAGGGTGCGCATCACGTCCTCGAGCCACGTGATGATCCGGTCCGGCGGGAGGTTGGCGGACGCCTTGCGGGCGAGGTCGAACGCCGCGTGGCGGACGACGCCGCGGTGGGCGTCGGTATTGGCGTTTGCGGTTACCCACGCCGCGAGCGCCGTCTTCTCGCTGCCCGAAAGGGTGAGGTCGTCGAGCGTCCGTGCGAGTACGCGTTCGGCGTCGGCGGCGTTCACGGGCGACTCCCACCTGTG
>JBGAQM010000109.1:1609-7800 GCA_044220735.1 Urbifossiella sp. | reverse complement strand
GCGCTGGGCAACGCTAAGCCGCAAGCGGCAGAGAAACTAGGCGATCAACTCGCGGATCGCTTTCGCCGGCTCGACGCCCGTGAGACGCTGGTCGAGGCCGAGGTACTTGTACGTGAACCGCTCGTGGTCGATCCCCATCAGGTGGAGGATCGTCGCCTGGAAGTCCGGGATCGAGCACGGGTCCTTCACGATGTTGTAGCTGAAGTCGTCCGTCTCGCCGTAGATCGTGCCGCCCTTCGACCCGCCGCCGGCCATCCACATCGTGAAGCACCGCGGGTGGTGGTCGCGGCCGTAGTTCGTCTTCGACAGCCCGCCCTGGCTGTAAATCGTCCGCCCGAACTCACCGCCCCAGATGACCAGCGTGCTGTCGAGCAGCCCGCGGGCCTTCAGGTCCTGGATCAGCGCCCAGCACGGCTGGTCCACGTCCTTGCACTGGAACTGCATCCGACCGGTCAGGTTGCCGTGGTGGTCCCAGTTGTTGTGGTACACCTGCACGAACCGCACACCCTTCTCCACCAGTCGTCGTGCGGTCAGCGCCGTGTGCGCGAACGAACCGGGCTTGTGAACGTCCGGACCGTACATGTCGAGCGTGCGAGCCGACTCCTTGTTTAGGTCAGCCAGTTCCGGCACGCTCGTCTGCATGCGGAACGCCATCTCGTACTGCGCGATGCGGGTCAGCGTCTCGGGGTCGCCGGTGCGCTGGTGTTCGAGTTGGTTCAGTTGGCCGAGGCCGTCGAGGGTGCGGCGGCGGACGCTCGGGTCCACGCCCGGGGGGTTGTTGATGTAGAGGATGGGGTCGCCGGCCGCCCGGAACGACACGGCCGCGTGCTCGCCGGGGAGGTAGCCGCTCTGCCACAGCCGGGCCGAGATCGCCTGCACCTGATCCTGATTGGTCGGCTTGGCGACCATGACGACGAACGTCGGCAGGTTCTGGTTGAGGCTGCCGAGGCCGTAGCTCATCCACGCCCCGAGGCACGGACGACCCGTGACCTGGTTGCCGGTTTGGATGTACGTGATCGCCGGCTCGTGGTTGATCGCCTCGGTGTGCATCGAGCGGATGAACACCATGTCGTCGGCCATCCGCGACGTGTACGGCAGCAGCTCGCTCATCCACATGCCGCACCGGCCCTGGCGCGCGAACTTGTACACCGACGGGGCAATGGGGAAGCGGGCCTGGCCGCTCGTCATTGTGGTGAGGCGCTGGCCGCGGCGGATGCTGTCGGGGAGGTCCTTGTCGTAGAAGTCCACCATCTTCGGCTTGTAGTCGTAGAGGTCCATCTGGGCGGGGCCGCCGACCATGTGCAGGTAGATGACGTTCTTGCACTTCGCCGGGAAGTGCGTCTCGCGGAGCGCGGCGCCGTGTGCCGTCGGGCTGCCGGCGGCGCGGGCGGTGCCGCCGAGGAGCGACCCGAGGGCGGCGCCGCCGAGCGACAGCGCGGAGGAGCCGAAGAAGTGACGGCGCGTCTGGGCCAGCAGCGCGGGGTTCTCGAAGATCATGGCGGGGTTCCTTGTGTGCGGGGTGTGGGAGGGAAAGCCCGGGGACGGCCGTCCCCGGGCTTTCGGGCACGTTACTTGTTCAGAACCTCGTCCAGATTCATCAGTTGGTTCACCGCCATCGTGTAGGCCGCCAGTTCGCTCGCGTCGAGCGTCGCGTCGGCGCGGCTCTCGCCGAAGGCGATCAGCCGCCGGGCCTCGTCCGGCTTCGCACGGTAATGTGCCAGCAGATCGGCCAGCGTGCCTTCCACCACCGGCCGCTCGTTGTCGCGGAACGGCCGCGACAGCAGCCGCCGCGCCACGAAGTCGAGCCGGGTCTGCGGCGTCGCGCCGCCGGTCTTGATGGCCCGCTCCGCCAGGACGCGGGCGGCTTCCACGTACTGCACGTCGTTCAGTGTCAGGAGCGCCTGCAGCGGCGTGTTCGTGCGGTCGCGGCGGACCGTACACAACTCGCGGTTCGGGGCGTTCAGCACCTCCATCGACGCGGGCGGGGCCGATCGCTTCCAGAACGTGTACAGGCTGCGGCGGTACAGGTTCTCGCCGGCGTCGCGGCGGTAGTCGCGGGTGTTGCTCCCGATCATCGCGACCGCCTCCCACACGCCGTCCGGCTGGTAGGGCCGCACGCTCGCCCCGCCGATCCGGCGGACCAAGAGCCCGCTCGCCGCCAGTGCGGAGTCGCGCACCATCTCGGCGTCCATGCGGAAGCGCGGGCCGCGGCTCATCAGCCGGTTGTCGCGGTCCTTCGTCACCTTGTCGGGCGTCGCCACGGCCGCCTGTCGGTACGTGGACGACGTGACGAGCAGCTTGAAGAACTGCTTCACGTCCCACCCCTTCTCGCGAAACTCGACCGACATCCAGTCGAGCAGTTCGGGGTGGCTCGGCAGCTCGCCGGTGATGCCGAAGTCGCCGGCGGTGCGGACCAGGCCGGTGCCGTACAGCTCCTGCCAGAAACGGTTCACGGTCACGCGTGTCGTCAGCGGGTGATCCGCCCGCAGCAGCCAGTTGGCGAAGCCGAGCCGGTTCTTCGGCAAGTCGGCGGGGAAGCTCGACAGCGCCGCGGGGGTGGACGCCCCGACCTTGTCGCGGCGCTTGTCGTAGTCGCCGCGGTGGAGGATGAACGCCTCCGGCGAACCCGCCTTCTCGACGGCGACATGCGCGATCGTACCGCGGCCGCGGATGGCGACCTCTTCTTCCTGAAGCGTGCGGTACGCGGCCGACAACTGCTGGTAGCTGCGGTCCTGCGACACCAGCCACCAGGTGAACAGTTCGGTCGTCTCGGCCGGCGTCCGCTTCCCCGCCTCTCGGCCGAGCAACTCGGCGACCCGCCGCGAGCCCGCCAGTTGCGAGGCGTCGAGCGCGGTGAACGGCCGGGCGTAGATGCGCAGGTCCTCGAGCGCGACGCCGTTCACGCGGCCGGTCGTGTTCCGCTGGCCGATCGTGAACGGCACGGTCGTGCGGATCGTGGACTGGAGCGAATCGGCCTCCGTGTCGAACGGCTGCGGCTCGCCGTTGTAGTAAATCTTCGTGCCCGCCGCCTTCCCGGTGCCGTCGTAGGCAACGGTCACGTGCGTCCATTTGCCTGGCTGGATGACCCCCTTGGCGACCACCTTCATGGCGTCACCCTGCCACACGTTCACGACGTGCGTGCCGATGCGGTCGTTCTGAATCCACACGTCCCAGCCGCGGAAGCCGTTCTGGTCGTCCATCCGCGCCACGATGGCGCCGTTGCCCGAGCCCTTCTTGTCGATCGTCACCCAGAACGACACCGCGAACGGCTGCGTCCGGTCGAAGTCGCCCACGTCCTTGAAGCTCAGCTTCTCGCCGGGGCGGATGGTGAACGCCTTCCCCTTGTCGGCGCGGGCGACGCTCCAGTCGTAGCCGGTGTTGAACTTCGCCTGCTGGTCGGCGCCGTTCACCTGCACGCCGATCGCCTTGCCGGCGTCTTCGCGGAGCGGGGCGTGGAACACGAGCGAGCCCGTCGGCGCCTTCTTGCCGAACTCCTCGGCCTTCGCCGTCTTCAGCCAGGTGTCGAAGTCGGCCTTCGCCCCGGTCTTGCGGGCGTCCATCTTCCCCTTCGCCGCGGTCAGGTCCGGGGTGATCTGCTCCAGCCGGGGGCGGTCCTCGGCGCGCGGCACGGGGATGATCGGGTTCGGGTTCGGGATGTTCCCGTCGCGGACCGGCACGGCCAGGTTGTTGAAGAACGCCGCCATGCTGTAGAACTCGCGCTGCGAGATCGGGTCGAACTTGTGGTCGTGGCAGACGGCGCACCCGGCCGTCAGGCCCATCCACACGGCGTTGATCGTCTCGGTGCGGTCGCGGGTGTACAGGACGGCGTACTCCTCGTCGATGATGCCGCCCTCGTTCGTCGTGATGTTGCAGCGGATGAACCCGGTGGCGACGCGCTGGTCGAGCGTCGGCTCGGGGAGCATGTCCCCGGCCAGCTGCTCGACGGTGAAGCGGTCGAACGGCAGGTTCCGGTTGAACGCGCCGATGACCCAGTCGCGGTACGCCCAGATCTCGCGGAAGTTGTCGAAGTGGATGCCATGGGTGTCGGCGTAGCGGGCGGCATCGAGCCAGTACCGACCGCGGTGCTCGCCCCACTGCGGCGTCGCCATCAGCTTGTCCACGTACGTCTCGTACCAGTTCGCCGTTTGGTCGTTGACGAACGCTTCGACGTCGGCCGGCTCCGGCGGCAGGCCGGTGAGGTCGAGCGACAGCCGGCGGGCGAGCGTGCGGCGGTCGGCCTCGGGGGCCGGTTCAAGCCCGTTGGCACGGAGTTGCTTCAGCACGAAGGCGTCGACCGGCGTGCGGACGAAAGCCTTGGCCTTGTCGTCGGTAAACGCCGGAACCGCGGCGCGGGTCGGGGCGATGAACGACCAGTGCGGCTGGTAGGCGGCGCCTTCTGTGACCCAGCGGCGGAGGAGTTGCTTCTGGGCCTCCGTCACCACCTTCTTGGTCTTCGGCGGCGGCATCACCTCGGTCGGCTCGGCCGAGCAGACGCGTTCGATGAGCGTGCTCTTGGCGGCGTCGCCCGGCACGATCGCGCCGGACTGAACGGCGTCGTCGCGGCGGTCGAGCCGCAGGTCGGCCTTGCGGGCGGCGCTGTCGGGGCCGTGACAGGCGAAACAGTTCTCGGCCAGGATCGGCCGAATGTCGCGGTTGTATTCGAGTTTGGCGGGCGACGGCGCGGCCGCGGGCTGTTGCGCCTCCGCGGGGCGCGGTGCGAACGGCCAGCCGACGACGGCGGCGAGCGCGAGGAGTCCGGCGGGGCCGGCGAATCGGGAGAAGGGAGACATCGGCAGGCCCTCGCGGGGGGTCGTGTCGGTGGTTCAGTTCAGGCGGCTGGTGATTCGCGTCCAGTAGGCCTCGCCCGAGCGGATGTGGCGGGCCATCGCCCGGCCGGCGGCCTTCGCGTCGGCCGCCTCCAGGGCGCGGATCAGGTCGAGGTGCTCGCGCGCCTCGACGCCGATCCGGTGGTAATCGTTCCGCTCCTCTTCCTGCTCCCAGGCCACGTCGCGGAAGGCGCGGAACAGGGTCTTGAGTCGGGCGAGTTCGGCGCGGAGGAAGTTGTTGCCGCACGACGCGGCGATGGCGTCGTGCAGGCGGTCGTCTACGTCGCGGGCGAGTGTGACGGTGTCGGGCGTAGCCGCCGCTCCGGTTAGCGTATCACTCTCGGCGCCGAGGCCGGCCAGAGTGACACGGTCGATCCGCCCACAGGCGTGCCGCGTCGCCAGGCATTCGAGCGACCGCCGCACCTGGCAGACCTCCCGCACGTCCTTCGCCGTGAGCCGGCGGACCACCGCCCCACGATTCGGCAACAGATCGACCACGCCGATCCCGGCCAGCTCGATGAGCGCTTCCCGGATTGGAGTGTGACTGACGCCGAAACGGTCCGCTAGGGCTTGCGTTACGAGGCGGTCGCCGGCGCGGAGGCGGCCCTGGAACACGTCCGTAAGCACGGCGCGCACGACCGAGGGCCGGCGGCGGCCGTGGTCAAAGCCGGGTTCGGCGGAGCGCGTCGGCGTCATGCGGGAGAGCGTGCGGGAAGCGGGGTTAGGCGGGTGTGTGCAGAATAACCGGCGGCGCGGGCAACGACAACCCGATTCTACAGAATCGCCGCGCCGCTTCGGAACGCGGCGTGCAACTCCCCCGGGACTCGCCCCGGAGGCCGCCCGTGTCCGAAGCGCTGTACTGGTACGGATCGATCTGGACGGTCCTGTTCATGACCGGGATCGGCATCCCGCCGGTACCCGAGGAAGCCGGCATCCTGTACGCCGCGGGGCTCAACGCACTTCACGACGAGGTGCATTGGTGGGGGGCGTGGCCCGCGGCCGGGCTCGGCATTCTCTGCGCCGATTGCCTCCTCTACGGCATCGGCCGGAAGATCGGGCCGAAACTGTTTGAGTACCGCTGGGTGCAGCGCGTCTTGAATAACGAGCGGCGGCAGCGCCTCGAAGGAAAGATTCACGAGCACGGGATTAAACTGCTCGTCCTCGCACGATTCCTGCCGCCGATGCGGACGGGGGTGTTCCTCATCTCCGGCGCGGCGCGCTACCCGTTCGCCAAGTTCCTCGTCGCCGACCTGCTCTACTGCGTAGTCGGGGTCGGCGTCTTCTTCTTCGGCGGGGCGTGGCTGCTCGACCTGCTGAAGCAGGCCGGGCATGCGGCGGTGTGGTTCGTCGCGGTGCCGGCAGTCG
>JBGAQM010000109.1:0-1597 GCA_044220735.1 Urbifossiella sp. | reverse complement strand
CGAGGTCGGGCCGGCCTCGCCGGTCGTGGCGGTCGCGGAGACGGCGGCGACGAACCCCGCTGGCGCGACGGCAGCCGTGCGCGAGGCGACGACGTTGCTGAAGGAGTGAATCGAGTTGTTGCAATGGGTGGGCGGCCCGTGGATAATCCGCCCGCATGAAGATTGCCCGCGTCGAAACGCACGTCTGCCACGCCCGGATGCGGAACTGGGTCTTCGTAAAGGTCGTCACCGACCATGACGGCCTGTTCGGGTGGGGCGAAGCCACCCTCGAGTGGCACACCCGCGCCGTGGTCGGTGCCGTCGAGGACATCGCCGAGTTGATCGTGGGCGAAGACCCGACGCGCGTTGAGCACCTGTGGCAGATGATGTACCGCCAGCACTTCTGGCACGGGCACGGGATCGTCCGCGCCACCGCGATTGCCGGCATCGACCTGGCGTTGTGGGACATCCTCGGCAAAGTCTGTGGCGTGCCGTGCTCGAAGTTGTGGGGCGGGCCGGTGCGTGACCACGTCCGCACGTACTGCCACCTCGGCGGCGGGCGGATGGAGGACTTTTACGAGACGGCCGCCGACGACGCGAAGCGGTTCGCCGACCTCGCCCGGCAGGCCGTCGCCGACGGCTACACGGCGTTCAAGTGCATGGCCGTGCCGCCGACGCTCCCGCTCGACGGGCTCAAGCCGATCCGCACCGCCGAGAAGGCCGTCGCCGCGATGCGCGAGGCGGTCGGCGACGGCATCGACATCATGGTGGACTGCCACGCCCGCCCGTCGCCGGCGATGGGGTTGCAGTTCGCGAAGGCGCTCGAACCCTACGGGCTCTACTTCCTCGAAGAACCGTGCTGGCCCGAGTCGGTGGACGGGCTCGCGGCGATCAACCGCGCCGTGTCCACACCGATCGCGACCGGCGAGCGCGTCACGAACCTGGCCGACTTCCAGCGGCTATTCGCGGCACGCGCCTGTGAGGTGTGTCAGGTGGACATCACGCACTGCGGTGGGCTGTCGGAGGCGCGCCGCATCGCGGCGCTGGCCGAGGCGCACCGCATCGCCCTGGCGCCGCACAACCCGCAGGGGCCGGTGAGTACCGCGGCGAGCCTGGAGTTCGGCTTCAGCCAGCCGAGCTACGCCATCTGCGAGACGGTGACCGAGGACGTGCCGTGGCGCCGCGACGTGGTCGCGGAGGGCTTCACGATCGAGCCGAAGGGGCGGGTCGTGAAGCCGAACGCGCGGCCGGGCCTCGGCATCACCATCGACGAGGCCGAGGTCAAGCGGCACCCGTTCGAGCAGGAAGTGTTGCAGCGCGTGTTCTACCCCGACGGCAGCGTGGGTGACTGGTGATGCCGAAGCGACTCGAAGGCGTGCTGGCGATCGCCCACACGCCGTTCACCGACGACGACCGCATCGACGCCGCGGCGCTGGCGCGCGCGGTGGACTGGTCGTTCGCCGTCGGCGCCGACGGCCTCGGCACCGGCATGGTGTCCGAGACGCTGAAGCTCACCGCCGACGAGCGCGTCGAGCTACCGCGGTTGCTAGTAGAGGCGGCAGCCGGGCGCGGGCCGGTCTTCGCGGCCGTCGGCGCGGAAGGGACGAAGCAGGCGGTC
>JBGAQM010000108.1:0-16904 GCA_044220735.1 Urbifossiella sp. | reverse complement strand
GACCTCCGCCCGCAGCCGCCGCACCACGCCCGCCAGCCGCTCGTCGCCTTCCAGTTCCGCGCCGATCTTCCGCACCGCGTGCAGCACCGTGGTGTGATCCCGGCCGAACGCCGCCGCCAGCCGCGGGAACGACAGCCCGCACGCCTCGCGGGCCAGGAACATCGCCACCTGCCGCGGCACCAGCACCCGCCGCAGTCGGCTCGCCCCCAGCAGTTCCTTCGGGCTTACGCCGAACGCCGCCGCCACACGCTTGATGATCCCCGGCACGTCCGGCCCGGTCGAGGTCGGCAGGCCGCTCGCGGCCAGAATCCGCTCGCACGCGGCCCGGTCGAGCGGACCCGGGAACGCCTTAGCCCCCGGGGTGAGAGCCGCGAGCCGGCCCAGCGCCGATCGCAACCCGCCGCCGCCGCCGGCACCCGCCAGCCAGTCGAGGGCGTCGGGGGTCAGCCGCACGGCCGCGGCGCCGGCCAGCACCGCCCGCCGCGATTCGACCCTGGGCGCCTCCAGCGGCACGACCAGCCCGGCAGCCAGACGCGAGGTCAGCGTCTGCGGCAACTCCAGCTGCGACGGCCCGACCGTCGCCGTCGCCACGACCGCGCGGCCGCGGGCGGCGCGGCGGTCGAGCAGGTCGGCCACCGCCCCGGCTTCCCGCGCCGGTAGCAGTTGCACGTCTTCGAGAACAAGCAGGTCGCACGCCCGCAGGTCGGCGTCGGCGAAGCCGTCGGCGGTCGGGTCGGCGGCGGCGCGGGCCACGTCGCCGGCGGACACGGCCTGGGCCGTCGCGGTGCCCGCGGCGACCTCGGCGAGCAGCGCCCCCACCAGCGCCGACTTGCCGCAGCCGGTCGGCCCGTGGAACACGAGCGGCGACACGGCCGACCGCTTCCCCCGGCCCACGACTCGCGCCAGCACCCGCGCCGCGCGCACGGCCGAACGGTTCTCGGCCACGACGTGGAGGGCGTGCCAGCGACCGGATTCCGTCCCGGCGGCGGTGTTCATTCGCACATCATTCTATCAGTTCCGCGACCCCGCGGGAAGGGCGGCCGGCGGTGCGTAAGTGGTGAAATTCAAAGAACTTTGCGGCGCCGGCACGGGGCGATAATCGCTCCAACAGTGAATCTTGCGGTTGACTCAATGCTTTCGGGACGGGGTCTCTCCTTTTCGTGCAACCAAGTGTCGCCGTCAGAGCGAACCCCGGAGGAGGCGCCGGACCGCCTGACCGATGCGACCCGCAGCCTCGTCAATATCGGCAAAGTCGGTGTCGCGGCCGAAGCTGAAGCGACCAGCCCCAGCCGACCAGGACTTGCATCGCCCGCAGGGTGGGGCTCGGGAGCAGCGACCCGCTCGAACACGCCGCCCCGACCGAACACGCGACGCCGTCGAGGTCGAACGCCCTTGAGCAGCAGGTCGGCGCGGACGCCGGGGAACGAGACGTTCAGCGTGTTGGCGAGCCCGTCGGCCGGGCCGTTGACGACGGGTTCAGCCCGGGAGCCCGTCCGCAGCTGCTGCCGGAGCGCCGCCCTTCGCCCAGCTCGGGGAGCTCGCGGACGGCGAGTTCGAGCGCCACGGCCAGGCCGACGGCCAGCGGCACGGGTTCGGTGCCGGGCCGCCGCCCGCCCTGCTGGTGGCCGCCGAACACCGTGGGCGTGAACGGCGTGCCGCGGCGCAGGATCAGCAGCCCGACGCCCTTCGGCCGCCGAACTTGTGGCCCGACGCCGTCAGCGCCGCGACGCCGAGCGCGCTTGAAGTCCACGGGCATCTTGCCGACCGCCTGCGCCGCGTCCGTGAGGACCGGCACGCCCGGTAGCGCCTCGACGACGGCCCGCACCGGCTGCACGGCGCCCGTCTCGTGGTTGGCGAGCATGACGGCGGCGAACCGCACCTCCGGCTCGCGGTCGAGGGCACTTCCACGACGCCGGCCGACGACACGGAAGGTACTCGACGGTGCCGAGCTTCTTCAGCGGCTCCGCGACGCACGGGTGTTCCAGCGGCGACGCGAGAACGCGACCCGGCCCCGCGAGGCCGAACACGGCGAGGTTGTTGGCCTCGGTGGCGCCGCCGGTGAACGTCACCTCGTCGGGTTCGCAGCCGAGGGCGGCGCGCGACGCGGCTCGCGGGCGTCGTCCAGCGCGCGGCGGGCGCGCGGCCGGCGGCGTGGGCGCTGGCCGCGTTGCCGTCCGGCGCGGCCCGAACGGCGTCCCACACCTCGGGCCGCGTCGGCGTGGTGGCGTGGTGGTCGAGGTCGATCGGCCGCATCGGGGATTGTACCCGGTGCGGTTGCGGCGTCGCGTCCCACCTCGCCGCCGGCGCGTGGGTTTTCGCGCCTGAAACTCTCTCACTGGCACAGTTCGCACGACCGCCGTTCCACCCGTGTGAACTACAGTCCCGGTGTCCCACCCACCCCGGGAACGAGTCATGCCCAAGATGTGCGAAGGGTGCGGGTTCTATTCCGCCGACAACGCCCCGTCCGCGTGCCCGGACTGCTCCGCGGCACTGAAGTTCACCTTCCTGCCGCCCGCCGGCGCGGCCGCGGCGCCGCTCAAGGGCCTCGCCACCAACCCGCTCGACGAACTCGACCGCCGCCACCGCCGCCGGCGGCAGCCGCGTCAACTGGCTGCTCGTCAAGGCGATCGGCGCCGCCATCGTGACGGTCACCATCGCGGGGGTGCGCTTCTACTTCAAGCAGGAGGCGCGGGAGGAGCAGGACGCGCAGCAGACGGCGTCGGTCGAGCGCGTCAAGCCCGGGATGCACATCTCAGCAGCGGCCCGGCTGCTGGAGGCGGGGTCGAACATGCCGCGGTGGCGCGGCTCGACCCGCAACGACTTCGACGACGACGACGACTCGGACGGCACGATGGAGGTGAACGACGGCCGCCACGACCTGAAGGTGACGTGGCGCAACGGCTACGTCGTGTCGGTGGAGCGCGCCGACGGCACCGGCGGCACCCGGCGGCGGGTCACGCAGACGACGGCGCCGGACGACGGCGAGGTCGTCTCGGGGGTGGACAAACCGCAGGGGGTGGTGACCACGGACGACATTGCCCAGCCCGGGGTGGTGATCGACCCCGCGCCCCGACGAACCCAGCCGATCAGACGTGTCCGGGCGACGGAGCGGTGCTCGAGTGGTTGAAGAGGCCCGCCGAAGGGCGGCCGTAACATGAATCCCTCCCGCTCCGCTGGTTCGTCGCGCGTCAAGTCTCGCCTCTCATTCGAGCCGAAATCGTTGTTTCCGCCGCGCCCCCCTGCGGGTCGCGGAAACATGTCAGGTACTCAGAATGATTTGTGTTAGAATTTATTTCGACCAACAAATGCGACGTTAGATACTCGCACGTAACAACTTGCGGCGATGGACTGTCCTTGCGAGCGGTGCGGGTCGGCCTTCGGAGCCGGCCCCGTGAGGGGGTCGGAGCGCCACCCGCTCTGACCCCCTCACGAGGCCGGCTCGGAGAACGCCGTCACCCCAGCTTGATGTCGTGGGCCTCGGCGATCGGCTCCAGGTCGGCCAGCAGCTGGGCCGCATTCGAGTAGCGGTCCTCCTGGTGGCACGCCAGCAGCTTCATCACCACCGCGTCGAACGCCGCCGGCACCTTCTTGTACGCCAGCCCCGGCCGCGTCACCCGGCCGGCGTGCGCGTTCGCCACGATTTCCGCCGCCGTCGCACCCCCCACCGGCGGCCGACCCACGACCAGCGCGTACGCCACCGCGCCCACCGCGTACAGGTCCGTCGACTCGTCCACGAACGCCCCCGCGTCGGACAACTCCGGCGCCGAGTACGGCAGGTCCGCCAGCAGCTTCGCCTTCTGCACCCGCTTCTGAAGCGCGCTTCCCGCCAGCGCCTGTGCGAGCCGCAGGTCGGTCAGCTTCGTGGCGTGGTCGTCGGCCCGCAGCAGCACGTTCGCCGGCGTGATGTTGCCGTGCACGACGTGGTGCCGGTGCAGCGCCTCCAGCGCCCGCGCCAGGTGCGCCGCCACCCGCGCCGCGCGCGTCCAGCTCGGCTTCTCGCCCGCCGCCACCCGCGCCACCACCGCCGCCGCCGACTCGCCCGGCACGTACTCCCGCGCCACCCAGCACCCGGCCGGCGTCCGGCCCGCGCCGTGCAGCGCCACCAGGTTCGGGTGCCGCACCGCCTGCGCCGCCTTCAGCTCGCGGACGAAGCCCTCCAGCTCCGGCGGGAGCGGCGGGAAAGTCGGCGAGCACCTTCAGGGCGACCGTCTGCCCGGTCTGGTCGTACGTCGCCTCGAACACCTCGCCGGTGAACCCGCAGCGAAATGCAGCCGGGTACCGTCATCACCAGCCATGTCCAGCAGGCATCACGGTGGTGGCCAGGGCCGCGGCGGGCGGCGGCGGCAGCAGCGGCGGTGCGGCCCGAGCCCTCGACGTCGATGGCGGCGTCGTCGGCGGCGGCGAGTTCGAGCCGCAGGTGCGAGCTGCGACGCGCATCACGCTGCCGCGCCGCAGCTCCTGCGCGCCGTTGACCTTCTTGCCGTCGATCAGCGTCCCGGCGAGGCCGTCGACGTGGGTGACGACGATGCCGGCGGGCGACACGTCGAGCGTGCAGTGGACCCGCGACACGTACAGGTCGTGGAGGCCGATGTCGGCGGCGCCGCCGGACTTGCCGACGGTCACGGTGCCGCTGTCCGGCAGGCGGAAGGCGTGCCCCTGGTCGCCGCCGTCGATCACCTTGAGGCGCCGCGGGCCGGCGGCGGCCGGTAGGGCGGGAATCACTTCCGTGTCCTGCGCCAGGGCCGGCACCTGCGCCGTGCCGGCCATCGACAGGCTGGAACTGCCGACGCGGAGGTTCGTGCCGGGGCCGAGGGTGCGCTTGACGAGCACGCCGGGCTCGTCCACCGGGACTTCGTTGCGGTCGTCCTCGAACTCGACCTCGCAGCGGACGCGGACGACGCGCAGGTCGCGGATGAGGCCGGCGGTGTGGGCGGGGCCGTCGCCGACGCGGACGGTGCCGGTCTCGACGGCGAGGAGGAAGTGTTGCAGGTCGGTGCCGTCGATGACGAGGGTGCGGGTGGGCACGGGAGAGCCTCTTCAGGGGAGAACTGAAGGGACGCGAGGCGGGAGCGAGTCACCCGTCAGTGTGACCGCGGCGGCGGGGGGCTGTCAAGCGGGGACGGTCCGGGGTCGTGTCTCAGTTCGGTGGGACCGGCGTCCCGGCCGGTCGTCTTGGGACGGCCGGCCGGACGCCGACCCGCCGACCCGACACACGCCTCGACGCCGGCAAGCCGCTTGACGCGACCGCTAACTGTGGTAAATTCGTACCCGGAACTCCCATCCGGTTCGGTCGATGACTCGCGGCCCCTCTCGACTGCCGGTCCGTCCCGTCGCCGCAGCCGTGCTGCTGGCCGCGGGGTTGTTCGGCCCCGCGGGGCGCGCCGAAGCCGCCTGCGGTGACTACCTCGTGATCGACGGCAAGCCCGTCGCCCACGAGCCGGCACCCCGCGGCGAGCCGTGCCACGGGCCGAACTGCTCGGCCCGCGAGGCACCGGCCCCCGCCCCGCTCGCGCCGTTGACCAGCCCGAACCCGATGCCGAAGGACCGGCCGGTCGACCTGGCCGCGGCCGCCGACGGGGCCCCGGGTTTCGCGGCCGCCGCCGACCCGCCCGCCGGCCGCGCCGTCCACCGCTCGTACCTGCCGTTCCACCCACCTCGGTCGGTCTAATTCTTCCGCGGTGGCACCACTGCGCACTCGCGCAAGCGGTCCGTTCCGCGGCCCTGGTTGCGTCATTCAATACCCTGGCCCGCCGCGCGCGCCGCCGCGCGGGGTGAGCCGTTTCTCCCAGACCCAGGTGGTCCCGTGTCTCTCCGTCGTCGGGCCTTTACTCTCATCGAGTTGCTGGTCGTCATCGCCATCATCGCCATCCTGATCGGGCTGCTCCTCCCGGCCGTGCAGAAGGTCCGCGAGGCCGCGGCCCGGGCCAAGTGCCAGAACAACTTGAAGCAGATCGGCCTCGCCCTGCACTCGTACCACAGCGCGCACCAGAAGTTCCCGCCGGCCCTGGACGCCGTCGGGTACAACGTGCACACCATCATCCTGCCGCACCTCGAGCAGGACCCGCTGTACAAGCTGTTCAACCTCACCCTGTCGCCGAACAACGCGGCCAACGCCGTGCCGAAGGCGACGCCGATCGCGGTCTACCTGTGCCCGTCCGACCAGGCCAGCGGCCTGCCCGCCGGCACGCCGGGGTGCAACTACCGGTCGAACAGCGGCGTCAGCATCGTCAACACCTACCCGAGTTCGGCGAACACCTCAATGCCGCCCGCCGACGGCGGGTTCTGGCAGACGAACGAGTACCGCGTCGGCGACATCACCGACGGGACGAGCAACACCGCCGCGTTCAGCGAGCACATCCTCGGCGACTTCTCGAGCACCTCGGTGTCGCCGGACGGCGACACGTTCCAGCCCGGGACGTACCCCGCCACGCCCGACGAGGCGCTGGCCCAGTGCCTCGCCTGCGACATCACCGACCTCACCAAGCAGGGGAAGTCGAACGCCGGCGACTTCTGGACGAGCACCGACCACACCGGCACCCGGTACTACCACGCCTTCCCGCCCGGGGCCCGGTCGTGCATGTACCCGCCGCAGCGCATCTCGACGACCGCCAACAGCAAGCACACGCGGATCGTGAACGTCCTCCTGTTCGACGGGTCGGTGCGGACCGCGACGTACTCGATGAACCTCGCCGCGTGGCGGGCGATGGGCACCCGGAACGGCAACGAGACGGTGAGCGAGTGACCCCGGCGGCCCGCCACACCAACCACGAAAGGACGGGTTCCGTGCGAGGTCGAACGACGGCGTGGGCGGTCGCGTGTGCCGCGGGGCTGGGCGTGTTCGGGTGCGGCCCCTCGCGGCCGGACCCGTCCGACCCCGCGGTCGGCCGCGACACGCTCAAGGGCGTGCTCGACGCCTGGAAGGGCGGCGACACGCCCGACGGGTACAAGCAGAAGGCCCCCACAATCACCGTCGCCGAGCGGCAGTGGAAGCTGGGGCTCAAGCTCCTCGACTACGAGTTCGACGGCGACGGCAAGGCCGACGGGTTCGACGTGCAGTTCAAGGTGAAGCTGACCGTGCAGGACGCGGCCGGCAAGAAGACCCAGGAACGCGCGGTTTACAACGTGAGCACCACGCCGAAGCTGGTCGTCCTCCGCTACGAAGCGGGGAGCTGACCGGCCCGGCCCCAGAAGGAATCACCCACCCATGCGCCAGTACCTTGCGGCCCTGATCGGGGTCGCGACGTTCGGGACGACCCTGCGGGCCGACCCGCCGACGAACCTGCCGACGTCGGCCCCGCGGCCGACCCCGGTGACCCGGCCGGAGATGAAGGAGTACCTGGAGCAGATGAAGGTGCGTCGGCTCCGCATCCCGCTCCCCGAGCTGACCGACGCGGAGAAGGAGAAGCTCGGCGGCCGCGGCGGCGGCTACGAGTCGCGGCTGCGCGCCGTCTACATGCCCGGCGGCGGCGACGGCAAGGGCGGCGGGGGCGGCGGCGCCTTCGGGTTCGGCGGCGAGAAGGACGGCGCCGCGTCGCTCGACTACGCCTTCAAGACGCAGCTGTTCTGGATCGTGTGCCGCACGAACAACTGCCAGTACTGCCAGGGGCACCAGGAGAGCAAGCTCCTCCGCGCCGGGCTGACCGAGGAGCAGATCGCCTCCCTCGACGGCGACTGGTCCGGGTTCACGGCCAAGGAGCGCGCCGCGTTCGCGTTCGCCCGCAAGATCACCTACGAGCCGCACCGCTTCACCGACGCCGACGTCGCCGCGCTGAAGGAGCACTACACCGACCTGCAAATCCTGGAAATGATCATGTCGGTGGCCGGGAACAACGCCATCAACCGCTGGAAGGAAGGCGCCGGCATCCCGCAGAACGAGGGGAGCGGCGGGTTCGGCTTCGGCGCCAAGGGCGGCGAGAAGGGCAGCGAAAAGGGCGGCGAGAAGCACACCTACCTGACGCCGACCGCGGAGAAGTACAAGACGTCGATCAGCAAGGTGGCGCCGCTGGAGTTCGACGCGAAGGGCCAGCCGACGCGGGCGACCGTGAACCGCCGGCCGGCGCTGGAGTCGCGGGCGGAGGCGGAGAAGGCGCTGGCCGCGGCGAAGGCGCGCACCCCGCGCCTGCCGCTGGTCGAGGACGCGAAGGCCCGCGAGCTTCTGCCCGAGGACTGGGCGGCCGGCCCGCTGCCGCAGTGGGTGCGGCTGCTGGCGAACTTCCCGGCGCAGGGGAAAGGGCGCATCCTCAGCCAACGGTCGTCGGAGACGAAGGGCGACCTGACGCCGCTGCTGAAGGCGCAGGCGAGCTGGATCATCGCCCGCCAGGACCGCGCCTGGTACGCCGCCGGCGAGGCGAAGCGGCGGCTGAACGCCCTCGGCCAGACGGACGATCAGGTGTTCCGCCTCGACGGCGACTGGGCCGGGTACACGCCGACCGAGCGGGCGTTGTTCACGGTGGCCCGGAATCTTGCGGCGTCGCCGGTCGTGCTGACCGACGACGAGGTGGACGCGGCGGTGAAGCTGGCCGGCCCGCGCGACGTGGTGCAGCTCATCAGCTACGTCACCGTCCGCGCGTCGTTCGACCGGATCACCGAGGCCGCCGGGCTCCAGCTGGAGCCGTGAGCAGAGGATGGAGTTCGAGCCGCCGCTTGCGCCGCGGGGAGCGCGAAGCCGCAAGCGGCAACCGAACCACAGCGATCAACTCGTAACTCCCACAGTCCCGGAACTCCACCATGCACACCCTCGCCTCGCCGCGCTGCTCGTGTCGTGCGCAGCTCAGCGCCGTCGCCGGAGCCGAAGCCGGTGCCGGCCACCCGTACCGAAGTCAAGGCCGCGATGGAGGGGCACAAGACCGCCTGCCCGCGCATCCTGTTCCCGCCGGGCGAGGCCGACGGCCTGCTCGCCAAGGTGAACAACGGCCGGTTCCGCGCCTACTACCTGCCGGCCGAGTTCGGCGCCGGCGGCACCGGCGGCCGCGGCGGTACGCCCGACGAGGCCGCCACGCTCGACAACACGTTCAAGACGCGGTTGTTCTGGGTCGTGTCGCGGGCCAACAACTGCTACTACTGCCTCGGCCACCAGGAGTACAAGCTCTCGGCCGCCGGCCTCAACGACGACGAGATCGCCGCCCTCGACGGCGACTGGGACGCGCTCACGCCGAACCTCCGCGCCGCGGTGCTGTTCACGCGCAAGCTCACCGTCGCGCTGCACGCCGTCGGCGACGACGACCTCGCCGAGTTGAAGAAGCACTTCACGCCGAACCAGTGCAGCGAGATCGTGCTGGCCGTGGCCGGGTTCAACGCCACGAACCGCTGGACCGACGGGCTGAACATCCCCGGCGAGGCCGGCGGCGACTTCTTCGCCAAGGAGGGGAAGAAGGTGTCGTCGTTCACCACGCCGGCGTCGCCGAAGTACGCCGACTTCGTGAGCCGGGCATGGCGGCGCTGCCGGAGAAGTGCGTGAAGGCCAGCCTCTGCGCCGCCTGCCCGAAGCTCGAAGACGCGCCGTGGTCGAGGCCGCGTGGCCGCCGCCCGGTCGCCGCGCCTGCCGGTCGCCGCGGACGCCAAGGCGCGCCTGGGCATGACGGCGCCGCGCCGAACTGGGCGAAGATGCTGGCGGTGTTCCCCAACGGCTCGAAGGGCCGCGCCGCCGGGCTGAAGGCGTCGGCGGAGGGCGGGAAGCTGTCGCCGCGGCTGAAGGCGGCGGTGGCGTGGGCGGCGGCGCGCGAGGACCGGGCGTGGTACGCGCTGGCCGTCGCCCGCGACCGGCTGAAGGCCGCCGGCCTCACGGACGACCAGATTTTCGGGCTCGACGCCGACGCCGCGGCGCTGCCGGAGAAGGAACGGCGGGCACTGGCGTTCGCGCGGAAGCTGAGCGCGGCGCCGGCGACCGTAACGGACACCGACGTCGAGGCGCTGCGGAAGGAGTTCACCGACTTCGAGGTGGCGGAGCTGGTGCACCACGTCTGCAACGCGGCGTTCTTCGACCGCGCCACGGAGGCGGCGCGGCTGCCGCTCGACCGGTAGCTGTCAGTCGCGTTGCCGCTTGCGGCTTCGCGCTTCCCCGGGCGAAACGGCGAGCGGCGATGTAGCTAGTTACGTTGTCGCTTGCGGCTTCGCGCGTCCCCGCGCGAAGCCGCAAGCGGCAACGCGGCTTGAGCCGTGTACACTACACGGCGATGGCCGCCTGCTGTACCTGCCGCCGCCCTCGCCGTACTCGTCGCGGCCTTCCTGGGCTCGACTTCCGCCCGACGGCGGCTCGCGCGTCCGCTTCACCGACGTCACCGCCGCGGCCGGCCTCCGCTTCACGCACACGAACGGCGCCACGCCGCGCAAGTTCCTCCGGAGAGACGATGGGCGGCGGCGTCGTCGTCCTCGACTTCGACAACGACGGCCGGCCCGACCTGTTCTTCCCCAACGGCCGCCCGTGGCCCGGCGAGCCCGGCAAGCTCCCCACACGGGCGGCCACCGCAACGCCGGCGACCCGGCACCTTCGCCGACGTGACCGCCGCCGTCGGGTTGAACGTGTCGCTGTACGGCATGGGCGCCGCCGCCGCGGACGTGGACGGCGACGGCTTCACCGACCTGTTCGTCGCCGCGGTCGGCGCCAGCAGGTTGTTCAAGAACGACGGCGGCAAGCGCTTCATCGACGTCACCGCGGTCGCGGGCGTCGCCGGCGGCGCCGAGCTGCCCACGCCCTTCGACACGCACGCCGAGCCGATCCCGTTCCCGTCGTCGGCGGCGTTCTTCGACTACGACGGCGACGGCCGGCCCGACCTGTTCGTGTGCCGCTACGTGACGTGGAGCCCGGCCGCCGACCTCGGCGTGAAGGCCGAGCTCCCCGGCGGCGGCCGCGCCTATGTGCCGCCGACGCAGTTCCCCGCCGCCGACAACGTCCTCTACCGCAACCTCGGCGGCGGCCGCTTCGCCGACGTGTCGGAGGCCGCGGGCGTTCAGGTGCGCGACGGCGGCAAGCCCGCCGGGAAGGCGCTCGGCGTCACCGTCTGCGACCCGGACCGCGACGGCCGGCCGGACGTGATCGTCGCCTGCGACACGACCCGGAACCTGTACTTCCGCAACGTCGGCGGGCGGTTCGAGGAGGCGGCGATGCCGGCGGGCCTGGCCTACGCCGACGGCCGCCCGCGCGGCGGCATGGGCGTCGATGCCGCGTACCTCGACGCGGAGCATAACTTCACGAACGAGCCGAACACGCTCGATGCCCGCGGCCTGGCCTCGCGGCTCCCGAGCCTGAAGTTCGACTTCGACCTCGACGGCCGGCCCGACTGCTGACGTGCAACGGCCACCTCGAACTCGGCGATTCGCCGCGGCCTGGCGAGCCGAACAACGCTATTCGGGGCTTCGGCGCGCTGCAACCGCCGGCGCGTCGGCCCTGACCTGTTCCCGACCTGCGCGCAGCTCGGCCCTCGCGGCCCCGAGCCGGGCGCCGATGAAGTTCGGGGCGCTGTTCGCCGACTTCGACCTCGACGGCCGGCCCGACCTGCTGACGTGCAACGGCCACCTCGAACCCGACATCGCCGCCGCGCGGCCCGGCGAGACGCACCCGCAGGCGGCGCAGCTGTTCTGGAACGCCGGGGAACCGGGCTTCGAGCCGGTGACCGCCGAGCGCGTCGGCCCGGACCTGTTCCGCCCGCTGGTCGGCCGCGGCTGCGCCGTGTTCGACTTCGACGGCGACGGTGACCTGGACGTGGTGTTGGTGGCGAACGGCGGCCCGGCGCGGCTGCTGCGGAACGACGAGGGCGTGAACCGGTCGCTGCGGCTGGACGTGCCGCCCGGCAGCGAGGTGACGGTGGAGGTCGGGGGCACGGTGCGGCGGGTCTACGCGGCCCCGGCGCGCGGCTACCTGAGTCAGTCCGAGGGCGTGGTGACGGTGGGACTCGGCGGTCGGAGGCGGCGGAGCGGGTGACGGTACGCTGGCCGCGGCGGCACCAACGAGTTTGCGGGGCTGGCGGCGGGTGTGTGGCGGCTGCGCTGGTCGCGCGGCGGAGGGGTGCGATAGATGCCGCCGCCCGGGTGATCACGTCCCGCAACGCGAAGCCGCAAGCGTTCGCTCGGGTGGTTCCGTTGCCGCTTTCGGCTTCGCGGAAGCCGCAAGCGTCCGCCGGCTGGTTCCGCCGAAGCCGCAACGCGAAGTCGCAAGCTCGCTCGCGGTCGGTGGTTCCGTTGCCGCTTGCGGCTTCGCGCTTCGCAACGCGAAGTCGCAAGCGTTCGCTCGGGTGGTTCCGTTACCGCTGGCGGCCTCGCGCCGCGGCTACCGACCCCTACTCCCCCACCTCCTCGAACACCTTGTCGAGCCGGTCGGCGCGCCCACGAACGCCGTCACCAGCGCCGGGTCGAAGTGCCCCGGCGACTCCTCGACGATCACCCGCACGGCCTCGGCGTGCGTCATGCCGGCCTTGTACACGCGCCGCGCCCGCAGGGCGTCGTACACGTCGCACACGGCCAGGATGCGCGCCCCGAGCGGGATCGCCTCGGCCGACAGCCGGTCCGGGTACCCGCCGCCGTCCCAGCGCTCGTGGTGGCTGCGGGCGATGTCGATCGCGGTCTGGAGGAACCCGAGCGCGAACGGGTGCTCGTCGGCCACGGCCTGGAGGGTCGCGGCGCCGATCGTGGTGTGCGCCTGCATCCGGGTCCGCTCCTCCGGCGTCAGCGGCCCCGGCTTGTTCAGGATGCCGTCGGGCAGCGCCGCCTTGCCGATGTCGTGCAGCGGGGCGGCGTCCTCCAGGTTGCGGACGAACACCGGGTCGATGAGCGGGGCGAACCCCGGCAGGTCGGCGGCGGCCTCGGCCAGCACCCGGGCGTACCGCTGGAGGCGCATCAGGTGCGCCCCCGTCTCCTTCGACCGGTGCTCGACCAGCTTCGCCAGCGCGAGCACCAGCCCGCCGCGGGCGTGGGTCAGCTCGCCCTCGCGCACCGCCACCGCGTCCTCCAGCTCGGCGGTCAGCGCCAGCAGGCTGCGGTTGAGGCGGTCGGACCGGTCCTGGGCGGCCTTCAGCCGCAGTGCCGCCTTCACCCGCGCCCGCAGCTGCACCGTGCTGAACGGCTTGGTCAGGAAGTCGTCGGCCCCGACGAGCATGCTCCGCGACAGGTCGTCGCCGCTGGCGTTGCCGGAGAACATCACCACCTTCAGGTTCGGCGCCGGCGGGTTCTGCCGCAGGCTCCGCAGCACGTCCTCGCCCGAACACCCCGGCAGGTCGCAGTCGAGCAACACCAGGTCGTAGTTGCGGCGGGCGGCGGCGTCCACGGCGGCCGGGCCGGTGCCGACCTCCTCGCACACCAGCCCGTCGGCCGCGAGCACCATCCGGCACAGCCGGCGGATCTGCGGCTCGTAGTCCCCGAGGAGCACGCGCTGCGGCGCCGGGTCGGCGGCCGACGGGCAGGGGGTGGGGTTTCGGTCGGCCGGGGCGGGAACGGGCGGAGTGCGGACTGACCCACGGCGAAGGCTCCGTGCACGCGAAGGCGGCTCGGCGTCCTGCCGGGTGTGACGTTTGGGCTGATTCTAATGTAGGTCACGAACGGATATCAGGTATGGTCGGACAAAAACTGACAATCGTCGCCCGCGGAATCGTTGGAATTTCGCTACCCCACCCAGATTTCGCGCCCCGCCATGATTGCCCCGTCGAGGGGAGGACAGAGGACAGAGGGCGAGGAGCACAGTCTGTATTCTGTCCTCTGTCATCTGTCCTCTGTCCTCTGTCCTCTGTCCTCTGTCCACTGTGAGACTCGCCGTGTCGCAGAAAGTCGCCCTGGTCACCGGCTCGGCCACCGGCGTCGGCCGGGCGTGCGGTTCTTCGCCCGGCTCGGGTTCGCCGTCGCTGTCAACTACTCGAAGTCGGAGGCCGACGCCGCCGAGACGGCCGAGCTGGTCCGCGCCGCGGGGGCGCCGGTGAAGGTGTACAAGGCTTCCGTCGGGGACGACGCCGCGGTGCGGGCGATGGTCGCCGACGCGGCGGCGACGTTCGGCGGGCTCGACGTGCTGGTGAACAACGCCGGCACCACCCACTTCGTGCCGCACCCCGACCTGGATGCCCTCACCGACGCCGTGTGGGACGACATCTTCCAGGTGAACGTGAAGGGCGCCTTCTACGCCTGCCGCGCGGCGATGCCGCACCTGAAGGCGCGGCGCGGGAACGTGGTGAACGTGACGAGCGTGGCGGGCCTGAGCGGCCAGGGGAGTTCGATCCCGTACTGCGCGAGCAAGGCGGCGCTGAACTGCGTGACGCTGTCGCTGGCGCGGGCGTTCGGGCCGGAGGTGCGGGTGAACGCCGTCGCCCCCGGCCCGATCCTGACACGCTGGCTCGCCGGCCGCGAGGCGCACGTCGCCAAGTACCTCGAACAGGCGCCGCTCGGCCGCGCCGCCGACCCCGACGACATCGCCGACGCGGTCATCTACCTGGCGACGGGCACGACGCTCACCACCGGGCAGGTGCTGGTGGTGGACGGCGGGCGGACGATGTAGCCGCTCGCGGCCTAGCGCCGGAACGCCTCGTACGCCTCCGCCACCTTGCCGCTCTTCACGTCCCCGGTGTGGGCGTAGGCGGCGAAGCGGTACGTCAGCGACTTGCCCTTCTCGATCCGCACGAGGTCCGTCTTCCCCTTCTGCGACGGGAAGCCGCTGTGGTCGCGGCCGAACGGGTTCGCGGCCATCAGCCCGTAGGCGCGGGTGTGCCAGGCCGACTTCGTCGGGTTGTCCGGGTGCGCGAACACCGCCAGCCCCACCGCCTTGCCGCCCACCGTGCCGCTGTAGTCGTTCCAGTCGGCGACGCGGCCCCACAGCGGCAAGTTGTCCTTCGTGCCGGTCGCCGCCGCCGTGCCGGCCGACGGCGTGACGGTCCCGCTCAGCGGCTGCCCCTTCGGGTCGGCCGTCCGCAACTCGTCGTGGACGCGGACGCCGAACGAGCCCTCCTTCGTGTCGCCGAACACGATCGGGTAGTCGTTCGCGGCGAGCTCGCAGGTGAACGCGAACAGCCGGCCCTCGGGCGTGTCGCGGAACGTGATCGTGCGCTTCTCGTCGAGGATCTTCTCGCCGTCGGCCGTGAGCCAGGTGTTCCACGTCACCACGACCACCGGGTCGCCGGGCTTCGCGTCCGGGATCACGACCTTCGTGCAGCGGATGGTGCCGTGGCGCTTCTTGCCGTCCTTGTCCTTCGACTCGCTCCAGAAGTCCACGCCCTTGTCGGCCTTGTTCGCGGCCGCCGTCTTGAGCGCCAGCCCCTCGGGGATCACGTCGCCGTGGCAGAACCACACCGACTTCTGGTGGACGTGGTCGGTGGTGGCGTCGGCGGCGCTGGTCTGCACCGGCCAGGCGCGGGTGACGGGCGTGCCGCCGGGGGCGGCGACCGGCCACAGGAACGGCTTCGCCACGGTCGGGGCGGTGTGGTACTTCGCCACCACCTCGGCGCCGACGCGGAACTCGACGCCGTCGGCGACCTGGACGGCGGTGGCCTGGGCGGACGCGGCGGACGGGGCGGCGAGGAGCGCGACGGCGGCGAGCCAGCGGCGGGACATGGCGGCGGTCCTGGTGGGAGGGGGACGGGGTGTAGTGTCGGGGTGCGGCGTGTCAAGCGACCGGGCCGTCGTGGGAGCGTTTGCGGCTTCGCGTTGGGAAGTGCGAAGCCGCAAGCGGCAACGTACACACCTGAGTTGCCGCTTCCGGCAGCGGCTACACTACCCGGATGGGAAGCGGCAAGAAGAAGAGCGCGTCGACCTGCGGAAGAACCGGGCGAAGCCGCCGCGCGAGAACGACATCACCCGCGCCTTCCAGGAGGACGCCGCCGCCGCCGGTGATGCCGCGTCGGGCGAGCGCGTCCGCGCCAAGGGCGACCTGTCGCGCAGGCGCACCCTGACGGTGGACGACGCCGACGGATGCCGGCCGCCGACGCGGCGTGCCGCGCGGGCGGGTGTTGCGCGTCCACGGGCTGGCGTCGGTGGTGGAGGCCGACGACGGCCGCGTCTTCCGCTGCGCCGTCCGCCGGCTGCTGAAGTCGCTCAGCGTGGACGAGCAGAGCGTGGTCACCACGGGGGACGTGGTGTGTTCCGGCCCGGTACGGGGGAAGCGCGGCGGCGAGAACGTTGACCGCCGTGGCTGCCCTCCTCGACGCCTCCCGCCGCTCCCAACCTCCCCAACCGGCCCTCGACGGGCTCATCGAGCGCGTCGAGCCGCGGCGCGGCGTCCTCACCCGCGCCAGCCGGCGGCGCGAGCACGTCCTCGTCGCCAACGTCGATCAGCTGGCGATCGTCATCTCGCTGGTGCTGCCCGACCTGAAGCCGCACCTCATCGACCGCTACCTGGCCGCGGCGCAGATGGGCGGCCTCGCCCCCGTGCTCCTGCTCAACAAGGCCGACCTGGCCGACCCCGTCGAGCTCCAGCCGCTCGTCGGCTTCTACTCGCAGCTCGGCATCCCCACGATCCTCACCAGCGCCGCGACCGGCCTGGGCGTGAACCGGCTGCGGCAGCTCCTGCACGGCAAGGCCACCGTGTTCTCCGGCCAGAGCGGCGTGGGCAAGTCGTCCCTACTCAATTCGGTGCAGCCGGGGCTGGCGCTGAAGGTGAAGTCGGTGAGTGAGGTGAACGAGAAGGGCCGGCACACCACGACGTACTCGCAGCTGATCCGCCTCGACGCCGGCGGGTGGGTGGTGGACACCCCGGGCGTCCGCACGCTCGCGCTGTGGGACACGAGCCCGAGCAGGTGGAGGAACACCTGATTCCGGCCGTTCGTGCCGCGGTGCGCGTTCCCCGACTGCACCCACACGCACGAGACGGGCTGCGCGGTCAAGGCCGCGGTCGGGCGGCGGCAGCTGAGCGAGCGGCGGTACCACAGCTACCTGGGGATGTTCCGGGGGGCGGCGGAGGAGTAACCAGTTCGGTTGCCGCCTGCGGCTTCGCGGGAAGC